>CARJLX010000001.1 GCA_949001935.1 uncultured Eubacteriales bacterium | reverse complement strand
ATTTAAAAAATACGCTTGGGTTTAGTGAAGGGTAAATAAAAAAGTTTAGGTTTTAGTTGCTTACTTTTGAAACTAGCAGAATAACAAGAAAAACCTAAACCAAGAAGGCTTAAGTTTCTTTTTACCCTTACTCTCTCTTAATCAGCAAAAAAACGAATATCTCTGCCGTTGTCAAGGTTGCTAACAGCATACACTTTAACCTTGACAACAAAGAATATTCGTTTACACTAGAATAATAGAGAGAAGAAAACAAAAAGCAAAAAGAGCGGGTTGCGTTACGCTCTGCCAGCAACCGCTCTTTTTGCAACAAAATTGAGTTATAGGCGTGTGCTTGTATGGCGGAGCGAAGCGACGCCACTTGTATAAGACAAGCACACGCCTAAGTGCCTAATTTTAATAATAATTAATTCTGTAATAGCATTACTTTATAGTATCAATCTCGTTGTTAAATATTTTAAGGGGAATATCTTCATTTAAAACAAAACTTTTAGAATTTAAAATTTTTCTATACAGACCTATAAGTTTGTTTATTTTTTCACGTGTAACAACAGGGATTCCCTCATAATATTCAAACAATCTTATCCCCAAATATTTTCTATATTGGTAAATGTTCCATTGATTTATATCCTTAAAGTACTTGTTATATTTTAAGCTTACTACATATTTTAATCCTACATTTTCACAAATATCATTTACTATTATACACTGCGTATCAAGATTTTGTTCTTGTTCTAATTCTTTTAATTTCTTTTCAAATTTTTGTTTATAGTAAATTATAACATCACTCACTTTGGGTAAGGAATCTTGTTTGAAAAATTTTTTTGCACGGATGGTGTTTGCTTTTGCTTCATTTACTAAGTTTATCAAAGTAGAAAATTCATTAAGCTGTATTTCTTTATTAATTTGTAACAATGGAGACTTGTCATTATTAAAAACATAGTAATTATGATGAGAATATTTGCAATCAACATAAAAATCTGGTATATATTTTTTATTGTCTAAAATTATAAATTTTTGATTAGAAATTGGTTTTTGACGTCTCAAAAAAACTTTTACTTCTGGCAATACAATTTCTTTAACATTATCTTTAAATTTATTGAACTCATATGTAAAATTAACTTTAGGAAAATATTTCAAAAGCATTTCAATAAGGCTTTCATTATTGTTAAAATGTTGCATATTATTTTCTTCAATTTCTTTAAAGAAAATTATGTTTTTTATATCTTTATATACCACATTATCCCACATTGAGCTAAAATTTTTTAAAATAACGTGCTTTTCTTGCTTGTTGAACCCAAATTCATTCATCTCTTTCTTTATATTTTTGTAGCACGCATTATAATCTTTTCTATAATATGCTATCCTATCATATTTATAGAGGTCTTGCTTATAATAATCTGACCTTGATGCAAAACGAGCAAAATATTCAGGAGATTGTAAAGCATAAAAGCATGCTCTGCCTGGAGATGTGGTAATAAAGAAATTTTTCTCATTGAAATCGCGTAGGCCTGCTTCAAAAATATTATAAATGCCATGATTACGATAGATTTTATCTATAATTTCACATTCATCTTTATTAAAGTAAGAGGTGCTTAAATTATTAGTAAAAAATTTTCTCATATAAGAAGTTGTACCATGAAATATAATTTGCTTGTTGCCCAAAACGCCATTAAAATATTCTTCAATTCTGTCCCTATGATTGTCAATATTTTTAATTTGCAATCTTGCTGTAATTTTTTTCAATAAATAAGACTCAGAATCTTCAAATATTTCTTTCAATTCACAAGGGGCAAT
The DNA here is from genome assembly GCA_949001935.1 of uncultured Eubacteriales bacterium. Lineage (GTDB taxonomy): Bacteria > Bacillota > Clostridia > Christensenellales > UBA1242 > Caccovivens. Next base: position 449,474 of record CARJLX010000001.1, on the reverse strand, counting down.
TTCTATAACAAAACTTAACAAGATTATTTTTTCAAAATAACATCTATAAGTATTCATAATATCTTTATTCAAACACATGCGTTTATCATCTGTTTTGGCAATACGATTTAAAACATATTTTATTTCTCTACCACAAAACAACTTGTTTAATTCATTTATTAACATAAATTACTCCTAATCTAAAACATTATAGCACATTAATGTTTTTTTATCTATTTTAATTAAAAATTATTTTTGTTTTTTTTAAGACAAAAATGATTTTTGCATAATGCATACACTGTTATTTCAGTTAAACAAATTATTTCGCTAGTTTCAAAACATATAGCTCTTAATCTAAACTTTTTTATTTGAGAACTTTGTCGAAATTTGGTAAATGATGGCAAGCATGTTTTATAAAATATTTTTTAAAATAAGGCTTTAATTTGTAAATTTATTCCATCATTTGACATTATTCTACAAAATATTACAAGAAGCATGTTCTATTTTGGTGTTATATGATAAGTTTCGGCATGCATTATTTTAAAAAATTAAGTTCTTTTTGCCAATCTTCGAAGCGATAACGTGGATTGACAGGGCTTGTTGATTGCATATATTTAACGGGAATATTAAAATCAAAATTTTCTATAGTCAAATTGTAAGCAAGTTTTCCATTACATAAAATTTTTTCTACCTTTGTATAGGGTGGAAGTAATTTATCGAGATTTGAAACCAGCGTATAATCTTTTTGTAGTTCAAGGTCGCTTGAGCCTTTTAAAGATGAAGATTCGACAACATCATAGAGGGCAATTTTATATTTATTAAGCAGTTTTTTCTTCTCATCAATAGTTATGGGCAGAGGATCGTTAAAAGTTTGTGCCAAGGTTTTCCAAAATCTATTTTTTTTATTGCCATAATAAAAGCCTTCTTCTCTACTTTTTACACTTGGAAAAGAACCGAGAATTAATATGCGACTATTTTTGTTATAATAGGGTTGAAATGCAATTTTATTCATATGTTTAGTTTAGCATATAAATATATTTTTAGCAATATTATTTGTATTTCTTATTTAATTTTGTTATACTAAAATTGATTTAGGAGGGAGCATGATTAATATTGCAATTGACGGGCATGTTGGAAGTGGGAAAAGCACTTTAGCAAAAGGATTAGCTAAAAAGTTGGGATTTGACATGTTTGATACAGGTGCGATTTACAGAGGGCTTGCTTGTGAATTTATGAAAAGAGGATTGGGCGAGCCTAATCAAGAAAAGATTGAAAATTTTATTAACTCAATTGATTTAAAAATTGAATTTATAGATGATATTGAACATGTTTATGTGAATGGTTTTGATTATACACCATATCTGCGACTTGAAGAAACATCAGTTATGGCTGGCAAAGTTTCTCCTTTTATTATATTGAGAAAAAAGGTGTTGGAAATTCAGCGCGAATTTGCAAAAACTCACAATGTTGTTATGGAGGGGCGTGACATTGGCACTGAAGTTTTGCCTAACGCTGATTACAAGTTTTTTGTAACGGCTAGTGAAGAAGTTAGAGCAAAGAGGCGTTTTGATCAAATGAAAGGTAAGCCTAATGCTCCAACTTATGAAGATGTTTTAAGAGATTTACGAGAGAGGGATTTTCGTGACGAACATCGTGAAGTTTCGCCACTTAAACCTGCAAAAGATTCTATAATTATTGATTCATCAAATCAAACTTTGGATGAAACTATTCAAAAATGTTTAGAAATTATTAAAATTAACGAACAAAATTTAAAAAAGGTGTTTTAAAAACACCTTTTATATTTCAAAAACTTCTTGCCAGTCGTAGGGTTGAACTTCTTCTACTTGTTTTATTATCTCTTCTTCAGTGAATATTTCTCCTTGATCAATTATTATTTGAAATTTTTTTTTATTAGTCTTAGGTAAGCGATAACTAATATTGAAAGCACATCCTTCTTCACTTGTTAAAAACATTTGTGAATCTCTAAAAATCTTTCGAAACTCCGTTTTTAAAATTTTAAACTTGTCTTTTTGATTTTTGAGATAGGCTTTTGTCATCTTTTTTTCGTATTTTTTCCTAATTTTTTCAAATTTATTTTGTTTTATCATTTTGTTTCTTTTTAATTATTCAAACAAGACTGCTCCGCCATTTACAGATATATTTGCACCTGTTATGTATGAAGCACCGTTTGAGGCAAGGAATAGGGCAGTTGATGCAATTTCTTCTGGCTGTCCACTTCGATTTAATGGAATTTGTTTATGAAGTTCTTGCAAATCTTCTTTGGAATAACAAGCGGTCATTGGTGTTAAAATATTCCCTGGAGAAATCGAATTTACTCGTATACCAAGTCCTCCAACCTCTTTTGCAACCGATTGTGTTAATGCAATAATTCCCGCTTTTGAGGCTGAATATGGAGCAGAGCAACATGAGCCTTGTTCACCATAAATTGAGGCGATATTTATGATATTTCCATGTTTATTTTCTATAAAATATTTTAAACACTCTCTATTGCAAATAATTGTGCCAAAAAGATTGGTGTCTAAAAGCCCTTTTATTTCTTCATCACTTTTTTCAATCAGCATTGTTTCTGGTTCTGCAATTCCAGCATTGGCAATAAGGCAGTCCACATATTCAAAGTCCTTAAAAATATTATCAAAAACCTTAGCAACTTGTTTTGCGTTTGAGATGTCTAATTTATAGGTTTTTACATCTACATTAAAAGCCGAAAATGCTTTGGTGTTGATTTTATTTTTATTATAGGTTAGGGCAAGGTTGTAGCCGTTTTGAGCAAATAATTTAGCTGTAGCAATACCAATTCCGCCAGAAGCACCTGTGATTATAACACTTTTTTTTAACATATCCATGCAACTCCTATCGCTGGCCCAATATGTGCTGCTACTACTGGCCCAATTTCTCCTTCATAAGTTGGTACATTTTTGAATTTGCCTTCAAGTTGTTTTTTAAGCATATCAAAAAACTTAGTGTTTGCTATATGAATCACAAAAAGACGTTTTATATTTTGAGGTATCATAGAAATTAGCTCCTGAATAGCTTTCGCGATACCCATAGTTTTCTTAGCACAGCCAAGGACTCCCTCTTTAAACGCGAGAATAGGTTTTAATTGAAGTAAAGAGCCAACTGCCGCACTAACTTTTCCAATTCTTCCACCGCGTTTTAAATATTCAAGACTGTCAGGAACAAATGTGATTTGGCTATTAACTTGTAGGCGAGCAATTTCTTCTTCAATTTGCTGGCGAGAATAACCTTTTTTTATCATGTCTATACTTTCCATAGCAAAACCCCAAGTTGCCTGACAGCAAGATTTCGAGTCGATAACAGAAATTTTTTCTGGGCATTTACATTGTGCTTTTGCAAGATTTGCAACACTAAAAGTTCCAGATAGGGTGTAGGAAATTGTAAAAACAATTGCTTCATTCCCTTCATCTATAATACGATTATATTCGTCAATAAAAACTTGTAAAGATGGTTGGCTTGTTTTTGGAAATATTTTTGTTCGAGTAAACTTTTCAAAAAATTCATCATAACTTCCTGGGTAACCTTCATCAAATTCTTCATCATCAAAAAGCACTCTAAGAGGAATAACTTTGATGTCATTTTTTTTAGCATAATCTTCTGGAAGGTATGCAGTAGAATCGGTTAATATTTTTATCATTTATTTTACTCCTTAATTTATTGTATGCTTAGATAGCAGTGCATTATTTCAAGATTTATTTTTTATATTTTAACATAAAAACATTAGAATTCAAAATATTTTTAATAAAAGATATTTTTATTTTATTAAATCTATAAAAAATATAAAATTAATTGAAAAATAACGCAATTTTATTTTGAATTTTTTGTTGAATTTTGTAAAATATATAAACGAGGTGTAGACATGAATAACAAACTTAAGGTGATTATTGATAGCGACACTGCAAATGAAATTGACGATTCGTTTGCTCTTAGTTATGCTTTAGCAAATGATGATGTTTTAGATATTAAAGCAATCACACTTGCTCCTTTTGTTGTAGGCTATAAACATATATCTCCTAAAGATAGTTTGCTTGAAAGCAAGGCAGAAGCTAATCGTGTGTTAAGACTTATGGGTATAAAAAATCCTAAGCTTGTTTGTATGGGGAGTGAAGATTTTTACTCTAATGGTTATTGCGAATCTAATCCTGCTGTTGCAAAGATTATTGAACTTGCGAAAAAGGGAAAGGTGACTATTGTTGCTTTAGGCGTTTTGACAAATATTGCAATTGCTTTGAAACTTGCTCCAACAATAGCAAAAAACATTCATGTTATTTGGCTTGGAACAAAAACTCTTTTGCATGAAACTTTTGATGATAGCAATTATCGTAAAGATAAAGAAGCTTTTGAGGTTGTTGCTAAAAGTAGTGTTGAATTGACAGTTATCCCAAGTTATATTGGAAAGTTTATTGTCACAAGTACTCATGAACTTAAAATGAATGTTGCTGTAAATGATATCGGCAAATATCTTCTTAGACTTTCAAAAAATATCAATCATGAAAATGAAGGACTTGGCGTTAAAACAATTTATGATATTGCACCGATAGCTTACATTGTTAATCAGGATTTATTCGATGTAAAAACTATTCCTGTAAATTATCTTTTGAAGGAACAAAAGAAAACTTTGATGTCAAGAAGAGTTAATTATGTTTATGATATGGCTCCAAACAATGTTATTTGGCAGGATTTTGTAGCAAAAATTACTAAAAATAAAAATACTATTGCACCTCCTCAAGTTTATTTTACTTCAAATACATACTTTTCAGATGAAAAACAGGTCAAATCCAAGATTACTCCTTTTAAATCTGTAGAAGAAATGGATGCTGATTTGATAAGTCGCTGGAATTCTCTCGTTGGTCCAAAAGATATTGTTTACCATTTAGGTGATTTTGGTAAATATAACAATGTTAAAAAACTTAATGGGAAGATTTATCTAATTTGTGGAAACCATGAAAAATGGGTTTACGGAAGAGATTTTGAGGGCTTTAGAACTAAACTTAAGGATATGGGGTTTGCTGATGTTTATAAATCAGGTATTTATCTTGATAAAAAAGTTTTGGCTGAAAAAGTTTATATGACATATAAAGCAAAAGATTGCAAAAAAGAATGCATGAATTTGTTTGGACAAAGCCATGCTATTGGTGGTAGTGTTAAAAATGGTTTTAATGTTAGTGCTATGTATAACGATTACACACCAATTTCTACCGAGAGAGTAAAATCTAATCTAAAATTCATTAAAGATAATTTTAAGAACTAGTCTTGTGACTAGTTTTTTATCAAAAAAAATTATTGAAACATAATATAAATTATGGTTGAAACATATAAACTTTTTGATTTTTCTCACACAGAAGCAATAAACTTATTAAGATGTCTTGAATATCCTTGGGTTGCCTTAAAAGATATTGGCAATTTTGTAGAAGAGTTGGGAGAGAAATTAAACAAACAGGATTATAAACATATTGCTCCAAAAGTTTGGGTGCATAAAAGTGCAGTTGTTGCTGCCTCAGCCTTTTTTAAAGGTCCATGCATTATAGGTGAAGAAAGTGAGGTTAGGCATTGTGCTTTTATTCGTGGTAATGTTTTAGTTGGTAAAAATGCTACGATAGGCAATTCAGTTGAAATAAAAAACTCCATACTTTTTGATGGAGTTCAAGTTCCTCACTTTAATTATGTGGGGGATAGTATTTTGGGATATAAAGCACATTTGGGGGCGGGGGTTATAACTTCTAATTTAAAATCAAATAAGACAACCATATTTATTAAAAATGGACACGAAAGTATATATACAGGACTGCGTAAAGTTGGAGCCTTTATAGGTGACAATGTTGAGGTGGGATGCAATAGTGTATTAAATCCAGGAACAGTTATTGGGAGAGATACTATTATCTATCCAATGTCTAATGTACGAGGGGTAGTCCCAGAAAAATGCGTTTATAAAAATAAGGATGATATTATTGAAAGATATTAAGATTTTTTATAATTTCATTAATTTTATAATTTTTGTCAATTAAGATGTAATTAAGTTTATATTTTTGACAATTGTCTAAATAAAATTGATTTTCCTTTAAAACACTTTCTTGTGTGCAATATTCATCATCTAATCCTTTTTCAATAATATTAGCATAATTTTTTATTGATTGAAAATTGTTTTTAATATAATTTTGAGATAATACAAGACAAATATATTTAATATCCGTTAAATAGTCTTTTGAAAAATCCTTTTGCCAATCAAATGGGATATAACAACCTTCAACAATAAGATTTTGCTTGTTTTCTATGGCTGTTTTAATAATTTCGCGAATGATAGGCCAAAGATAATCGGTTAATTTATTATCGTCAGCTGGTGTTAGGGTGGTTTGTCCACTTCTTATAAGTCCCATTTTTAAATGGTCAATAGATAGGTAGGGCATTTTGTATTTTTCTAATAATTTTTGTGCGAGATAAGTTTTTCCAGTATGTGAAGCTCCAGTAATTAATATTATCATAATTTCTTAATCCTCTCTCGAATATTCATCCAAATTTTTCCAAGGTTGTTTTGACCACTTCCATCTAAACCGCAGCCCCAATCTTTGTCGTCATCTTCTCCACAATCTTCAATTATTTCAAAATTTTCAGTTGCTAAAAGTTTTTGTTTAACATATTCATTTTGAATTGTTTTTTGAAATAAAATTTCTTCCATTATTTTGTATTTCACATTGCTCCAGTCTTGTCTTCTTAGATTTTTGTATTTTTGTGCAAGTTCTCTAGCAGTGAAGGGGGAGGAAGCCGTTATAATTTTATTGGCAATATCAGGTGCAGTTTCAAGAAATTTTATTGTTTGAAAGGCATGTTCTGCTGTCTTGTATTCTATATCATTTATTTTTACGCAAAAAGCAGAAAAGTTATCTAAACAATAAATATTTTCTATGTATTCATGAATGTCATGATTTTTGTTTGAGATTTTAATCATTTTCAACTCTAAATTGATTATAACATAAATGTTTTGTATTTGTTTTAAAAAAATTAAAAAAAATTAAAAAAATATCAAAAATAATGAAAAAATCCTTGACATATCTTCTTTTTTATTATAAAATAACCTAGCAAACTTGTTCAACGGGGTGTGGCTCAGTTGGTAGAGCGCGTGGTTTGGGACCATGAGGTCGGGAGTTCGAGACTCTCCACCCCGACCATACAAGTTTGCAAGTAGAGTTATTGTATGGGCCTTTAGCGCAGTTGGTTAGAGCAACCGGCTCATAACCGGTCGGTCCGGGGTTCGAGTCCCTGAGGGCCCACCATAACTCTTAAATTAAATATGGCGCGGTAGTTCAGTTGGTTAGAACGCCAGCCTGTCACGCTGGAGGTCGTGGGTTCGAGCCCCATTCGCGTCGCCATATTTGTCCGCAAGGACGCTTGCCCTGATAGCTCAGTCGGTAGAGCAAAGGACTGAAAATCCTTGTGTCGGTGGTTCGATTCCACCTTAGGGCACCATGCTGGTGTGGCTCAATGGTAGAGCAGCTGACTTGTAATCAGCAGGTTGAAGGTTCGATTCCTTTCACCAGCTCCATATCAACACTTTTCTTCCCTATTGAGTGTTGAGAATATACCTCCTATTCTCTTGAAAAAGAGAATTCAACGATGCTCTATAGAGCATCGTTAACCCCTTATTTTAAGGGCTTTTATTTTAATCCTCGGGGTCCACGAAAATGCTTTAGCATTTTTGGGGAAAAGCGAGAATTAAAATGTTAAGCGGAAAAGTTTGAGAAAACAAACTTTGGAGCGATTAATTTTAATTCGAGCGTGGGTAGGTTGCAGAGCGGCCAAATGCAACGGACTGTAAATCCGTCGACTTCGTCTTCGATGGTTCGAATCCATCCCTGCCCACCATAATCAGACACCTTATTGGTGTTTTTTATTTAGGGGGGGGATATGAACTGGTTTAATTATTATGGTTTAGTTGCAGTTATATTGTTGTTGATACCTAATATATTTTTTGCTTTTAAAAATGATAAGTATAAAAATTTATATAAAAATGTTTTTGTAGAAATATTAGAACAAATTGCTAGATATAGTTGTATGATACTTATGATTTTTAATATTCCTTTTACCTATTTCAATTTTTGGTTTGCAAATGCTTTTATAGTTTATTTATTAGTAAATGGATTTCTTATTGTATTTTATTATTTTGCATGGATTGTATTTTGGAATAAAAGCAGTATTTATAAATCATTGTTGTTGTCTATACTTCCTAGTTTAATATTTTTGATTAGTGGTGTTATTTTGGCGTATATTCCTCTTATAATATTTGCCATTTTGTTTACAATTTGTCATATTTTTATAAGTTGTAAAAACACCAATTAATTTTATTTAAATATTTGTTGATTAAAAATTTAATTTATGCTAAAATGTAAAAGTAAAATGTTTGAATAGTATTTTTAAAATCTATTTAATCTTTTTATGTAATAAATAATATATTTTTTATATTTAGGTATTGAAATTTATACATACTAAGTTTATTTGCTTGAATATATTAAACAAAGGAGAAAGTTATGGAAGAAGATGAAATTATCGAATTTAGATTTGACACTCAACTTTTAATTGAGGGGCATGGATTGAATGAAGATAAAATTAGAGATTATTTCTTTTCTCATTTTGAGGGGGATTGTTTGATCGCTGTGGGAGATGAAGAACTTATTAAAATTCATTTTCATACAAACAAGCCTTGGGAGGTTTTGGAGTATTGTGCTAGTTTAGGTGAAATCCATGATATTGTTGTTGAAGATATGATTCGTCAATCACAAGGTAAACAAGGTTAATTTAGAATAAAAATTTGTTAAATGCACATTCTAGAGATAGGAGGTGCATTTTATATGATAGTTGTAAACTATATTGCTTTGATTCTTGTTTTAATAGGTGCATTAAACTGGGGACTTATGGGTTTATTTGGTTTCAACCTTGTTTTATGGTGCTGTTTTAGAATGTCTATCATTGCAAGAGTTATCTACACACTTGTTTTCATTGCTGCAATCTGGCTTATTATTGCTTCTTGCATTAATGGCGGAATTTTACTTATGCCAATAGCAAGAGTTTAACTTTAATCTTCTTGTCTTTATAGAAAAGAAGCAAAAAAACTTTAACAAAAGCCTTTTGTAATATTTGCAAAAGGCTTTTGTTATGTTTTTTTTATTTTCCATATTGACATGTAGTGAATAATGTGTTAATCTACATTAAGGAGATAAAAATGGAAGAAAAGATTGAAGATAAATCAATTTGTGCTAGATGTGGTGGTGCTTGTTGTAAGAAAAGTGGCTGTGGTTATTTAGTTGAAGATTTCTCAACTTTTAAATTAATGGATTTAAAGGCAAAACTTGACGAGGGGAATATTTCTATAAAAACAGTTTTGCATAGTTGTTTTGTTAATGGTAGAAAAAGTTTAGAAAAGATCTTAATTTTAAAGGCAAGAAGTGTAGATAAAGAAATTGTTGATTTATTTTCGGCTAGTTCACAGTGCAAACTGTTAACTCCAAATGGTTGTGCATATTCTTTGGCTGAAAGACCAAGTTTGGGCGCATTATTAAAGCCTTGCTTGCAAGGTGCTTGTATGATTGAAGATGATTTACAAATCGCAGCAATTGAGGGATGGAAGAGGCATCAAGCAGTTTTGGAAAAACTTGTTAAAATTTATACAGGCAAAAATGCAGATACTGTTTATAGCGAACAATTTGTTGAAGCAGGTAGTTTAGCTTTGGCAAAGTCCAAATTATTGAGAGGTGATTTTAGTAAAATGCCTTTGGCTGATCGCGAAGTTTACGAAACCGTGATGGGTGTTAAAGAATTTTTGCCTTATGAATTTAAAGAGGCAAATAATCTTGCGGATGAAATTATTAGCAATATGTAAGTTCAATTATAACTGTTTGATTTTATTTTTAATCGTGGAACATCTGGAGCTCTTTTCTTTTAAAGAAAAGAATAAGATTGAAAGAATAAGTGAAAACGCACTTATTCTTTTTTTTTACTCTTTTTTCGGCAAGACTGTGTAAAATTTTCAAGTTTAATGGTGTTAAACTGGGTGTGAAAAGGAGAAAAAGGTATGGTTATTAAAAGCAAAGTGTATAACAACACTATGTATGTACTTTTATGTGGGGAACTTGATGAACATAGTGCAACACATACAAAGATAGAACTTGATGAGGCGTTTAGCGGTGGAAATTTTAATCAAATAATAATAGATTTAAGTGAACTTGAATTTATGGACTCAACTGGAATTGGTGTGTTGATAGGAAGATATAAAAAAATGAAAGATAGGCATATTCCAATTTATATTTGCAATCCATCTAGCCACGCTGAAAAGATTTTTAAAATGACAGGGCTTTATGAAATTATGCCCAAGATTGTTTAAAAGGAGAAGTTATGAAAAATTATATGGAAGTTAAATTTAAATCTTTATCTATAAATGAAGGGTTTGCAAGAGTTTGTGTTGCTTCTTTTTGTTTGCAATTAAATCCAACGGTTGACCAATTATCAGATATAAAAACCGCTGTTTCTGAGGCGGTGACTAATTGCGTTGTTCATGCTTATCCTAAAAACAAACCAGGTGAAATAACTCTTAGTTGTGAGATTGATGGTGGTGATATAACTATTAAGATTAGTGATGAAGGAGTCGGCATTAAAGACATTGAGCAAGCGCGTCAACCATTTTTTACTACTAGAGCAAATGATGAACGTAGCGGTATGGGGTTTACTGTTATGGAAGGGTTTATGGACAAGGTTGAAGTTTGCAAGAACCAAGGGAAGGGGACAACAGTTACATTAACAAAGAGGATTGAACAAGAGAAGCAAGTGGTTGGTGGCTAATGGAGATGGCAGAAGAAACTTTAGTGCTTGTTCAAAAGGCACAACAAGGTGACCAAGATGCCAAAACCAAACTTATACAAACAAATTCACCACTTATTAAAAGCATAATCAAGCGATTTAAAGATAAGGGTATAGAATATGATGACCTTTATCAAATAGGTTGCATTGGTTTTTTGAAAGCTATCAATAATTTTAATAGCGATTTTAATGTTAAGTTTTCAACCTATTGTGTACCTATGGTTATAGGTGAAATAAAAAGATTTATGCGAGATGATGGTGCAATAAAAGTTTCTAGAGCGTTGAAGTCACTTAATTTACAAATAAACAAATATGTAAATTCCTACATGGGAGAAAATCAAGATAAGCCAACTATTGAGCAAATAGCAAATCATTTTAATGTTGATGAGCAAGAGATTGTTTTAGCAATGGACTCAGCACGTATGCCTGTGTCGTTATATAGCCCTATAGATGATGACAGTGAAAATTTGTCTATCATTGACCGAGTTGAAGGTGAAGTTAATGAAGGTGAGGTTATGCTTGATAATTTGGCATTAAAAGACGTAATCAAGCGTCTAGATGAGCGTGATAGAAAAATTATCATGCTTAGATATTACTTTGACAAAACTCAAAGCGAGATTGCCAAAGAGTTGAATATATCTCAGGTTCAAGTTTCTCGGCTTGAAAATAAGATACTGGAAAATTTAAAGGCGAAGTTATCTTAAAAATTGTTAACTATAAATAAAAAATACACCTTTGTAGGTGTATTTTTTATGCTCATATGTCAATTAATTCATATGATGGTTAGTTTTGATTGGTTTTGAGAAAGAAGTTTTCTCACTTGTTTCATTTAATCTTACTTTTTTAGGGGCTTCTTCATTGTCGTATGTTATTTTGTCTATAGGGTTAACCTCTTTATCATTTACGCTAAAAGAATTGCCTTCTGCTTTTTTTAATAATTTTCTAATATTGTTCATATTTTTGTTTTGATCCATTAATTTTTTAGCGTCAGGTTTTGATTGAAGTGATTTATCAAATTCAACTGATTTTTTCTTACGGATCTCATCCTTTTTTTCTTGAACTTCTGCTGATTGTTGAGTAGGAATTTCCTCTTCATTTATCTTTGAAACTGGTGCTACCATATTTCCGCCATAAAATCCATTATAGATTTTATTGTTTGGATTAAATCTATATGTGTCTATATTTACTCTAAAAGGTCTATACGTGTCGGTGTTTCTAGAAGGGTTTATCATTGTGTTTCCGTAGCCGTACATTCCGTAGCCATTGTAAGCGTAATTATTGCCATAATAACCATTATTATAATTATATCTATAGTATGGATTATTTGCAAAATTACCATTTGTGTTATCTATAATGCGAGGAGGAAGGGTTTCCGTTGAAGTTTGATTATTGGCATTAAAGTTGTCTGGTATATTGATATTCCGTCTTGCATTATTTTGATTTTCTTGATTTTCTTCATTATTTTGTGTTTGAGTATTAGGTGTTGTTTGATTTTGAGAATTATCACAGTTGTCACAATTTTCATTATTCCCTACAATTCCTTGGATTTGCGAAAGGGTGTTTAAGATGTTATAAAAATATGCCTTTCTAGTTTCAAGAACATTACTAACACTATTGTAGCCTGCATTTAATTGGTCAAGTGAAGTATGATTAACATTTTGATTATATTTAATTGTTTTAAGACCGCTATTCACTTCATCTTTACTTACATTAACTTTTGATATTGTACTGCTAAGTTGCCCAACCAAAGAGTTTAGTGCTTTAATTTGATTTTTGTTATACTTAGTTTTATTGTTTTTTATTGAAGCTTGAATGCTATCTATATTATTATTAATCAAGTTTGATAAACTATTTTGAAGGTTGAGGTCATTTGCAACTTTACTTTTAGCATACATAAGCGACTTAGAAGTCATGGGGATAGTGTTATTGCGTTGAATGCCATAGTATTCATTATTTAAGTTATTAGAAAAGCCATTTGAATAAAATGTGTTTAGTTGCAAGGATGATAAGTCTTGTTTGTTTATTTCAGTTATCGAAGTTTCAACTCTTGAAAGTTGTTTATTTAAATCTTTTATAGCACTGTCTGTGCTAGAGCCAGAACAGCCAACCATCGTTAAAGCTACTAGAGAACAAATTGAACATAAAACTAACTTTTTCATAATTCCTCCATTTTTAATTTAGGTTGTGCTATATGAGATAAAATATACATGAGTGATGTTTAATTTTTAGTTTTTGGGCAATAAAATTGCAATAAGAGGTATTAGATTATGGATGAGAAAAAACGCAATGAGGCCTATAACAAATATGTTCAAGCCAAAATCCCTAAAACTAGGGCTTGGCCAAGTCTTTTTAATTCGTTTTGGATTGGTGGGCTTATTTGTTGTTTAGGTCAAGGAATAAATGACTTATTGCTTTTATGGTTCCCTAATATGGCAGAGCAAACTGCGTGGGGATTAACTTTGATAGTTTTAATTTTTCTTGCCTCATTTCTTACTGGAATTGGTGTGTATGATAAACTTGGTAAGTTTGCTGGTGGAGGGTCGATTGTGCCAATCACAGGCTTTTCTAATTCGATAACAAGTCCTGCCTTAGAGTTTAAGCATGAAGGAATAATCTATGGAATTTGCGTCAAAATGTTCACAATAGCAGGCCCAGTTATTGTATTTGGAATTGTTGCTAGTATGCTTGTTGGGCTAATTTATATTTTTATTTAAGGAGAAAATATGGCAAATATGCAAACTGTTATATTTAAAAATAAACCTATTATAACTGGCAGTTATTCAATTGTAGGGCCAAAGGAAGGCGAAGGGAATTTTGGTAAGTATTTTGACTATATTATGAAAGACGATAGCTTTGGTGAGGACAGTTATGAAAAAGCAGAGCGTAAAATGATTGAACAAGCAATAACAGGTGCTATTCAGTCGGCAAAAATCAAACCCTCAAGTGTTGATTTGATGCTTGGAGGTGACTTATTAAATCAAATTATAAGTTCTTCCTATGCTGCAAGACAATTTAACTTTGCATATCTTGGTTTGTTTGGGGCTTGTTCGACAATGAGTGAAAGTTTAGCAATTGGTGCAAGTTTAATAGAAGGGGGACATTTTGACAATATTGTATGTTCGACTGCTTCACACTTTTCAACAGCCGAACGACAATTCAGGTTTCCTCTTGAACTGGGAAATCAGCGGCCTCCAACATCACAATGGACTGTGACTGGTGCGGGTGCATGTGTGCTTTCTAAAAAGGGTATAGGGCCTACTATTGCAAGTGCAACATTTGGCAAGGTTATAGATTGGGGAGTTAATGATGTTAACGATATGGGGGCTGCAATGGCACCAGCAGCAATGGATACCATGCTTTCTCATTTTCGCGACACAAAAACAACCCCAGACGATTACGACCTTATAGTGACTGGAGATCTTGGAAAACTTGGAAGCGAAATATTGATAGATTTGATGGAAGATAAAGGTATTAAGCTTGGATTAAATTATAATGATTGTGGGCAAATGTATTTCACCCGTGAACAGGCAACTTTATGCGGTGGTTCAGGATGTGGATGTAGTGCAACAGTATTTAATTCTTTTATTATGAAAAAATTAAGAGAAGGTGAATATAAGCGAGTTTTATTTATGCCAACAGGCGCTTTGCTTTCGACAACAGCAACACAACAAGGAGATACAATCCCTGGAGTTTGCCATGCTGTAGTCGTTGAGGGGGTGAAAAAATAATGTATTATTTATGGGTTTTTCTTATAGGCGGGGCTATATGTATGATAGGTGAAATTCTTATCATAAAAACAAATATTACTTCTGCTAGAATTTTAGTTCTTTTTGAACTTGTGGGTGTATTTTTACAGGCGATAGGAGTATATGATTATATCTCTGGATTTGCAAGAGCGGGAATAAATGTTCCTATTATAGGTTTTGGTGCTTCGCTTGCTAAAGGCGTGATAGGTGCGGTTAAGTCTAGAGGTGTTATTGGAATATTTACTGGCGGGCTAGAAGCTACAGCAGGAGGTATTGCAGCAGCGGTATTTTTTGCCTTTATATTTGCTCTAATTTTTAGAAGTAGAACTAAAAATTAAACTATATTTAGTATTATGCATTGCATAATAGGTACAAAATATACAAAAATTAAAAATATTGTAAAGCAATTCGATATTTTAACATATATATTTATATATGTATCAAAATGCATGTAAATACAAAAAAAAGAAGAGAAGTAGAAAGTCAAAATTTAAGATTGCAGTTGTTGTGATAGTTGCTTTAATTTTGGCTTTTATTTTTTATTACTTTTATGTTGTAAGTCCAATCATATGTTCTCTTAGCGAAGAGAAAATACGATCTCTTTCAACAACTTGCATTTCGCAGTCTGTTTCTATAGCTATGAATGAAAAGAATTTAACTTACGATGACCTTGTTCATATTTCGTATACCAAGGAAAATGAAATTTCTTTGATTCAGACCGACACAATTGAGATAAACAAACTTGTTAGAAGGGTGACAGAGCTTGTTCAACTTGAGATGGATGGGTTGGGTAAAGAAGGTATTCAAATTGCATTAGGAACTTTTACTGGCATTCCATTTTTGTTTGGGCTTGGACCTATGATTGACCTTAAACTTGTACCTGTGGGAACGGTTAATACAGAGTTTAATTCTAAATTTGAAAATGCAGGAATAAATCAAACTCGACATACACTTAACTTTAAAATATCTGCCAATGTTGGCATGATTTTGCCTTCAAGCACGCGTAATTTTACTACTGCACTTGAAGTTGTTGTTTGCGAAAGTATGATTATTGGAAAAGTGCCAAGCGTTTATTTCAAGGGTGGAACAGGTACAATAATTTAAAATACGCAACTTTGTAAAGTTTTAAGGCGTTTTAGAAAATTTTTGCAAATGGATGCTAAAAATTAATTATTTTGCTTTACTTTGTCGACCTTTTTCGACTAAAATATAACCATGACAAAGTTGCACAAATTATTGACGGCATTATGCAGTTTGATTATAGTTTTTGCTGGTGTTTTAACACTTATCTTTTATTTTACATTCAAACCAACAAATGGCAGTAGTATTGTTCCAATTCAAATTGAAGATATTGTTGTTGAAGTTGATAATGAGTGTGCAATAAAGTATAATTTGAGTGTAAATAATGCAACTGTGAAATTTTCAATTACTGACGAAAATATTGCAGTTGTAAATAATAATCTAGTAATTGCTAAGAAGGTAGGTGTCACATTATTAAATGCAACAGTTATATATGGTGAATCTAGTTTTGCGGCATTTGCTCAAATAAAAGTTATTGAAAAAGAAAACAATGATAACACAAATTCTAATAACGATAATAATGAAAGTGGAAATGGTGAAATAATTCCGGGATTAAGTGACGAACCAGATATTGTGATAAAATCTTTGTATTATACAATAACTCCAGTTCAAAATTGTAAATTTGAAAATGAAATACTTTATATAGATAAAAATGCTATATTTGTATTAGAACTATTTGTTAACATGGCAAAAACTATTCCATTTAATTACAAGGAAATTAATATTATTGTTCCAGAAGGCGTTAAGCTTGAAAGAGAACTTAATAACTACATGCTTTCAGCTGAGAGCAACGGGTTTATTTATTTAACTTTTCCAGAGAATGGTTATAATTTAACTGTTAATTTTGAGCTGATTGGAAATTCTCAAGTTTAAGGTGTGAAAAAACACCTTTTTTACACTTTTATTTGACTTTTTAATAATTTGGTGATATAAAAGTTTTAAGGAGTTTTTAATGAAAAAGAGAATTTTAACTGGTATTAAACCAACTGGCTATGCACATCTAGGCAATTATTTTGGTGCTATCAAACCTGCTATTGAATTAAGTCAAAGTGCCGAATTTGAATATTTTTATTTTATTGCTGACAATCATGCATTAACAACCTTAAAATCTGCTGAGGAAATGAAAGAATATTCATATAATATTGCCTGCACATGGCTTGCGTGTGGTCTTGACCCAAACAAGGTTGTTTTTTATCGTCAAACTGATGTGCCTGAGATTTTTCATTTAAATTGGATACTTTCTAATGTGACGCCAAAGGGGTTAATGAACAGGGCTCATGCATATAAAGCTAAGGTTGAAGAAAATATAGCAAATGGGGTTGACGTTGATAGCGGTGTGAATATGGGTTTATATAATTATCCTATTTTGATGTCAGCAGATATTTTATTATTTGATGCAAATCTTGTTCCTGTTGGATTAGATCAAAAACAACATATCGAGATTGCTCGTGATATTGCAGAAAGTTTTAATAAAAAATATGGCAAAACTTTTGTTATGCCAGAAGAATATATTGAAAAGGACACATGCACACTTGTTGGATTGGATGGTAGAAAGATGAGCAAGAGTTATAACAATCAAATTCAACTTTTTACTGACGAAAAAACGCTACAAAAATCTATCAATAAAATTATCACAGATAGTCGTTTACCAGGAGAGCCTAAAGATCCAGATTGTACTCTTGCAACACTTTATAAAATTTTTGCCAGTGATGAAGATTATCAAAAATATGTGAATGACCTCAAAACAGGCATGGGTTGGGGAGATGCAAAAAAAGAGCTTTTCCGTGTAGTTAATGCAAAACTTTCACCAATGCGTGATAAATTTAATTATTATATGTCGCACAAAGAAGAAGTTGATGAAATTTTGAGAACGGGTGCAGAAAAAGCCCGTAAAGTTGCCTTGCAGACTTATGAAAAGGTTTTGAAAAATATCGGTGTGAAATAATTTACTTTTGCAATTATTAAATATAAAATAAACCTAGCATTTTGCTAGGCTTTTTTAAAATTCTTAATTGTACAAAAATTAGTAGGTGTTTTTTTTAATGGTGCCGGTGGGGTAACACGTAAAGAAAAGTTGCCTGTAGCAAGTTTTTAGCCCAAGCCGAGTAAAATCTATGATTTTGCTCCGGACGGCGCTCCGCGACGACCTAAAAGGATACAATTATATATAAAAAACAGATTTAGTATAGAACTAAACCTGTTTTTCGAATGGTGCCGGTGGTCGGGGTCGAACCGACACGTCCTCGCGGACACGGGATTTTGAGTCCCGCGCGTCTGCCATTTCACCACACCGGCATAAGGAATTTGTTGAAGAATTTTTATATTTTTTTATTGCTTTGATATAATAACATATTTTTATAATTATTGCAAGTAAATTAACAAATTAAAATAAAAAATCACGAATTATCGTGATTTTTTAATCTAATCTAAGTTCTGTTGCATCGTCTGGGATTAAATTTTTACATCTTTCACATACTGATGTATATGCTGATGAGACAGGCATAGTACCATAGTAGAACCATTCAGCGTTTTTTATGTGTGTATTTGGATTGTTAATGTCGTAAGTGGCTGGATAGCCTTTAGAACCAATATTAGCACCAAAATTATTACGCTCACGCATTCCGCAAAGAGTCTTATATCCATTTGTTCCAATATGAAGGGAATAACAAATGTCACTTTCTTTTATAACAACATAGGTAGTACAATCACTATAGTTGATTGGGGCATCATAGGTATCTTCACCGCCACATCCAGAAAGCAAAGGTGCGGTTGCTAATGCTCCTGCTAAAGCTAAAGTTGCTAATTTAAATTTTTTCATAATTTTTCTCCTTAAATTTTAATTATAACACCATTATAACACCATTTTTTGATTTGTCAATAGTCAATTTAAATTTCTTAAAATTTAATAAGTAATAAAAATAGGCTAAATTTGCGTTTTTTATAGGGGTTTGACTATATATTGTAGTCAGCGTTTCGTCAAAAATCGACATTTTGTAAAAAAATATTTAAAAATTAAAAATTTGTTGGCAGTAAATATTGACTTAGCATTTTTAGAGCATTTATAATCGGTCATGTAAAAGGGGTAATTTATGAAAAATATTATTTGGGCTAAGACAACTTTAACTGTTTATCGTTATATTGATCGCATTTGCGATTCTATAGATAAAATGGTGGAAACCAAGGCATTGGGATCTTTTTATGTTTACAGTAGTAATTTTGCTGAGAGCAGTGTTATTAATATTGCTGACAAGCTTATTAATTTAGGGGAACGAAAAAAGACCTTAATAAATCTTAAGGTCTTGATTTGTGATGCTTTAAAAAAGTGTGATAAGGTTAATGCTCAAATTTTAATTGAAAAATACATTGATGGTGACAAGTCTAACGATATTGCAGAGCGACATGGTCTTGCTCAACGCAGTTATTTTCGCAAACTGACAAGTGCCGAAGGGGATTTTCTACAACAAATGGAAAAGTTGGGGTATAATGAAGACAAGCTTTCTTCTTTCCTTGCTGGTGAAAAATGGATTTATGAAGTTTATTCTAGGTTTTTAAAAGATAATGGTGAAAATAATGTTCATATTAATGAAAGTAAACTTGATCGATGTGCAGTTTCTTAAAATTATGTTAAATCATTCTCATCAAACTCAAAATAGTCGCCATGGCGTTTTCGTCTTGCTGGTTTTGATTTTGTTGATCGTTTATTTGATTTTTCGTTTATAAGAGTAGGTTTTATAAGAAGATATAATATTACAACACATGGAAGGCTTACTCCTACGATTATCAAAGTTTTTGCTGTCCCTGAAAGATGGGTGCTTGGGGTGTTGGGTTGAACAGGCAGAGGGAAAAGTTCTCCTTCAACTTTATCAAATTCTTCCATGTTGAGTGGAATGTTTGCCATTTCATCACAAAAACTTGAATAAAGGTAGCCAAATTGAGATTGTTCATCATTTATATATTTGCAATAATACCAAATAGAAGATTTTTTAGGAACCAATTCATCTCCTTCAATACTTCCGTAATATAGCAAATTATCTTCAAGATATGGAATTTTTGTTATGACATTTAAAGGATTTTTTCGTGGGGTTGAACGCATTTCTATTCCATCTAAAGCAAACACGCGGAAATTTGCAAAATTAGCATATGGAGAAAGAGGTGTGCCATACATGGCAGTCACTTCATCTTTTTTTACATAGCCAGTTTTGTCGCCATATCTACAAGAATAAAATTTATCATTGGCATCGGCGGTCAATAAAACAAAATAACTTGCTGGAAGTTTAAAAAGCCTAAATTCAGTCGAGTCATTTGGTTGCTCAAAAAAATATACCTCATCGCGTGTTATTTTGGCATAGTATTGTCTTGCTGTTTCATCTGCATTCAAAAGGTTGCTTTGGGCAGGAAAGCTCCAAGCAATTAAACTAAATAAGATTGTCAAAAAAGAAAAAATTATTTTTGTCATAAGCACATTGTAAAACATGTTGCTTAAATCTTTGTTATATAAAATTGTAGAATTAAAACAAAAAATGACTAAATTTAGATAATAATTATTGGAGGGTGATTTGAATAACGAGTTAAAGAGATTAAGATTAATTGAAAAAGAAATGGTTAAACGAGATAAATGTGATTATTTAAAAAAATATAATTGTGGAAAGGTTATCCATCAAAAACAAATAAATTTTCATAAATGCAATTGTAAAAATCGATGGGTATTTGGTGGCAACAGAACAGGTAAAACTGAATGTGGTGCTGTGGAGGTTGTTTATCTTGCAAGAGGAATTCACCCATTTAAAGAAAACAAGCCATGCGATGGTTGGGTTGTTAGTTTATCAAAACAAGTTCAGCGGGATGTTGCACAAAGCAAAATTTTACATTATCTTCGTCCTGATTGGATTGATAAGATAGTGGTTTCTTCTGGTAGTCAAGATAGCCCAGAAAGCAGTGTTATAGATTTTATTTTAGTTAAAAATGTGTTTGGCTCATTAAGTAAGATTGGATTTAAAAGTTGCGACCAAGGGAGAGAAAAGTTCCAAGGTTCATCATTGGATTATGTCTGGTTTGACGAAGAGCCTCCTTCTGAGATATATCAAGAGTGTAGAATGCGTGTTTTAGATAGATGTGGTCAAGTTTTTGGTACTATGACGCCACTTAAGGGTTTGACTTGGGTATACAATCATATCTATTTAAATGAGTTTAATGATCCAGAAGTTTGGTACGAAGAGATTGAATGGGCAGACAATCCTTTTTTAAATAAAAAAGAGATTGAGGCATTAACTTTGAGTTTGAGTGAGGAAGAACTTGAAAGCAGGCGTTATGGAAAGTTTATACAAGCGGGAGGGATGGTTTATCCAGAATTTAATCCACAAGTCCATGTTATAGAGCCATTTGAAATTCCTTTTGATTGGCAAGACAATATTTCAATAGACCCAGGGCTAAAAAATCCTCTTTCTGCACACTGGTATGCTGTGGATTTTGACGGGAATGTATATGTGGTGGCAGAACATTTTCAAGCAGGTGTTGAGGTTAGTGAACATGCTAGAAAGATAAAGGAAATTTGTAGAAAATTAAATTGGAAAGTTTTATCAAATGGGATGATTACTGCCTTGATAGATTCTGCGGCACAACAACGAACTTTGGCAAGCAGTAAAAGTGTTGTAGATTTGTTTTATAATGAAGGAATTTTAGTTAATCCAAAAGTAAATAAAGATTTGTTTAGTGGAATTAGTGTTGTAAAACGATATTTGAAAGATGGAGAAGGGAAAGCTCATTTATTTATTTTTAAAAACTGTGTTAACTTGATAAGTGAATTGAAATCTTATTGGTGGGGTAATGATGACGCTCCAATAAAGAGAGATGATCACTGTCTTGACGAACTAAGATATTATTTAATGAGTCGACAAAATTTATTGACTAAAAAGGAAGATTCACACAAAAATTTAATACAAAAGAACAAAGAAAAAATGATAAAAAAATTAAAAAACAAAGTTATTTAAATAATTTATAACTTTTTTCAAACAATAAATTGATAAATATTGCAATTTGTTTGGAAATTTATTGTTTTTATGATAAATTATTATCATGATAAGAGGTTATATGAAAAAAGTTAAAAGTTTTATTTTTACTTTTATTCTTGCCGTTATTGTTGGAGCGTTTTTTGCTCCTGCAATCTTTGTTGATAGTACCTTAGCAGAGGATGAGGTTGAAGTTATTGAAATCCTCAATGAAAGTCAAGGTGATAAATCCTTTGTTTCTGTTTTGTCAAAAGCTGAAAATTATTCAAAAAACATCAAATTAATGAGTGATTTGGATTTAACGGACATTGATCTTGCAAGTATTTGGGAGGTTCAAGAAAATTCAATTTTTACTGGCACTTTTGATGGAAATGGTTATTCTATTAAGAATTTAACAATTTCTTCAAAAACTTCAAATTATGGACTTTTTGGTTTCACCAGTGGTGCAATAATTCAAAACTTGAAACTTGGAGGGAATATTGTTTATGATATTCCTGAGGGGGCTATATCTCAATTGTTTTTAGGTACAATTGTTGGAAGTGGTTCTAACACTAAAATATCCAATTGCGAAGTTGGTGACGTCAATTATAAAGATGGAACAGAAACTTTTTCTAAAATTCTAGGAAAAGAAGAAATTATTGAAACAAGAACAAAGCTTACATTTGGCGGTATTGCTGGTAAACTTGAAAGTGCTTCTTCTTTAACTAATTGCATTACATATTTACAAGGTGAATTCTCTTGCACTTTAACAGCGCCTAGCCCTGTTAAACTTGGTGGCTTGGTTGGAGTTGTTGATACATCATATTTGTTGAATGTTGTAAGTTTCAATGAAATTAAGGTTTCTGCAAATTCTTCCAATATAACCTTTTATTGTGGTGGAATTGTGGGAGAAGTTCAAGGTGATAAAGCAGAAATAATTAATACTGCGTTTGGTGGTAATTATTCTGTTTCTAATGAAAATCTAGGCTCGTTTATAGAAGGTGGTGTTGTTGGAATTGTTTTTTCAATTTGTCCAGAAAGTAAGAATATGGCTTTTGATTATTGGCTTGATTCAAATGTTCCAGCGTTTGGAGAAAGGTCTAATTTTGAAATTTTAGATCCAAACAATGTTAAACCTGTTGCAGGTATTAATTATACATTTCTTAGAGATATAAAAAATTGGCATGTTAATAAAGAACCTTGGAATTTTAGCCTTGTTTGGAATTATACAAGTTCTAGATTACATCTTCAAGTATTTCAATATTTTAACTATTCATTTGCGTTAGATATAGACAATAATGGGGTTTTAAATAAAGAGAATTGTTCATTTAATGATTTAACTGGAAATACAACATTTAAGTATGGTGAAACTCTTAATATTAAACTTGCTTTAAAAGATAATTATCGAGGTTATTATTCACTTAGTTCTATCACGCCTAAGTTAGATAAAACTCTTTATACTATTGAACCTTATTATGCAGATATTGTCTCATGGAATAATTTTAATCGTCATGTTGTAAGTGGCTACAATATTCAAGTTAAAGTTTCTGGAGCAACAGCGGGAGAGTATTCTTTTATCTTTGAAGCTATTAAGTTTGATTGCAGTGTTGTTGTAGGTGAAAATATTGAAGTTAGTGACAATATGGGTGGGGTTCGTTATAGAGGAGCGTCAACAACAACTAAAAATCTTGCTATTAAGGACTTAACTATAGAAAGCAGTGTTCAAGAAATTGAGGCAGTTCCAAGTGGACGATTTAATTTTGAACGCTGGGAACTTTATGTTGCAGTTCAAAATGCAAATGGAGAAGAAGAATTTGTAGAAGATAAAATTTTCAATGAATCCAATGATGCTGTTAAGCCTATTTTAAGTTTTAAATTTGGTGCAGATCCTAATATTGACCCAACCTCAAGTCATTTTAATAATAAGTTTAAATTGGTTGCAATCTTCTCTGATGCAAAAGCAATACAAGTTGGCTTTACTGGTTATAACAATGAGATTATCACCGAAGTTAAGTTTAATGGGGAAATTTATACTGGCGAAAATCCAATAAAAGTTTCATCAACTGCAAGAGGTGTTGAACTTGTTGTTACTATTAAAGAAGGTTATGAACTTGACCTTGATTCATTCTTAAGATTTATGAAAAATGCTTATGGTGGGGATGATATATCACTTTTAAATAGTTGTAGTGTCACGCCAAATGAAGATAATTCAAATTCTTATAGATTTTCAAGTATAAATATGGCTTCCATTCAAAAAGGTTTAGGTGAAAATAATAAAAAAATAGATATTCAAATTCGTGCAATTGTTCAACAAAAAGAAAATGAAAATAATTTATTATGGCTGTGGCTTCTTATTGGTGTAGGTGGGGCTGTTGCAATTGCTGGTGGTTTAATTGCCTTCTTTGTGATTCGACGCAGAAATTTAATGCGTAGATTAGGTGCTGATGGCAAGGGTAATACAACTCAAGCTAAGGTTAAGAAAACTAAGGCCAAAGAAACTGATTATAGAGATTATTATAATTAATATAAATTTAATGTTTTCTTTAAATTTTAAAGAAATAATTTAAAAACCAAGCATTTTTATCTTTCAATAAAGATTTTAAATGCTTTTTTATTTACATATTTTTTATATCAAAAATCAAACTTTGCAAAAAATATACCTCCTCAGCGGAAACGAAGAAAAACTTTGAGTTTTATGTGAGATTTAGTTGACGCGGGGGGGGGGATTTGCTATACTGATTTTGAAAAATAAGGTTACTTACAACTTTTACTCAAAATTTAAGTAAATTGTTTGGTATTTACGCAAGTTTTGGGTATAATATGTATATACATTTTATTTTTCAAGTGAGGGAAAATGAAAAGTTTGAAATTAAAAATGATTTTATATTCAATTGCTCTATTAATTTTATCCACAGGGCTAACATTTTTATTTATACCTGCCCCACAGCCTAATCAAGAGGTTGAAGGAGCAGTGACTAAAAATATTTCGGTTGAACTTTATACAATGAACGAATCGGGGAGATATGTTTCAAGTGAAGCAGGCGGCAGAGTTAAAATTACTTGGCAAAATTATGGAGCAAGTTATAGTCAGAGTAAGTGGGTTGGTTTTACAGACACAGGGTATCGCTTAACTGTCCCCATAGTTTATGAAAATTCCACTAGTACATGTGCAATCACAGTAGAACCTCTTCCAGATTCATCAGAGTTTGCTGCTGATGATACAAAAGCATCTCATTGGGGTAATGGAACTTTTGTCGCTAGGGCAAACTTTACTGGTGGTACTCAGGTGTTAGCAGTTTATTTTGCAAGAACATCCCTAAGTTATTGGACAAATATCAATGTATTGAATCCTGAAGGTGTGGAAGACGGTAATTCTGCTTATTTTGACCTTGATATTGTTGATTCTAATGGACAAAATACAAAAACAATAAGGAATTTGAATAACGAACCTGATCCAAAAATGTATTTGGGTTATGGTTCGATTATAACAATTTATAATATTCGTTCATATTTGACAGGTAAATATGTTTTAGATAATGTCACTGCTGAAAATGGGAATTTAACTAATGAAGGGAATGGCAGATATAAATATACGGTTAAAAGTGATAATGATAATATAAATGTTAAAATGAAATTAGCTACTCATACTGCTACAATTAATACTAATGGTGGGCAGTTAGATTTTATAGACGGAGAAATTGTTTCTGGAACAATGGGCAGTCAATTTTCTCTTCCTAATCCAACGCGAGAGGGGTATAACTTTGCTGGCTGGAAACTTGAAGGGAGTGGGGACTTAAAAAGCGGAAAATGTGCAGCCGCAGGAAATTATAATGAAACTCATAAGGTTGATATAGATGGTACGGCTTATACAAATTTTAAAATATCTGGCTCTAAAACAACCGAGGATAATTATCCTTGTGCATTAAGATTTGACACTTTTAATTTTATACATAATCATGAATATGAATTATCATATCAACTTCGTATCAATGCTTTAAGTTTGGGTTTTCAAGTAAGATTTTCTCGCTTAGATAATGACTGGGAATTTGGTGTTAAAGGTTTTAATGAGACAACAGAGGACTGGATAAATTGTTCAATGGTTCAAACATTAAAAGCAACAGACACATTCAATGGTGGGGAAATAATTACTAATCCTAGAATTGAATTTAATAGTGACAGTACAAAATGGGCTTCAGTAAATAATTGGGTTATAGATATTGATATTAAGAATATTGTTGTTAAAGACATAACAAACAACTCAATAGCATGGTCAAGTCAAGTTTACACCTTTGGATCTAGTAATGGCACTCTAACTGCAGAGTGGACAGAAAAGACATGGGATGAATATGCTGCAGAAAGTTTTGCAGGTGGAGTTGGTTCTCCAACAGATCCTTATCAAATTTCATCGCCAGCAGAATTTGCTCTTTTAGCAAAACAATCTAAAGAAAATCCTATTGTAGGCAATTATTATAAATTAACTTCAAACATAGATTTATCTGATCATGCTTGGGGAGGTATAGGTAATATAAATAATCCTTTTAATGCAAACTTTGATGGTAATTTGAGATGTATATCAAATATTCGCATGAAGCAAGGCGGTAATGCGGGATTATTTAATGTGGCTTATGGCGCTAGGATTACGCAAATCATTTTACAAAATGGCGAAATTATCACAACAAATGATGGTATTGCAGGTGGAATTGTTGGTTATGCTGGCACAGGATATAATACTAATAATTCTACTATTACGAAATGTATAGTTGAAAATGTTAATATAAAAAGTTTAGATAACACAGTTGGTCGTGTTGGAGGTATAACTGGCGTAAATGGAGCAATTTCTAATTGTACCTTTAAAAATGGCAGATTAGAGGCTGATTGTGTCGGTGGTATATGTTATTATAATAGTGCCTTAGATATGGGGGCTTGTAGTGTTATAAATGCAACTATTGTTGGAAAAACTTCTATCAACATGATTGCATATATGACAAGTTATATTAAATACTGTTATGGCTTTGGAACTTTAAATGGCGTTGAAAATAAATTAATGTATGGTGCGGTCATAACATCATGGTCTAGATATTGGGTTTATCCAAATGATATTAACGGCGGTTATCCAGTACAAAGAAGTTTTTATTGGCTAGGGATTACCGAGGGAAGTAAAGATCCTTATGAATACTTAAAAACCACGCTAGGCTTTACTATTGTTTAATAATAAAAAATATATTGAATTTATAAAAAGAAATTCAATATATTTTTTATTTAGCCAGCCATTAATTTATTTGCGATCGTATTGTCTACGGCTTCTACAAATGTTGGTGCTGTTGTTGGTTTATAGTTATTTATAATCTCAACAAGTTTATTATAAGATGTTTCTGTCATCGCAGGATTAGAGCACCATGCATCAATTGCAACATATTGTTTAACTGCGACTTCTAGGTCTGCAAGTGATGTGCCAATAAAAGAAGGTTCAAGAGCTTTTGCAACTTCTGTTGGATTTGCTGTTGAAACAAACTCATAACCTCGCATAACTGCTCTTAAGAATTTTTCTGCCTTGTCGCTTTTATTTTTGAGATAGCTTTCTTTTGCAATGAAGCATGTGTATGGGACTAAGCCAGATTGAGCACCTACTGTTGACACAATATGACCTTTATTTTGATTTACCATAGCAGTTGCTGTTGGCTCAAAGAGGGTACAATACTCGGCATTTGATGTTTGATATACAGAAGCAATGTCACCAAAGCTTACATCTGTACGAAGGTTCACTTGACCATTTGCTGTATCTGTACCTATTGTTAATCCTGCTTTTTGAATAACATATTGAAGCGTCATTGCAGGAAGTCCACCAGCTCTTCCGCCAATAATTGTTTTTCCTCTAAGCATATCGAGGGTAAAATTTTGGTCGTCTGTTTTTGAAACGATAAAAGAGCCATCTTTTTGAGTTAATTGACCAAAAACTTTTGGGCTATCTTTAGTCTTTGATGAATAAACTACGGTTTCTGGACCAGCTAGAATTATGTCTGCGTCACCAGAAAGAAGTGCAGTCATTGAAACATCGCTTCCTTGACCATTTGAAAGTGTAATTGATAAACCTTCATCTTCAAAGAAACCTTTGTTGATTGCAGCATAGAAAGGTGCATAGAAGATTGAATGTGTTACTTCATTAACTTCTATATGGTTATCGTCTTTTCCGCATCCTATGAATAGGCAAGAAGCAAGACCTACCATAAGGCATGCACAAAAGAGCGAGAGATATTTTTTTATTTTCATTTTTCCTCCTCACAAAATTAAGTTATGTTAAAATAGTGTTTTAAGGTGACAAAAAATATCAATTGAGTATTGACATGGCTTTAATTTTGTGATATCATTTAGATATAAAAATTTTAACGGAGAAAAATATGTCTTTACTTTTAGATAACAACATTTTAAATAGACTTACTCAAACTAATGTTTTGGTTGGAATAATTTTGCTTGTGATTGGAATTGTTTTGGCTTGTTTAGCGGGATTTATTACAAAAAAGGTTAGAAAGGTGGAAAAGATCAACACTTCTGATAAGTTATATTTGATATTGAAGGCTTTTGCACTTCTTCTTGTTATGACGGCTTTAATTGCTATGATTATTCAATAGTTGATTTGGTTTTTGATTAATTATATAAAAAATTTAATTTTAAGGTTGCAAACTATTCAAATAGTTTGCTTTTTTATTGCAATTTAATTATACTTGAAGGTATAAATTAAAACGGAGTTAATTATGTTAGACAAAACTTACAATCCTCAAGATTTTGAAAGAGAAATTTATCAAACTTGGCTTGAAAAAGGTTATTTTACTAATCAGCCAGATAATAGAAAAAAATATTCTATTGTTATGCCTCCTCCAAATGTGACAGGGAAGGCTCATATTGGGCATGCTTTGAATAATACTGTTCAAGATATTTTGATTAGGACCAAAAGAATGCAAGGCTACAATGCACTTTGGATTCCAGGAACTGACCACGCAGCTCTTGCAACAGAAGAGGTTTTGGTTAGGGCATTAAAAAAGGAAGGTTTAACTAAAGAGGGTATTGGCAGAGAGGAATTTTTAAAACGCGGTTGGCAATGGTATGGAGATTATGGCAACATTATTTGTGATCAACTTAAAGCCCTTGGAGTTTCCTGCGATTGGAGCAGGCTTGCTTTTACTATGGACGATAATTTAAGTCGTGCTGTTAAACATGTTTTTGTTGATTATTTTAATAGAGGGCTTATTTATAAAGGCACTCGTGTTGTAAATTATTGCCCAAGTTGTAAAACATCTATATCAGATAATGAGAATGTTTATAAAGAGCAACAAACTTTTTTATGGCATATTAAATATCCTTTTGCTGATGGCAGTGGATTTGTGACGGTTGCAACAACTCGTCCCGAAACACTTTTTGGTGATACCGCTGTTGCCGTTAATCCGAAAGACAAGCGTTATGAAGGTCAAATAGGAAAAGATTTAATTTTACCTTTAGTAAATCGCAAGATAAAACTTATTGCTGATGATTATTGTGAAATAGGTTTTGGTACTGGTGCAGTTAAGATTACGCCTGCACATGATCCAAATGATTATGAGGTAGGACTTCGTCATAAACTTGAAATTATTTCTTGTATAGGTGACGACGGAAAACTTACAGAAGTAGCAGGTGAGTTTGCTGGGCTTGATAGAATAGAAGCAAGACCACTTATTGAAAAGGCTCTTGAAAAGGGTGGTTTCTTATTAAAGAAAGAGAAATACAAAAATCAAGTTGGAACTTGTGAGCGTTGTGGCACTATGACTGAGCCTAAGATTTCAACTCAATGGTTTGTTAAAATGAAAGACCTTGTTAAACCTGCTATAGAGGCAGTTAAAAAAGGTGAGGTTAAATTTTATCCTAAACGTTTTGAAAAGTTTTATCTAAACTGGCTTGAAAATATTCAAGACTGGTGTATTTCTCGTCAAATTTGGCTTGGTCATCGTATACCTGTTTACTATTGTGAATGTGGACATATGTTCGCTAGTGAAGTTGAGCCTAAAGTTTGTCCTAAGTGTGGTAAAAGCCATATTGAACAAGACAAAGATGTTTTGGACACATGGTTTTCGTCTGCTTTATGGCCTTTCTCTACACTTGGCTATCCAGATAAAACCAAAGATTTAGAGTATTATTATCCTACAGATACTCTTGTCACAGGACCAGATATTATTACATTCTGGGTTTCAAAAATGGTGTTCTCTGGGCTTGAATTTATGGGTAAAGTACCTTTCAAAGATGTTGTTATTAACGGAATAGTTAGAGATGCAAAGGGTGTTAAAATGTCTAAGCATTTAGGCAATGGAATTGATCCGCTTGATGTTATTGCTGAATTTGGGACCGATGCACTTCGTCTTAGTTTAGTTAGCGGAATGAGCATGGGTACTGATGTAAAGTATAGTTTAGACAAGGCAAAAGAAGCTAAGATTTTTATCAACAAACTTTTCAATGCTAGTAAATTTGTTCTACAAAATATAGAGGGTATTAAAGTTTATGATTTAAATAAACTAAAATTAGCAGAAAAAGATAAGTGGATTTTAAGTGAACTTGACAATTTAATCAAGAGCGTAAATAAGGCTATGGACAAATACACAATTGGTGTTGCAATTGGAAATTTGCTTGAATTTACTATTTCCAAATTCTGCGATTGGTATATTGAGCTTGCCAAAGTTGATCTTTATGGGGAAGATAAAGAAAGAAAAATAGTAGTTCAAAATATTTTGCTTTATGTTTTGACAAGTTTATTAAAACTATTCCACCCATTTATTCCATTTATTACTGAAAAGATTTATCAAGAGCTTCCAAACAAGGACGAAAGCATTATGATTTCTTGTTACCCAAAAGCAGGCGTTGTGAAGGGCTTGAAAAATCAATTTAGTCTTGTTATTGAAACAATAAAAGCTATAAGAAATGCAAGAAGTGAATTTAATGTTCCTGATAATAAACGTACTAATTTATATATTTTATCTGGTCAAGAAAAGGCTTTGGTTGAGGGGAATTTAAAAGAAATTGCAAAATTAGGCTTTGGTCTTGAAGCTACTATTCTTGAAAGTGAAAAGGTAGATGAAAAGTGTGTTAAGGTTTTAAGCAATCTTGCCACTGTATTTATCCCTATGGGTGAACTTGTTGACAATGCTAAAGAGATTGAGCGTTTAGAAAAAGAAATAAAGAATTTAGAGTTTGAAATTGCTCGTTCAAATAAAATGCTTTCAAATCAAGGATTTATTGCAAAAGCACCTCAAAGTTTAGTTGATAACGAGAAGGCTAAACTTGAAAAAAATCAAGAGTTATTTAATAAACTTCAAAATGATTTAAAAGCTTTAAAAGATTAGGAAGGGAAAGTTATGGCAAAAGTAAAGTTTAAAGATTTGTCTAAAAAAGATAAGATTTTTAAAAGTATTAATTTAACTTTAATGGCAATTCTTGCGGTGGTTATTGTTGGGCTTACAATTTACTTTTGGGTTGTAGGTGATCCAAGAAATAGAGTACCTGCTGGATTTACTATGCTTTTTGCTGTGCTTGCACCTTGGCTTTTTGAACTTATATTTAGAACACGTGTTCCAAATGTACTTTTTATTGGAATTGAAATTTATTTAATAATTGCTGGCATTTGGGGTAGTTTACTTTCTGGTTATAATGATTTTGTTTGGCTTGATATTGTTGTACATGTGATCATGGGTTATTTATGTGCTATGCTTGGAATATTTGTTATTTCAAGAACAACTGATTATAATAAACTAAAACCTTTTGCTATCATTTTATTCTGTTTCTTTTTCTCACTGGGTATTGAACTTATTTGGGAACTTGGTGAATGGTTTGCAGATCTATTTGTAGGGCAAACTGCACAAGGACCAAAGATTGATGGTTTTGGGGTTCCACTAGTTACAGATACTATGGAAGATATTTTATGTAATTTTTCTGGTTCTCTCGCCTTTATTATACATTATTGTATAGGCAAATTTTCTAAGTGCAGTCTTGGAATAAAGACAATTGAGAATGAGCTTGCTAAAGGGTATAAAGTTGGTGAAGTAGTTAATC
Source organism: uncultured Eubacteriales bacterium (assembly GCA_949001935.1). Lineage (GTDB taxonomy): Bacteria > Bacillota > Clostridia > Christensenellales > UBA1242 > Caccovivens. The sequence continues at coordinate 417,742 of CARJLX010000001.1, read as the reverse complement.
AAAATTCTAGTAATCAAATTTCAACTGAAAAACAAAAGGATAATAGTCAGCAAATTTTTGATGTCCCAGATGAAATAGAGGAAATTGTTCAAAGAGAAATTGATAATATGAAAAAGACAAAATCTAGTAAATCAAAAGGGAAATTGGACAATAAAAAAAGAGATTAAATTTTAATCTCTTTTTTTATTGTTGTGGAAGTTCAAAGACCTCTCTTGTATCTTCGTTAAATCCCATAATTATAGGACTTGTACTTTCTGGGCTAAAAGTAATTTTTTCGTCATCAGTTCTTTGATAACTTATTATTTGTAATGTTCCATCTTCAACCCTTGCAAGTCTATAGGATTTTAATGTTTTTGAAATATTGTTTACACTAGAACCAGTGAAGAGTTTACTAATATCATCATTTTCTACTCTCATATTCATATCAATAACAGTAAGATATTTATCCTTGTTAAAAGCTCTAGTTTTCACATCTACTATAGGTGAGTCACAATGTATAATTTCAAGGTCAGCACAATTTTTAAAAGCTTCTTCTTTTATCTCTTCAATAGTGCTTGGAAGATAAATTTCTTTTAGTCCATGTATATTTAAGAAAGCGTATTTGTCTATGTAAGTTGTGCCTTTTTCAACATATAAAACTTCATTTTTAGAGATATATTGGCGAACCTTGTCCTTATTTAAACCTCCGAAGATAATTTTCCCATCACTTAATAATTCATGTCTTGATAGACTTCTTATGAATTTATATTTCATTTTTTTCTCCTAATACTTGTTTATTCTAACATACAAAAAAGAGTCTGTCAAGACTCTTTTTTAGTAAATTTAAAGTATTTTATTATTCATGTCTTAAACTTTCAACAGGATCAAGTTTTGCAGCCTTAGAAGCAGGGTAAAGACCTGAAAGAACAGATATAAGAATACTTATTCCAAGAGCTCCGACAAAGTACCACCAGCGGAAGCTTATTGGTGCAAGGCCTAGTGTTGCGTTGAAAATAATAATTAAAATCACGCTAACAACCAATGATAGAATTATGCCTACAATTCCACTTAATAATCCTATAAGGAAACTTTCTGCCGAGAAAATCCTCTTTATATCTTTGCGTCTAGCACCGATTGACTTAAGAACGCCAATTTCACGAGTTCTTTCGGTTACGCTCATGTAGAGAACGACTAAAATCATGATTGCAGCAACAAGCAAAGATATGCCTGAAATTACAGCGAGTGCAATTGAGAAAGTTGAAAGCATGCTATTAAACATCCCTGCAAATTGTTGTTCAACTGCACCAGAATATGTTTCTAAACTATCAAGATAGTGTGTTATAAAATCGGTTGTTGAAGGATCATCTGTTTTAATATAAATTGAAGTTGGTGCAAATGGAATTGTTTTGCCAGTCAATTCTTGTGAATATTCTACTAATTTTGCAAAATAGTTATAGTTTACATACATAACAGGAAAGCCTTCAAAGAGGTTTGTCACGTCTATTATTCCCGAAATTGTTGGATTGCCTGTTAAATTAAGTTCTTCGCTAGAAATTCCATCTGTGTTAATTCCAAGAGCGGGAATATTTATAGAAACTTTTGGCTTACTTTCCACCAAAGCTTCTGGGCTTTCAAACCCCAAAGCTTTTACTGCGGCTTTAGAAAGTAAAACTTCGTTCATTCCACTAAGTTCGCCAGCTATCATGTTTGATTTTTCATAATAAGGTGGGGTGGTGTAGATAAAGAATATATCTTTTGAAGATGTTAAAGTTCCTTCAGGATCATAAACACCTTCCTCATTACATTTAAAAGAAAAAGTTGTGTTTGTGCCATAAGTCATAACGCTAAAACCAAAGGAAAGATTTTGTTCTCTATCAATTTGAAATTCTTTTTGATTTTTAGTGAGTTCTGCATTGATTTGGTCGATTAATCTATCAACCTCATCCTTGCCATTTTCGTCTTTATCTTTTATATTGAAGGAAAGTGGTTTGATAGGTGAACCCATGACATCATTTCCATCTTGACCTTTTTCTGATTTTTTACTTATTGAAACATAGTATGGATTATTGTATTCTTCGGCTAAATTCGAGATATAATCTGTAAGCCCTGAGCCAAATGAGAGCATGATTATCATTGCAAGGATTGAAATAGAAACTCCGAAAGCCATAAGTAAGTTTTTAGTTTTACTAGCCCACATATTGTGGAATGAAAGTCTTAATGCAGACCAAAGAGAAAGATTTTGTTTTGTAGATTTTTTACTTACTTTATTTATAATCTTTTGTTCAGGTTCTTCTTCAATAAGTGCTTCACTGGTCTTCTTTTTAGCCTTTTTATAATTCTTGTTTTTTTCATCTCGAACAATCATTCCATCAGAAATTTCAACTACGCGAGAAGAGATGGCTGCAACTTTTTCAGAGTGAGTCACCATAATAACAAGTTTGCCTTCATCAGCAATTTCTTTTAAAATGTCTAAAATTTGAATAGTTGTGCCACTATCTAGTGCACCTGTTGGCTCATCGGCAAGAATTATTTCTGGCTCGTTAATTAAAGCCCTTGCTATTGCAACGCGTTGTTTTTGTCCTCCACTTAATTGATTAGGTTTTTTCTTTAGTTGTTTTTCAAGACCTAATCGAGTTAAAAGTTTTGTAGCTTTTTCTATTTTTACACTTTCTTTTTCGTTGGAAAGGGTTAGGGCGATTGTCACATTATCTAAGATTGTTAGGTGAGGAATAAGATTGAAAGATTGAAAAACAAATCCTACCTTATTTTTGCGATAATTATCAAGTTCTTTATCATTTAAATTTCTTAGATTTACACCATCAGCGATAATATCTCCTTCAAAATCGCTATCAAGCCCACCAATCAAATTCATTAGTGTACTCTTTCCGCTTCCGCTTTCACCAATAATAGATACTAGTTCACCTTTTTTGAAGTTTACATTTATGTCGGTTAGTGCATGAAAGGTATTTTTATTGCCAAGTTTATAAAACTTATTTACATTTGACAATTGCAATTTATATTCATCTTTCATATTTTACTCCTTTTGTTTTATGCATTTAGAAATCTTCGCCATTTTCAAATTGGCTATAATATAGGTCTGCATAGAAGCCTTTTTTCGCAAGCAAGTCTTTATGATTGCCAACTTCTACTATTGAGCCATCTTTCATTACAATTATTTGGTCTGCATTCTTGATTGTTGAGAGGCGGTGAGCGATAACAAAACTTGTTCTGCCTTGTGTTAGTCTATCCATTGCTGTTTGTATCAGCACCTCAGTTCTTGTATCAACTGAACTTGTAGCTTCGTCTAATATAAGCATAGGTGCGTTTTGAACCATTGCTCTTGCAATAGTCAACAATTGTTTTTGACCGGCACTAATAGAACAATCTTCATTTAACACCATATCATAGCCATTTGGTTGAGTCTTGATAAAGTGGTGTACATTTGCCATTTTGCAGGCTTCAATAATTTCTTCATCACTTGCATTTGGATTACCATAGGCTATATTTTCCTTAATGGTTCCCTCAAACAGCCATGTATCTTGAAGTACCATTCCAAATAATGAGCGGACATAACCTCGTTTCATTTTTTTAGTTGAAACTCCATCAATTTTTATTTCACCTGAATTTACTTCATAGAACCTCATTAGCAAATTGACCATGGTTGTCTTTCCAGCACCAGTTGGACCAACAATTGCTATCTTTTGACCTGGAAGGGCGGTGAAATTAAAATCATGAATAATTTGTTTTTCTGGTTTGTATCCAAAGTTAACATGACTAAATTCAACTTTACCTTTAACCTTTTTAAGGGTTGCATTCTTTTCGCTTTCATCTTCTTGTTCAGGTTCTTCTAAGAATTCAAACACTCTTTCGGCAGCCGCAGCGGTTTGTTGAAGTGTTCCTGAAATTGAGCCAAGTTGTGAAAGTGGTTGATTAAACAATTTTATATATGTCATAAATGTGATAATTGATGTTATGAATAAAAAGTCATTTGTTTTTATGGCGATATATGCACCCATAAGGCAGATGCAAATATATACAAGATTTCCTATAAAGTTGATAACAGGGTGCATAAGTCCAGAATAAAATTGAGCTTTACGACCAGAACGTTTAAGTTCTTTATTTATAACTTCAAATTCCTTAAAAGCCTTTTCTTCACCATTAAAAGCTTTCACAACATTGTGTGCAGAATAAATTTCTTCGATGTGTCCGTTCATTTCACCTAAACATTTTTGTTGCTTGATAAAGTATTTTTGATTGAATTTTACTATAACAGAAACCACAAAAAATGCAAGAGGAATTTCGCATAAAGCAATCAAGGTTAATTGCCAACTGAGTGTAAACATTATAATTGGAATAGCGATAATCATTGTGATAGAAGTGATAAGATTGCTAAGAGTATTATCTAATGTTCTTCCAACAGTGTCAACATCATTTGTTAATCGTGACATAACATCACCATAACTATTTGTATCAAAATAGTTGAGTGGCATACGGTTAATTTTCTTGGTTATTTGTGTTCTTAAGTTTCTAGAAATTTTAGCCGCAACGCCACCAAGAATAAATCCTTGGAAGTAGGAGAGTATACAACCTGTTAAATACATTGCAACTAAGATTAATCCAAGAGTTGTCACCTTATGCATATCTAAAGGTACAAGAGCTTTCATCATTTGATTTAATATATTAGGGCCAATCATACTTAAAACAGTACCAATAACTGCAAATACAAGCCCAATAATCACAAGCCATTTAAAAGGCTTAAGCATTTTGATAATGCCTAATAAAGAACCTTTAAAATCTTTGGCTTTATGATTTGTTTGTTTATATTTTGTTTTAAGTTCATTTTCTTGCTTTGTTTTTTTTGTTTTCTTTGCGTTTTTAACCACTTGTTCAACCTCGGCAGGAGAACTTGTTGGTGCTATTTGATTGTTGTTTTTCATTTATTTAGTTCCTCCTCTGAAAGTTGAGATAGAGCAATCTCGCGATAAACATCACAAGTTTTTAATAACTCTTTATGTTTACCTTTACCCACAATCTTGCCTTCGTCTAAAACGATAATTTTGTCTGCATTGATGATAGTGCCAATTCTTTGAGCAACAATTAAGCAGGTTGCATTACCCATATATTTTTTTAGTTTACGCCTTAGGGTTTTATCTGTTTTATAGTCGAGAGCTGAAAAGCTATCGTCAAAGATAAAAATTTCTGGTTTCTTTACTATTGCTCTTGCTATAGATAAGCGTTGTTTTTGACCGCCAGACACATTTTTTCCGCCTTGAGAGATAAAGTAATCTAAGCCCTTGTCTAATTTGTATACAAAACTACTCTCACTTGTTTCAATAGCCTTTTCAATTTCTTCGTCACTGGCGTTTTCTGCACCATATTTAATGTTCTCTTTAACGCTTCCACTGAAAAGTACTCCGCGTTGAGGAACATAACCAAGTTTGTCATGAAGAGAGGAGAGTTTATATTCTTTCACATCAACTCCATCTACTAAAACTTTGCCTTCTGAAACATCGTAAAATCTTGGAATCAAATTTATCAACGTACTTTTACCGCTTCCTGTTGAGCCTATGAATGCTATTGTTTGACCAGGTTTGGCTTCAAAGGAAATATTTTCAAGCACATATTCATCTGCACCAGGGTATTTGAATGAAACATTATCAAACACTACAGAACCTTTTTTAGATTGAGTTTCTTCATTACTAATATTACCTTCTATAATAGAAGTTTTTTCGTCTAAAACTTCATTAATTCTTTTTGCCGAAACTATACCTCTTGGAATCATCATAAAAAGCATTGAAAGCATCATAAAGCCCATTATTATTTGAGCAGAGTATTGAGTAAACTCACCAATGATTGCGATATATTCTGGATTTCCACCAGACAGATATGCAACTAGCCAAACGATAGCAAGTGAAGTCCCTTGCATTATCAAAGATATACCAGGGTCAATAATCGAGAAAACTCTATTTGCGAAAATGTCTATTTTTGTAGTAAATTTATTTGTCACTTCAAATTTATCTTCTTGTGCCTTTTCAGCAGAGTAAGCTCTAACAACTCTAAGACCTGTTAAGTTTTCACGAGTAAGTAGGTTGATTTTATCTGTATTTTTTTGCATTATTTTAAATTTTGGAATAACAAGTATAAAAACTAGGGTAGTTAATAAAACAAGAGCAATAACAGAAACTACATTAACAAGTGATAGGGTGGCAGAAATTTGAACAACCTTTATAATAGCAAGTATAGCAGTGATTGGAGCAGTGATACCAAACCCTAAAATCATAGAGTAAACTTGTTGAAGTTGGGTTATATCGTTTGTTGAACGAGTGATCAAACTTGCAATAGAAAATTTATTAATTTCTGCCATAGAAAATTTGTTTACATTTTTAAATAATCTACCTCTAACTCTTGCCATAACGCTAGTTGTGAGGTAGGCAGAAAGATAGCCGACAATTATGGTGCAACCAATTATTCCAACTATGGTTAAAAGCATTTTTAAAGAAGTCCATAAAATATCCTGCCAAAAAGCACCAAGTTCACTTCCCATTCCTAGGAAACGAATTATGTCACCCATAAATTCTGGCAAAAGAAGATTGCAATAGGCATGTGTACCAAGTATTGCAAGTAGAATTATGGCTATAAGCCATTCATGCCATTTTAAATGTTTTAATATTTTAATCATTATTATCCTCCAAGGAATTTAAGGTTTTTGCATTGTTTATTAATTGAGTTAATACCTTTGATGTAGTTTCTAGGTCGTTTTTATCTATGCCTGAAAATAAATTTTTGATATATTCTCTGAAAAGTTTTTTGCAAGTTTGAGCAAATTCAACGCCTTTTTGGGTTAGTCTTAACTTTCTGTTTTTTATATTGTTATCTTCATATTCAAAATAGCCTTTTTCTAAAAGTTGACTAACAACTCTGTTAGTATGGGCTTTATCTCTTTTAGAACGCTGAGAAAGTTGAGCTTGAGTCATGTTTTCTTGTGCTAAAAGCAGAAAATAAAATACAAACCCGCCAGATATTTCACTATCTTTTAAAGAAGCGTTGAAATAACTAACCAATGATTTATGCAAAATTAAAAATTTTTCTGGAAAGAAATTTATTTCTTGCTTCATAAAACTACTCCTTTTTAATCAAAAGCATAATTAAGATTATATGCAATCAAAGTTGACAAGTCAACTAAAATAAGGTTGATTTTTGTAGATTTTTAACATTTTTTTAGTCGCTATTTATGGGAGAATAGATAAATTTATTAATGTTTTTGAAAATATTTTAATTTTTGTTTGATTTATTGAAAATTTTTGTGTTATACTCATATTGAACTATCGTATAATGGTTTGTGAGGTGTTTTATGTTTGGAAAGAAAAATGAAAAAGTTATTGACCCTATTATTCATGACGAAGAGGGCAATTTCACTCTTTCAAATGGCGTGCATATCTTAAATCGTTGTTTTAATGTTACATTGACAGGAAATGCAGTTGTTCTTGAAAGTTTCAACACTACTTTTAAAGAAATTGGTGGCAAAGCCAAAATTCAAATGGTGGAAGATTGCAAAATTAGAGAACTTGGCGGAAAGGCCAAGATTGTTTTGTTTAAATCTGGAACTATCTCACGAGTTTGTGATAAATCAAAAATCACAACTATAAATGATTGCAAAATTGATTATGTTGAAGATAAAGCTTGCATTGGCACTATGAATGGTGGTTTTATTCGTTTTATTGATGATAAGGCTGAACTTTCTACTATGACAGATGGTGAGGTTATGTTCCTTCGTGATAAGGCAAAAATTGTCACAATGATTAAAGGAAAAATCACAGGTGTTTTTGATAATGCCGATCTTGTAAGTATGCTTGATGGAGATATTCAATATCTTTTGAATAACTCTAAGATTGGGACTATGAATAATGGTCATGTTGGTCTTTTTGCTGATGGTAGTGAAATTTCTACTTTAAATAAGGGTTCTGTTCACGAAATGCTTGGTAGGGCATTTATCAGTGCAAATATGGATGGTGTTATTGATTTTAAAGATGACCAAACAATAATTCTTTATTCTCCAAGCGAAAGCGAAAAACGCATGAGCGAATTTAAACGCGAAAAGGCTGAACTTGCTCATCAAGCCGAAGTTAAGGCTCAAGAAGAAAATAAAGATGTTGAAGTTCAAACTGAGGAAGTTAAGACAACTAAGAAAAGAGTTAGAACTAAACAAATGAAGATAGACGAAATCCCAACTCAAGAAGTTAAGGAAGAAGTTAAAAAAGAAACTACAAAAGAAAAGGCGGTTAAATCCAAGTAAACAATTTTAAGGTGACTAATGGAAATTTTTGTTGACGCACTTCTTGATGCATTAAAAGATACTGCTATCGTTATTCCAATTCTCTATTTGGCATATCTACTTGTAGGGTATTTCTCTCATAATAGCAGTAAAAAATATTCTAAAATTTTGCACCACACAAAAAAGGCTGGGCCTTTGGTTGGTGCTTTTTTAGGTTGCGTTCCTCAATGTGGATTTTCATCTGTTATGGCTCAACTTTATTCTAATAAGGTTGTAACTCTTGGCACTTTATTTGCTGTTTTTATTGCTACTAGTGACGAAGCAATTCCTTTGATGATTGCTAAACCTGAATATATACCTAAACTTTTATTCCTTCTTCTTTTCAAAATAATCTTCGCAATATTAATTGGTTATGGCGTAGATTTAACTATGCGTATTTTTGTAAAAAAATCAATAATAAAACAACAAAGATTGTCAAAAGTTGACAAGATAAACACCGAAAATGTAGATGGACACGCTGTCGAAGAAATTAAGAAAAATGTTGAACATGACAGTCATTCTCAAGAAAGTGTGAAAGAATGCGGAAATGTTGACCAAAAGTTAGATGTTCATATTCATGACCGTCATTGTGAGCATTGCGATGGACATGAACACATGCACAACCATGAACATGAAGAGGAGTTTATGGCATGTGGTTGTGGACATAAACATGTTCATAGTGATTGTTGTGCTAAAAATATATTTTTGGATGCCCTTAAACATACAGCAATAATAATGGCTTATGTGTTTGTTGCAACCTTAATTATCAATATTTGCATAGGATATTGCGGTCTTGATGCCATTCGTGGGCTTTTTACGGACAATGTTTTTGTTCAAATAACCTTGGCCTGCCTAGTGGGCTTAATTCCTAATTGTGCGGCTTCTGTATTTTTAGTCGAATTATATATGTCAGGAGTAATTATGTTTGCACCATTGCTTGCTGGACTTTGTGCTGGTGCAGGGGTTGGAATTATTGTTTTATTTACTACAAATAAAAAGAAAATTTGGCAAAATTTGCTTATAATTTTATTATTGTATATTTTTGCTTTTATTTGTGGATTGATAACAAGTTTTATTCCGATTATGTAAAGTTTGAAAAAACATTTGACTTTTTTACAAAACAGGGTATAATATATTTAAATCTAGGTCGATTTTGGTAGATTTGTTGAATTTTGACCTATTTATGGAGGAAACTATGGAAAAAACACTTTTAGATGATATTAAAAACAAAAAATCTGATCAACGAGAGATGATTGTTAATGAACTCGGCATTTTTGAACTCCGTGGGCTCGCAAGAGAAATTGGTGTTCCTTCTCCAACTACAAGAAAACGCGGTGAGCTTGTTGATTTAATTTTGGAAAAATTATCTAATGGTTCGTCAGTTCCTCAAAGACCTACAAAAAAAGGTAGACCTTGCAAGACCTTGAATAATATTGATAAAATTATGTCAGCCATGACAGGCAATGAAGCAACTTTATCTTTTCCATCAGTAACTAAGCGTATTCGTCCTTATAATGAAGTTATAACCTTTGCACAAGAAACCCCTGTTTTTAGTTTGATTATGGAAGAAGAAACTGCTGATTTTGAAGGCGTTTTGAGAGTGGCTGATAAAGTTGGTTTTTTCCTTGATATTAAAAACAACACAAAAGTTTTTATTCCTCTTGATATGGTTAATACTTTTGGCTTAAAAACTGGAGATTATATTGAGGTGACTGCTAATAAAATGAACACCTCAAATCAATACATAGTAAGTAATTTGAATAAAATTAATTTTGTTGATGCAAGTGAATATAAACCGGTTGCAGCAACTTCTAAAGAACCAACAATTTCTTTCAATATGGTTCCATATGGTGATTTTAAACTTTTTAGAGGTAGACGAAATATTATTCGTTATCAAAGTAATATTTTTGAAGATAATAGATTTTATGAGTTTGCAAATAATCTTATCAAAGATGGATTTAAAGTTGTTGTTTTAAGTTTGAATACTTCTTTTGAAGACGCTATTATGTTTGATAATATTGATGGTCTTATTAAACTTAAAAATAATTATGGTGATAATGATCAAACAGGATTAGATAAGGTTGTTGACGCAATCTCGCTTGTGTTAAGACTTAATGAACTTGGTGAAAAGGTTGTTTTATTTATCAATGACATCATGGAAGTTCTTTCTTATATTGATTTCTATTTTGATAAAAAAGAAACAATGTTTGGGCATAATGCAGATGCAGTTGTGGTTATTCAAAAGTTAATTTCTCTTGGCAGAGCATATAAGGATGAAAGTGAAACAACAGTTGTTATGACTTATAGAAAATGTAACGAAAATGATCCATTCCTTATCAATGAAGTTTTGAAAGTTTGTACACCTTTTGCTTAATTGTTTTTATTTTGAAAAAGTTTACAATTATTTTTAAAAATCGTTTTGTAAAAGAAAGTTTTTAGTATATAATAAAAATATAATAAGAAAAAGGAAAATAATATGAAGAAAAGAATCTTAGTGTTATCAATCCTTATTCCTCTCTTGTCTATAGCCACAGTATTTGCTGGCTTAGCGGGGGGGGATTTTTAACTCCCTTAAAAATAATGTAGAAAATGAACAAACTGAGGGTATAACTGGACCTACAAACACAAGCGGAACTTGGATAAGCGACACTAGCAGATATTCAACTGTTTGGTCTGGAAGTGGGACTTCAAGCAGTCCATATATAATAGACAGCGAGGCAAAACTTGCTGGGCTTTCATATGTTGCAAATAATGGTACACCGATAAATCTAAATAGTAATATATATTTTAAACAAACAAAAGACTTGGATATGTCTGCGTATTATTGGGTGCCAATAAGTAGTGAGATTAGACTTGCTATTGGTGGCTATGATGGCGATAACCATAAAATATCTGGGCTAGTAAATAATTCTTCTATATCATATAATTTTATTGGATTATTTGGATATGTTGGAGGTTCATTAAAAAACATACAAATAGTAAATTCATATTTTTCAAGAGATGCTACAGGTGTAGGAGGAATAGCGGGCAGACTAGATAGTAGCTCGATAACAAATTGCTCGTTTGATGGTCGTATGACGTCTGGTGGAAATGTGGGAGGAATTGTTGGATATAGTTATTGGTCATATTTCTCACAATGTTGTAATTTTGCATATATAAATAGTGTAACATCAGGTGCCGTTGGCGGAATTGTTGGTTTTATGGATGGTAGTTATGGAGGGGTTAAAGATAGCTATAATAGAGGAAATATAAACAGTAATTATGTGCCAAATGTTGGCGGGATTGTAGGGCATGTATCGGGTTTAGGTTCGTCTGATATGAACAAGTTTTCAAATTGCTATAACACTGGAGATATTTCAGGAAGTTCTTATGTTGGCGGAATTATAGGAAAGAATAGTGGAACATATAGTTTCCCAGTGCAGAATTGTTTTAATTTAGGTTTATTGACTTGTAGTGATTCATATTTTGGTGCTATTGGCGGAGGTTTTAATTTTAATTTAAGCAATTGTTATTATGGGGGAAAGTGTACATCTGGTGGATGTACACCATCTTCTTATTATAAATCAACTTTGGATAGTGATGTTAAAAGTCAAGAGGGTATGAATTTTTTAAGATTTGATTTCACTAACATTTGGAAGTTTGATACCGAAAACAATGGGAATAGTGGCTATCCAGTATTTCAATGGCAGGAATTTGAATTTGAATTTTTAGGTTCTGGAACAAGCAGTAGTCCATACATAGTAAATTGCGAGAACGCACTTAGAAAGATGTCAAATAATGTTAATTCTGGCGTAGATACTTCTGCGTATTTCAAGCAAACTGCAGATATCTACATGAGTAGTGACAATTTCCCTTCTATTGGCACTTCCACGAATAAGTTTTCAGGCGCATATGATGGAAACAATAAAACAATTTACAATTTGACTACTAATGGAATGGGTATGTTTGGATATTATTATTCAACAAATACAAGACAAATCAAAAACGTTATTTTGAAGGATTTGGCTATCAACAGTACTGCAACTTATGTAGGTGGGCTTGTTGGGGAGTATACTCAAAATAATAGTGGTCAGGCAATATCGAATTGCTCTGTTGAAGGCTATATTAATTCTTCAGGGACATATGTTGGTGGACTTGTTGGATCTTCAGGAACTAGCGACATAAGAACATTTGAGAATTGTGTATTCAATGGGATTATTGAGGGGGCTGGTAAAAATGTAGGTGGTATGGTAGGCGGAGTGATTGGGAATTATGCTCCTAATACAAGCAAATGTAAAGTATTTGGTATGATTTCGTCAACAAACCCAACTGGAAATGTCGGTGGATTGTTTGGTTTGCTGGACTATTCAGGTCCAGGCCCTTCAAATGCGACTGTTGAAGGAATAATAAAAGGTGAATATAATGTTGGAGGGTTGTTTGGGTATGTAGCTTCAAATGCTCCTAACGCATCAAATATGGCAGTAAAAGCACAAATTATTGCAAAACAACCTTCTAGAGCAGGAGCATTTATTGGGGAAAGTTTAAAAGCCAATTGTTTAACTAATTGTTCATTTATAGGTTCATCTAATGTGGAGATAGGGTTGTTTGCAGGCTCTGTTTCTACAGGTAAAATTACAAGTGGTGCATGCTATTCACAAGTAAATAATAGAAAAGGTTATACATCTGGCACGTATACAGGTTATACAGTTGTGCCAAACATTAACGATGACCTTCCAATGCAAAATAGTTTATTTTCAATAGCAATTGGAGGGCAAACAAGTGATTATGTTATTAATCATTTGAAATCTAAAGGGTTTACTCTTGTTTCTTAAATATATTTGACTTTTAAATCCAAACTTGTATATAATATACTTATGTTTGGATTTTTTGAAAGTCATTTTTTATTTTTTGGACTTCAAATAACTTATTATGGATTTCTTATTGCTTGTGCCATGGCATTAGGCGTTTTTTTAGCATGCAAAAATGCAAAGATGAGAGGTCTTAAAAGTGATGATCTTGTTGTTGTAGCTTGTTATGTATTGCCAATTGCTATAATTGGTGCTAGGGCATATTATTGTATATTTTCGCCAGAGAGTTATTCATTTGTAGAATTCTTTAGGATTTGGGATGGCGGGCTTGCTGTTTATGGCAGTATTATTGGTGGAGCGATTGGGCTTTTACTTTATTGTTTAATACACAAAAAGAATTTTTTTGATGTAGCTGATATTACTGTTCCATCAATTATTTTAGGACAGGCGATTGGAAGAATTGGATGTTATTTTTCTCATTGTTGTTATGGTGTTGAAGTAACAAATCCTAGTTTAACTTGGTTTCCGTTGTCTGTGTTTATGAGTGATGGCAAATGGCATTTGGCAACTTTCTTTTATGAAAGTATTTGGAATTTGCTTGGTTTTGTTGTTCTTATGCTTTTACTTCGGGTATTCAAGTTGCGTCAACGCGGTTCAATAAGTGCAAGTTATCTTATTATTTATGGAATTGGTCGTGCCTGGATTGAGGGGCTTAGAGGAGATAGTTTGTATATAGGTGCTATAAAAGTATCTCAACTTTTAAGTATAATTTTGATTATTGTGGGGCTTGGAATTTTAGTGTTTTATTTTATTAAAAGAAGTCGTCATCCAAATTTAGGGGAAGGAAAGGTTATTCGTGAGATAACATTAAATACTGAAAGTCAAGTTTTAGATGTTGATAAAAATATTAAAGAAAATAAGGCAACTAAAACACATAAATCAAATAAAAACAAACAAAAAAAGAAAGAGTAGTTTAATCTACTCTTTTTTGTGAAATAATATATATATGCGTGGAAGAATTTTAGGTATTAAAAAAAGTTATATACTTTTAAGTTTATTAGTACTTGTATGTGCGGTGTTTTTATCAACAAGTTTAGTTAGCATATTTGTGTTTGATTTATATTATTTATGGTTTTTTATCTTTTGCTTATGTTGTGGTCTTTTTCAATTTGTTAAAGGTATTTTGTTTAGGTTTGACTCTTGTTTTTACTTTGGTGTTTTATTGCTTTTAGTTGGAGGGGTTGGTTTTTATACAACTTTTTCTGGCTTTGCATATTTTCAATCGGTTTATTATATTTTGGCATTTATGATTGCCTCATATTTAACATATGTATTTTTTAACCAAAAATTTCAACTTTATCTTTCAATTTTGCTATATTTCGTAGATTTAACTTGGCTTTTTGTGAAAATAAAGTTTATATCAGTCAGTATTTTTGTTGCTTTATTAATTACAAGTGTGATATTATTTATATTGATTTACACACTTATAAATATACTTTCAAAAAGAAAGAAGACTTAAAAATTATAAAAGGAGTTTTTAATCATGTTTTCAATAGAGCAAAATGGTTATTCAATTGAAGAAGTTGATAAATTTATTGCAAGACTTAAAGCCGAATATGAGGCAAAACTTATGGAAGAAAAATTGAAAGTCTTGGAAAGTGAAAATAAACTTCTAGATTTTAGAAAAAAAAGTTTAGAACTTGAAAATCGTGAAAAAAACATTATGTCAGCTCTTGATGCTTTTAGACGCTATCAAGATGAGGGAAGTAAAAATATTACCGCTTTACGACTTGAACAGTTGAACATGATTTATCAAGAATTTTTGCTTGTTATTAAAGAACTTTCTCTACAATATCATGGCATAGAAAGCAATACCTCTTTAATTAAGGTTAAAGAGGCTTTGCATACGATTGTTAATAATATTGAAATTGAGAATGAAGATTTAACAAGTAAGGCAAACACAGAAAACGACAGTATGAGAATGTTATTAAACAAAATGCATGGCTATAAAAAGGCGCAGGATAATCCTAGGGAGGTTAAGATTTCTCGTGTTGATGATAGAAAAAACCAAATTAGACCTGTTACGGATATGCAACTTGAAGCGGGTGATAATTATTCAACTTTAGCAGATAAGTTTTTGGCTACCGCACCTCAAGAGAACAAAAAACAAGAGTTTGCGCAACCAGCTTTTGATTTACGCGAAGCAATCAATCCTAAGGATGACCTTGCAGAAATAATGAAGGCTTTTGATTTCTATAATCCTGACGATAATGATTAATTTTAAGATGGCTTGACCATCTTTTTGTATATGTTACAATATTTTTCATAAAATATATTTATGAGAACATTTTTATCTATCATCTGTATAAGTTTGTTTGCGGTTATGCTTATTTTTTGTTTGGGTTGTTTTAACAATTATTTTTACCCTATGAAATATCAAGAAGAGATTATCGAAAATGCAAAACTTAATGACCTTTCTCCAGCCTTGATTGCAAGCATAATTAATGTTGAGTCAGGCTTTAGAAAAGATGTTGTTTCAAATAAGGGGGCTATTGGACTTATGCAAATTATGCCTCAAACGGCAGAGTGGATTTGTAGTAAAAACTCTTTAAATTTTGACGAACTCGACCTTAAAGATGAAAAAACAAGTATAAAATTAGGAAGTCAATATCTTGAAATTTTGACTAATACTTTTGAAAATTTAGACTCGGCAATTTGTGCTTATAATGCAGGCCCATCAAAGGTAAAATCTTGGCTGGCAAATGAAGAATATTCAAAAGATGGCGTAAAATTAAATAAAATTCCTTATAAAGAAACTAGTGATTATCTAAACAAGGTAAAAAAGAATTTAAGACATTATTCCAATAGATATAAAGTTTAAAAGTGGCTATGCCACCTTTTTTTATTTTATTTTTTAATTTATTTGCTTTATTAAAACAAATTGGCTATAATAAAATCATAAGAGATTTATTTTAAGGTTTATTACTATGATATTTAGAAAATTTTTTAATAAGGATGCTGAAAAAGTGTCTGAAGTTGCCGAGATGTTTAATTTAACTCCTCGTGTGGCTGAGCTTATCTTATCTCGAGGTGTTTCTACTGAGAACGAGATTAAGGAATTTTTAAATCCAACTGTCTTTCATGATCCATTTAAACTTAATGGAATGAAAGAACTTTGTGATAGAATAAAACTTGCAAAGGCTATGGACGATAAGGTCCTTATTTTTGGGGATTATGATGTGGATGGTGTTAGTGCAACGGCAATAATGATAAAGGCTCTTGCTAGGCTTGGAATAAATGCAAATTACTATCTTCCAAATCGTTATGTAGATGGTTATGGTCTTACTAATGAAGTTATAGATAAAATCTACAAACTTTATGAGCCAAATTTGATTATCACGGTAGACTGCGGAATTTCTTGTGCTAAGGAAGTTGAATATGCTAAGAGTAAGGGTATTGAAATAATTGTCACAGATCATCATGAAATACCTGAAATATTGCCGGACTCTATTGTTTTGAATGCTAAGATTGAAGGGCAGGATTATCCTTATCGCGAACTTTGTGGAACAGGAATGGCATATAAGATTGCTGAGGCTCTTTTAGGTAGGGTTGAAGCAAGAGAGTTTTTGTCTATAGCTGCTATTGCTACTATTGCTGATATTGTGCCATTGACTGGCGAAAATAGAACAATTGTCACTGAAGGTCTTAAACTTATAGATAAATATCTCCCAAAGGGATTAAAAATGCTCTTCAAGGAATTTGGAATAAGCACGGTTAAGCCTTCATCAACCGATATTTCGTTTAAGATTGCTCCTAAAATTAATGCGTCAGGAAGAATGGGGGACGCTCAAGATAGTCTGAGATTATATTTAGAAAATGACCCCGTTAAAATGAAGAAGTATATTGATTTGATTATCAAACATAACACGAAGCGTCAAGAAATATGTAATAAAATTGCTGATGACTGCGAAAAGGCATTAGCTAAAGCCGACCTTAAGAACATTCGAGTTATATGTTTAGCATCAAAAGCGTGGGATCATGGTGTTTTAGGAATTGTTTGTTCAAGATTGGTAGAAAAATACCATAAACCTGTTTTCTTGTTTGCACAAGAAGGGGATGTTTTAAAAGGTTCTGGCAGAAGTATTGATGATATAAATATTCATCAACTTTTGTCATCTTTACAAGATATTTTGGAAACTTTTGGTGGACATAGTATGGCGGCAGGTTTATCATTAAAACGAGATAAATATGCCGAGTTTATTCAAAAGGTGAACGCATTTGCATTTGAGCATGTGAGTGATAAAGTTTTTATTCCAATCAAATATTATGATCAAGAGATAACTTTAGATGAAATCACTCCTGAGTTTGTTAAATCACTTGAAATTTTAGAACCATTAGGCTGTGATAATCCAGTGCCAAAGTTTAAAATTACTGTTCAAGATATTGATCTTAAACCGATGAAGCGCTTTCCTCAACATGCAAATTTAACCTTGGGCAATTTGGAACTTGTATATTTTAATTATCTTGATGAGGCGGATAAGATTGCTTTTTCTAGAAATAAGAGTTTTATATTCTCTTTTAAAGACAAAGGTTTAAAAGGTGTCGTTGAGGATTTTGATGGAGGGTATTTTATTGCTGAAGATGCCTATAAAAAACTTAACGCGATTGAAGTTTCTCAATTAGGTGAAAGTGATAATGGCGAGGCAAAATATAATCTTTACTCTAAACCTGAACTATTAAATTTTATTGGAGGCACTTTAACTTCTGTTTTTGGCACGTGTTTTGTGACATATTCATGTTTTGATTATGTAGAATTTTCTAAGAATTATAATACTCAAGGAGTATATAATTTTGGAATTTATAACAATTCTTGTATTGGCTATAACAGCCTACTTTTGTCACCTAAAGGTGTGGCTTGGGCAAAAAATTTTAACAAGATTGTTTTCCTTTCACCTGTCCTTGACAGCGGTTTTATTGCTAAACTGAAAGAGGTGTCTGGAGCGGAAATTTATCTTCCTATTGACAAGAAGATTGATGCAAGAAACTATATAACACTTGACCTTTCACGAACAACATTTGGCAAAATCTTTAATGCTGTTGCTTCTAAGTCAGGAAAGAATTTTAATAATGTTTTTCATTTGTATGACAGTTTAAAACTTGAAGACATATCTTTTTTGACCTTTTATTCTGCATTTGAAGTTTTTAAAGAGCTTAAAGTTATTTCTGTTCAAGATGATACATTTTTAACCATTTCGGCAAATCGTCAGGCAAAAACACAGCTTGATGCATCAAAGGTTTACAATACTTTAATGAATTTAAAAAATTTATAAGGAGGTTTTATGGACGAAAATAATTTAATTGAAGAAATAAAAAACAAGATAACAAATTATCTTGTATTATCTGCTAAAGATATTAAAATTTTGAACGAACTATTGCAACCTTCTTTAAATCTTTCTAGATGTAATGGAATTATTGATAGTTTGATAGGTTTGCGTTTAGATAAACCTTCTTTTATATCATTTTTATGTTATCAACTTTTTAAAGTTGATGAAGTTTTATCTTTAAAAATTGAGCAAAGTTTGACTAATGAAGAAAAGAAAATGGTTGAAACTTTCAAGCTTATAAAAGATATAAATAAAATAACTCAAAGTGATGAAGCGGATGACATTCGAAATATGTTTCTTGCACTTAGCAAGGATGTTAGAGTGGTTTTAATCAAACTAGCGGGAATTTTGTATGATATTTCGGTTTTAAATCTTCCTTTAGATAATGAAGATAAACGATTTGTTAGACAGGTGAGAGATATTCACATTCCTCTTAGTGAGCGTTTAGGGCTTGATTACCTTAAACTTGGCATGGATGACAATGTTATTCGTCTTGAACATCCTGAAGAATACAATTCTTTAAAGCAAACTTTAGACTTGAAAAAGAGCGAGAATGAAGAACAGCTTGAGTTGACTAAATTTAAGATTTACGAGGCATTAAAAGAACTTAATATTGAGGGTGAAATTTTTACTCGTCAAAAACATATATCTAGTATATTCAAAAAGTTGCACAACAAAAATTTGAGTTTTGACCAAATTTATGACCTTGTTGCAATGCGTGTTATTGTTGAAACTGTCGAAGAGTGTTATGCTGTGCTTGGAAAAATTCATGCAATGTATAAACCATTGTCAGGAAGATTTAAAGATTATATTGCGTATCCAAAACCTAATGGCTATAAATCTTTGCATACTACTGTTATTGTTGAAAATCAACATCCAATGGAAATACAAATAAGGACTCAAGAAATGCATAAAGAAAATGAGTTTGGTTCAACTGCACATTGGTTGTATAAGGAAAACAAAAACAAAAAAACCGAGTTTGATAAACGTATAACTTGGTTTAGAGAAATGATAGATGAGTCTAAAGATTTATCATCGCAGGATTTTGTGGAGGCGTTGAAATCTGACCTTTATGGTGGGGTTATCTTTGTACAAACTCCAAAAGGTAGAGTTCTTGAGTTTCCAGATGGTGCAACTGCTATTGACTTTGCTTATGCAATTCACTCAGATATAGGAAATTCATGTATTGGCATAAAAGTTAATGGTTTGATGAAACCTATCACAACTCAACTTAAGAATGGAGATATTGTTGAGGTAATAACATCTTCTCATAGTAAAGGTCCTTCCCGTGATTGGTTAACTTTTGCAAAGACTAATGGTGCAAGAAATAAAATAAGGGCATTTTTCAA
Source organism: uncultured Eubacteriales bacterium (assembly GCA_949001935.1). GTDB lineage: Bacteria > Bacillota > Clostridia > Christensenellales > UBA1242 > Caccovivens. The sequence continues at coordinate 397,932 of CARJLX010000001.1, read as the reverse complement.
GACAGAACTTAAAGAAGAAAATATCAAAAATGGCAAAACTATGCTTGAAGAACTTGCAAAGGCTCGTGAAGTTGATATGGCTAAGGTTTTTACAGAGGAATATATTTCTCAAGTTCTTGAACGCTTTAAAATGAAAGATATTGAAGAGCTTTATGCCTCTATGGGAAGTGGAAGTTTAACACCATCACAAGTTTTGGGAAAATTTACTGTATTATACAATAAAAATAATGCACCTGCACCAAAACCGCAACAGGTAGTTAACATCAAGACGAATAAGGACGGAGTGTTAATAGATGGCGATAGCGGAATGCTTGTGCGTTTTGCTGGATGTTGTAATCCAATTGATGGTGACGACATTCTAGGTTATATTTCTCGTGGTAAAGGCGTGACTATTCATAGATGTAATTGCCCTAATGTTGCTAATTTGGAAGAAGAGAGAATTATACGAGCTCAATGGTCTGCCAAAGAGGATTCTTCTTTTGTTGCATCTATAAGAATTGTGGCAGATAAGAAGGATGGAAATCTTGCAAAATTTACTACAGTTATAACAAATGTTAAGGTGACTATAACAGGCTTTGAAGCACGAGAGATTGGAGATACATTCCATGCTGTTATTGCGGTTAGGGTAAAAAATCGTGATGAACTTAATAAAGTTATAAATCTTATCTCTGGAATAAAGGGGGTTAGAGAGGTTAAAAGGAGTGAAGGGTGGAAGTAATAAGTGAAAAGGAAGAACTTGAACTTGATTTAATCGATCTAGTTAATCTCTTTGCACCTAATGAGGACTTTTCTCTTTATCATAAAGAGGAATTAAAGCAAGATAAGGTAATAAATAAGTTTGAGATAAAATGTGAAAGCTTGGATATAAATAGGGAGTTTGAATTTGAAAGTGATTTTACAAGTAATGTAAGTGCATTAAAAAGTAAAAGTATAAGAAAGCGAATAGTAAAAAATAATCTTTATGATGCTATGAGTGAACTTTTACATAAAACTCTTCCTTGGGGTAGTTTAACAGGAATTCGTCCAACTAAGTTTGCTCGTGATATGATTGAATGTGGAGAGTTGAAGGAAAGTTTAGTTGCTGAGGTTTTAGAAAGAGATTATCGAGTTAGTAAAGATAAAGCAAAGTTAGTTGCAAACATATTAAAAAATCAAAAATGTATAATCAAAAATGATAACCTAATTGACCTTTATATAAATATTCCTATATGTCCATCAAGGTGTTTGTATTGTTCATTTATCTCAAATGAATTGGGTAGAGTGAAGGACAAGGTTGAGCTTTATATTGACTGTTTAATTAAAGAACTTTCTGCTGTCAAACATATTATAGCAAAGAAATCATATATTGTTAGAAATATTTATATTGGTGGCGGAACACCATCAGTTTTAACAGCCCAGCAACTGGACAGGCTTTTAGGCGAAATAAATTTTTCGTGCAGTGAGTTTACATGTGAATGTGGTAGGCCTGACACGATAGACAATGAAAAACTTGATGTCATGAAAAAACATGGAGTTACTCGAATTTCAATCAATCCTCAAACCTTTTGTGACGCAACTCTAAAACGAATTGGAAGAAAACATACTACAAAAGATGTTCTGTCGGCCTACTCGCTTGCTCTAGAGAAGGGCTTTAATGTTAATATGGATTTAATTGCAGGACTCCCAGGTGAGAAATTTGCAACATTTAAAAAGACAATTAAAACAGTGCTAGAACTTTATCCAGAAAATATAACTGTTCATACATTGTCAATAAAAAATGGTGGATTGCTCAAGTTTGACACCTCAGACATTCATGATAACGAAGTTGTTAAAATGATAGATTTTGCAGAAAAAACTTTGATAGAAAAGGGGTATAAACCATACTATATGTATCGCCAAAAACATCAATTGAAGGGACTTGAAAATGTAGGCTTTTATCGTGATGATAAAATTTGCGTGTTTAATATTGATAGCATGGAAGAAACAAATACTGTTATAGCAGTAGGTGCTGGAGCAATGACTAAACGAGTGTTTAATATTGAACATCGAATAGAACGCCAGCCAAATCCAAAGTTTATTGAAGATTATATTTCTCGTGTAGATGAAATGATAGAAAAGAAGAAAGAATTCTTTAAATAGAATTCTTTTTTTATTTATTGCCTTAATTATCCCCATCCGCGGAAAGCGGAATAAAGTTTGTAAAACCAGTGAGATTTGCTTGACGCGGGGGGGGGATTTGCTATAATGATTTTGAAAAAGCGAGAAATTCACAATTTTACTCAAAAAATACGTAAAACATAAAGAGTAAAATTACCTGCTTTGCACACTATAATCAAAGGAGAAAAAATATGTATTCAAAAAAGAAGAAAATTTTGATAATTTTTTCAACATGTTTTGCAGTTATAGCACTTGTTTTGGGGCTAACATTTGGTTTTATGGATTTTTCATCAAATTCACCAGAAGAAGCAACGCCTCCTTCATTTGGAGCCACAAGTCCAACTGTCAATACAAGTGGTTATTGGACAGACTCAGGACGTTATGGCACAACTGCATGGTCTGGCAGTGGAAGCGAGAGTGATCCATATTTAATTCAATCTGCTCAAGACTTGGCAAGACTTTCATATATGGTTTATAGTGGGAGTGGATCAGTAACAAACACATATTATTATTATCAAGATAAATATTTTAAACAAACAGCAAATATAGACCTTTCTGCATATTATTGGCAACCAATAGGATGCGTTTATCTACAAGGGACAACAACATTGAATCAACATTATTTTTCAGGGAATTATGATGGAGGTGGATATACAGTATCGGGAATTTTTACAAAAGCAGGAACAACAGATTCCTATTCATATCAAGGATTGTTTGGATATATTTTTGGTCGTTCAACTAGCAACCCGCTGATAATAAAAAATATTGGAGTTGTAAATTCATATATTCAAGGGCATGACTATATTGGAGGAATAGCTGGAGCAATTTATACTGCAAAAATATCTAATTGTTATAATACAAGCAATGTGACTGGGGCAAGTATAATAGGGGGAATAGTCGGCACATATGAGTATTCTACAATCACAAATTGCTATAATACTGGTGCTTTAACTGCAGTTTTTTCTTCAATTGGTGGAATGGCAGGATGCAGTTTACATTTAGTGCCGGGAGTTACTAATACAATCACAAATTGCTATAATACTGGCGCAATAAGTGCCTCTGGTAACTACTACATAGGAGGAATTGTTGGAGAAGAATGTATAATAAAAAATTGTTACTATGGAGGGAATTGTACATTATCTTATGGAGCAGGAAATTCGACAGGTGGGACAAATACAGGAACCACTAAATATACAAATTTAAATTCAACATCTTATGCTAAAAACAAGTCTTGGTATACAAATTCATCCAATTGGAACGATTCTTACCCATGGGATTTTAGGTTTACTTGGAGAATAAATTCAAACACAAATAGTGGTTATCCAGTATTATGTAGTTCTTCAAAACTTACAATAAATTTAAATGGTGGTTCGGCTAGTTATGAGGGAACTAATCTATTTGACAAAATAGAAAATGAAGGAAGTTCTTCTTCATTAATAACGAGTGGTGGAATTAGATATTATATAAGTAACCAAAACATTTATGTAAGTTCAAATTCTAATGATGATATTGATCATTATGGACATTTTACTTATATCAACGCATATTTAGTAAAAGGCGTAAATTGTAATTTAAGTTTAAAAGCAGTAAGCAGAACATCAAGTGTTTTAAATAGTACTGTTGAAGCAGGTATGTTTTTAAATGGTAATTATGATACTTTTTACATTAATTTTGGTCCTACTGTTAATAGCACATCAACTCCTGTAACTTTTAGTTTTGACTTTACTCCAACAGTTTCTGGGGTGTATAATTTAAGAATAGATACAAATTTAAACAATGCAAGTTTTAGGATATACGACGTAAAAGTAAAACAGCAGGCCTCAAATGATTATTATGGCAGCGCTGGGCAACAAATTACTTTAGCAAACCCAACGCGAACAGGTTATACATTTAAAGGTTGGAGTTTGTCAGGTGGTGGAAGTATTTCTAATGGAGTGTATACATTTGGAAATTTAAATGAAACATTAACTGCTACTTGGGAGGCATTAGATACTGAGCCACCAGTCATACATAGAGCAACCTATGTAACGCGAGAAGATGGCTATGATGTATATGCATATGCAACAGATAATATTGGAGTAGTAAAAATGCTATTTCCAACATGGACAGAATATAATGGTCAGGATGATTTAATTTGGGGACAAGGAATTAAAGGAACATATTCTGTAGAGGGGCAAACATATAACTATAAGTATGCAGTAAACATGAGTGACCATAATAATGAGATAGGAGTATATTTGACAGATATTTATGCCTATGATAGTGCTGAAAATGAAGATAAAAAGTCATATTCTATCTACTTTGCTCGTCCATGGACAGACTTTGCAGCGACATCATATGCAGGAGGTAATGGAACAGAAAGTAGTCCATATGAGATAGCAACAGCCCAACAATTAGCATTGCTAGCAAAACAAAGTAGGACAGAATCGTTAGAAGGGAAATATTTCAAACAAACCGCACCAATAGATTTAGAGAACAAAGCGACCAAAAATTCCAAATATGTTTGGTATATTTGGGAAGGAATTGGAACTCAAGCAACACCATTTCAGGGGCATTATGACGGCGGGTTATATTCAATAAGCAATATGAGGACGAGCGGAAATGAATATAATTCAGGATTGTTTGGTAGACCATGGGGAAGTATTTTAAAAAATATAATACTAAGAGATTCTAAAATTGTTGGAGAAGGCGATTCAGGCGGTGTAGTTGGCAATGGTATGGGAGAAATGAGTAATGTAATTGTAGAAAATGTATCAGTTCAAAGTAAAACAGATGCGGCAGGCTGTGTAGCAGGTACATGGAGAGGTACAATCACTTCATGTATAGCAAAAGATTCAACAGCAAATGGTGTTCTTTATGCAGGTGGAGTAGTTGCATATTGTGGAGCATCAATGTATGATTGTTCAGTATTAAATGTTAAGGTTGAAAATGCATCTAACACAGATATTTTAGCTATCTTTGTAGAAGATAAAAGTGTAATGAGCGGTTCTTATGGCTATGGCACCTTGAAAGGCACTGCAACAAAAGTTATGTTTGGTAACTCATCATCATGGGGCAACTGGACATACAATAGCGCAATAAACAATGGCTATCCAATACAAAAATCTCTATGCTGGATTGGAGGAGAGTCTGGATCTTCTAATGTTTACAATTATCTTAAAAATACGCTTGGGTTTAGTGAGGGGTAAATAAAAAGTTTAGGTTTTAAATCTAAACTTTTTTATTTGAGAACTTTGTCGAAATATATTGAAAAATGTCAATAAAACATTGATTTGTTCAAATATTTTTAAAAAACACTTTACAAAGTAACTTTTTTATGATAATATATTCTTGTCGATATATTAGTTAACGCGGTTTTGTCGAAACCTTCTGACGCAAGGCTTCGTTATCTAGAAAAAAATTAAATGGGAGGAATTTATGCAATCTAAGCAAGAAATTATCAACAAGTTTAAACTTTCTGAGCATGATACTGGTTCTGTTCAAGTTCAACTCGCTCTTCTTACTGAGAGAATCAATCACTTGAACGAGCATCTTAAAGCTAACCCTAATGACAACCACTCTCGTCGTGGTCTTCTTCAAATGGTTGGTAAAAGAAAAGGTTTCTTACTTTATCTTAAAGAAAGAGATATTGAAGCTTACAGAAAGATTATTAAAGAACTTAATATTCGTGATGTTAAATAATTAAAGGGGGGAGTGCGTTTTGCAACCTCTTTTTTGAATTAAATAACTATTAAAAAACAAAAAGGTGCTATAGGCACAAAAGGAGATTTATTATGAAAGAAGATGCTAAAATTTTTGAAATCAAAATTGGAGGAAAAACTGTAAGTTTTGAAACTGGCAGACTTTGTGAACAAGCAAACGGATCATGTCTTGTTAGATGTGGTGAAACTGTTGTTATGGTTAATGTGACTATGTCTAAAGAGCCTAGACCAGGTATTGACTTCTTCCCACTTCAAGTGGATTTTGAAGAAAAAATGTATTCTGTTGGGAAAATTCCAGGAGGGTTTAAAAAGCGTGAAGGTCGTCCAAGCGATAAGGCAATTTTGACTTCTCGTCTTATTGACCGTCCACTTCGTCCACTTTTCCCAAAGGGCTTTTTCAATGATGTTTGTGTAGTTGCAACTGCACTTTCTGTTGACCCAGACATTGAGCCAGAAACTCTTGCAATGCTTGGTTCAAGTTTTGCTTTGTCAATCAGTGATATTCCATTTGGTGGTCCAACAGGTGCTGTTGTAGTTGGTCTTATTGATGGTAAATTTGTTATCAATCCAGATGGCGAGCAAAGAGAAAAGAGTGATATGCACATGACTGTTGCTGGTACTGAAGATGCCGTTCTTATGATTGAAGGTGGAGCAAGAGAAATCCCAGAAGAAACTCTTCGTGACGGTATTTTGTTTGCTCATGAAGAAATTAAGAAAATTGTAAAGTTTATAAAGAAGGTAAAAGACAAGATTGGTAAACCTGAGAATAAAGAAATATCTTATTATGTTATTCCAGATAATATCAATAATGATGTTAGAAAGTTTGCCGACAAACTTCTTGATCACGCTCTTGATACTTTTGATAGACAAGAACGTCAAGTTCGTCAAGATGAGGTGGACAAGGAAGTTAATTCTCATTTTGCCGAAATTTATCCTGATTGTGAAAGAGAGATTGGGGATGTTATTTACAAAATGACTAAGGAAAAGGTTAGAGCAAAGATAGTAAACAAGGGTGTGCGTCCTGACGGAAGAAAACTTACCGAAATTCGTCCTATCTGGTGCGATAATGGATTATTACCAAGAGTTCATGGTAGTGGTCTTTTCACTCGTGGCCAAACTCAAGTGCTAACATCATTAACTCTTGGTACAGTTAGTGACATGCAAAAACTTGAAGGGCTTGATGACGAAGAAGTAAATCGTTATGTTCATCACTACAACATGCCTGCTTATGCGACTGGTGAGGCTAGAGGAATTAAGAGTCCAGGCAGACGCGAAATAGGGCATGGTGCTTTAGCAGAACGTGCACTCGAGCCTGTTATTCCAACTGAAGACGAATTTCCATATGCACTTCGTCTTGTAAGTGAAGTACTTTCTTCAAATGGTTCTTCATCAATGGCAAGTGTATGCGGTTCAACTCTTGCTCTTATGGATGGTGGCGTTCCAATCAAACGCCCAGTTGCAGGAATTGCAATGGGACTTATTAAAGATGAAGAGAGCGGCAAGGTTGCAGTTCTTAGTGATATTCAAGGCCTTGAAGATTTCCTTGGAGATATGGACTTTAAAGTTACAGGTACTGAAAAGGGTGTTACTGCTATACAAATGGATATCAAGATTAAAGGCATTGATAAACAAATCCTTACAACTGCTTTAAATCAAGCACGCGAAGGAAGAATGTTTATCATGAAAAAACTTCTTGAACAAATTCCAGCACCTAAAAAAGAGCTTTCTAAATATGCTCCAAAAATTCTTACTATGCAAATTAATCCTGATTTTATCAAAGATGTTATTGGCTCTGGTGGGAAAACCATTAATTCAATCATAGACCAAACTGGTGTTAAGATTGACATTGAAGATGATGGCAGAGTATTTATTGCAGGTCAAGATATGGCAATGTGTGAAAAAGCTAAGAAAATCATCTTAGGTATTGTTGAAGTTCCAGAAGTTGGAGATGTTTATGATGGTAAAGTTGTTAGAATTATGAACTTTGGTGCTTTTGTAGATCTTGGTAATGGCAGAGAAGGTATGATCCACATTTCAAAACTTTCAAATACACGCGTTGAAAAAGTTGAAGATGTTGTTAAACTTGGCGATAGTGTTGAAGTAGAAGTAATCAAGATTGATGAAAAGGGTAGAATTGACCTTAAGCGTTTAGTTCCAAAAACACAAGAAAATAAAAAGCCTGCAAAACCAAGCAAGGAAGATAAAAAAGCCGAAAAAGAAAAGGTAAAAGCAGAGAAAAAGGCTAAAAAAACTAAGTAAAAACAAACAAATAGATTGACAAAAAACTCCTTTTATGATAACCTTTCATAAAAGGAGTTTTTTATTTATGGCTGAACAAATTTTAACTAACGAAGTTGATGTTAGAAGAGCAAAGATTGATTCTTTAAAAGAAATGGGAGAAATCCCTTACAAGGCAAAGTTTGATAGAACTTGCACAATTGAAGAGGCTAGAGAAAAAGTTGGCGAGCGTGTTAAAATTGCAGGTCGCGTTATTTTTAAACGCGTTATGGGTAAATTTGGATTTATGCACATCCGTGATATAAACGCAAAAATTCAAATTTCTGTTGGGCGCAATGAGCTTGATGAAGAGGCTTATGACTTCTACAAAAAGATGGTTGATATTGCTGACTTTGTAGGCGTTGAAGGTGAAGTTTATCTCACACAAACCGGCGAAGTTACTGTTAAGGCAGAAAAGGTAACACTTCTTTCAAAAACACTTCGTCCACTTCCAGAAAAGTTCCACGGTCTTGTCGACACCGAAACAAAATATCGTCAACGCTATCTTGACCTTATTACAAATGAAGAGGCTAGGGCTGTTTTTGTAGGGCGTAGCAAACTTTTGGCTTTCATTCGTAAATATCTTGGTGAGAATGGTTTTATGGAAGTTGAAACTCCAATTTTGCAAAGTGCAGTTTGTGGGGCAAGTGCAAAACCCTTCTTCACTCATCATAATGCATTAGATGTAGATATGAATCTTCGTATTGCTCCAGAAACATATTTAAAGCAATGTATTGCAGGCGGATTTGATCGTGTTTTTGAAGTTGCAAAGTGTTTCCGTAATGAGGGTATGGATCCTCAACATTTGCAAGAGTTTACTCAAGTTGAATGGTACGCTTCTTATTGGGATTTTGAAGATAATATAAAATTTTTCCAAGGATTTATTAAAAATCTCTTGTTAGAACTTACAGGTAAAGCAACAATCGAAAAAGATGGTGTGGTTTTAGATTTTGGCAAAGAAAATCTTGATAGAATAAATTATGTAGAAACTATGCGAGAGATATTTGGATTTGATTTCTTGGCTGAAACTGATCCAATAGAATTCAAAAATAAAATTGTTGCTAAAGGCTTGTTTAAAATAGGAGAATTAGAAGACTATAAGTCTATTAGTCAAATAGTTGACTTTGTTTATAAAAAGAAAATTCGCGAGAATATTGTTCAACCAACTATACTTTACAATTATCCTGCTGCACTTATTCCTCTTGCAAGAAGAAATGATGACGATGAGCGTATTATTGATGTATTCCAAGTTGTAGTTATGGGGACTGAGCTTTGCAAAGCTTATAGCGAGCTTGTAAATCCAATCCAACAACGCGAAGCTTTTGAAAAACAGCTTGAAGCTAAGAAACAAGGTGATGACGAAACTATGGATCTAGACGAAAGCTTTATGCTCGCGATGGAGCATGGTATGCCACCAATTTCAGGTTTAGGTTGTGGACTTGATAGACTTTTAATGCTTATTTACAATCAGCAATCAGTTCGTGATGTAGTGTTGTTCCCTATTATGCGTTAGTTATAAAAATATAATAAACTAGTCCTAAAATACTGATATTTTTACTAGTATGCAAACAAAAGAGGAGGTGAATTGTGCAAGTCGAAGAAATTAAGAAAAATTTAGATAATCTTTTTCCTTCTCCAAAGTGTGAATTGGAGTATAATTCGCCTTATCAACTTTTGATTGCGGTTATATTGTCTGCTCAATGCACAGATAAGCGTGTTAATATTGTTACGAAAGAACTATTTAAAGATTATGGAACGCCAGAGGCTATGGCAAAGGCAAGTCAAGAGGTGATTGAAGATTTAATTCATTCATGTGGATTTTATCATAACAAGGCAAAGAATATTATTGCTTGTTCAAAAGATATTGTTGAAAAACATAATGGAAAAGTTCCAGAGGATTTTGAAGGTTTATGTTCTCTTGCTGGGGTTGGTAGAAAAACAGCTAATGTTGTGACGGCTGAGGCTTTTGGCGGTGACGCGATTGCAGTTGACACTCATGTTCTTCGAGTTTCAAATAGATTAGGCCTTGTTAAAACTGACGATCCAAACAAGTGCGAGGAAGTTTTGCGTAAAGTCTTTCCGCAAAAGTATTGGAGCGAGTTGCACCTTCAAATGGTTCACTTTGGACGGTACAAATGCAAATCTCAAAATCCAGATTGTAAAGATTGCCCATTTACTTCTATTTGCTTTTCTTTTAAAGAAAAGCAACAAAAGAAAATTTAACGCTTTTCATTTTTTATAGCAAAAAACAAAAAGCGTTGAGTTTCATTTCTTTAGTAAAGAAAAACTTGTTTAATAATTCTTGTGTAAGCAAAAAATATTAAAAGATTTCTTTTGCTTCTTTTCTTAAGAAGAAAAGAAGAGAAAAAAGGATTTATATGTTTCTTGATAGAGTTAAATTGATGATTAAAGCGGGAGATGGTGGCAATGGTGCTATCTCATTTTTGCGTACAAAACTTGTTATGAATGGGGGCCCTGACGGTGGAGATGGTGGCAGGGGTGGTAATGTTGTTTTTGTTGCTACTAAAAATATGAATACGCTTTATACTTTCTCTTTTAAAAAGAAATTTGTTGCAGAAAATGGTGGTAATGGCGATAAGAAAAATATGACAGGAGCAAATGGTAAGGATGTGCGAATTGAAGTGCCTTGCGGGACTGTTATTATTGACGCTGAGACAGATAAAATAATTGCAGATCTCTTTGAAGATGGGATGGAGTTTGTGGCTCTTCGTGGCGGAGAAGGTGGTCATGGAAACGCTTATTATAAATCTTCTATTAAACAGGCTCCAGCTTTTTCGCAAACTGGTGAAAAGGTTAAACAAAAAGAAGTTTATCTTGAACTTAAAACAATCGCTGATGTTGGACTAGTGGGCTTTCCGAATGTGGGGAAATCAACTCTACTTTCTTGTATATCAAATGCAAATCCAAAGATTGCAAATTATCACTTTACAACTCTTTATCCAAATCTTGGAGTATGTGAGGTTAAGGGGCAAACCTTTGTTGTGGCAGATATTCCTGGACTTATTGAAGGTGCTAGTAAGGGGCAAGGATTAGGTCATTATTTTTTGAAACATGTTGAACGCGTTCGTTTGATTTTACATCTTTTGGATATATCTGAGAGTGAGGGGCGTGATTTTATTGATGATTATCATAAAATTAACAAAGAACTTTCACATTATAGTGCGGAGCTTGCTAAAACTCCTCAAGTGGTAGTTTTTTCAAAAACAGATCTTTTAGGAGATGATGAATTAAAGGCTAAGATATCTCGCTTTGAAAGAGAGGTGGGGTTAGAACATATTGAAATTTCTGGTGCAACATATAAGGGGATTGAAGAGCTTAAGAAACTTACACTTGAAAAATTGTCAAAAATTCCTAAAAAGCCTCCAATTGAAGTTGAAGAGTTTGATTTTGATAGGCGTCAAAAAAATACGATTGAAATCACTCGCGAAGATGATGGTACTTTTGTGGTAGAGGGTGGCAAAATTGATAATTTTGTTCGCGGTGTTGTTCTTGATGATACATTATCTTTTGCATATTTTCAGTCAAGATTAAATGATATGGGAATAATTGATATGTTAAAAGAGCGAGGTCTTAAAAATGGCGATACTGTTAAAATAAAAGATATAGTGTTTGAATATATGGAATAAAACACAACATATTGTGACTAGTATGCATGCATAATAGTTGTATATTGTGCAAATTCATTGCTATTTAAGAATAAAATAAATAAAAATAGACACTTTATTTCCGTTATAAAGAAATTTGTTAAGTGTCTTTTGCTTTCTTTTTAAAGAAAAGTAAAATTAAAAAGGAGATGGTTATGATTACAACAAAACAAAGAGCGCATTTAAGAGGGCTTGGCAATGCACTTGATCCTGTTATGCAAATTGGTAAAGAAGGATTAACTGACAATTCTTTTGATGCAATAAATTCACTTTTGGAAGCTAGGGAACTTATAAAAATTAAAGTGCTTCCAACTTGTCCTCAACGTGCGAGAGAAATTTGTGATATGCTTTGTCAAAAAGTAGGATGTGATCCTGTTCAAGTGATTGGGAGTATGGTTATAGTTTATAAAGTTTCAACTAAAAAGGGCTTTAAACATATTGAATTGATTTAGCAATCAAATTGGAAAGATTTATTTTAATATGAATTAATAAAAAAGAAGCAAAATTTTGCTTCTTTTTTATTAAATAATTAATTATGCTCAAGCATACTGATTTCTTCTTTAAGGTCGAGTTTTTTATTCTCAAGTTCAGATAGATTGTGTTCAACTTCAATAAGACACTTTAAGTTTGCATTTGCGAAAGCTTCTTCTTTTTTATAGTCTTGTCTATGAGAGAATGAAAATGCAAGACTTCCTAAAGCCAATACACTTTTTAATATACCTGATTTTATATTACCATCAATAAAATCTTGTATTATAAAAGGCACTGCAATTCCTGACATTCCGGCGAGAAAAGTGCTGGCAGCCATTTTAAGAGTATGACCTAAATTTAACTTTTTGTGAAATTTTAAATCTTTCTGTTTTAATGTTGCTTCTACTTCAAGCCCTTCAAGTTTAACTTTTGTGACAGGTAACGCTAGGGTTCGAAGAGTATTTTCATTTTGAATTCCTGTTTTTTGAAAAATTTCTTTTAAAGTTTCATCAATTCTTTGATTTGTTTCATCGTCAATTTGTTTTGCTAAAGCAAGATAATCTTCTGAATATTCATTTAAGTATTTCATATTAAACTCCTTCATGGCAAGAGTTTAACATAAAAACTGCTTTATGTCAATACTTATAATTATTTTAACGAAGGGGAATTTTGCTTGTTTTGATATTGAAATATGGATTAAAGAAAGATATTAGTGCGAATATTAAAAGCAGGGATGCCATTATTGTGTAGTAGATATTCATTCGTATAAAAAAGGTGGAAATTAAGAGAACAATTGCTGATAAAAAATATCCTTTTGTACGCGATTTATTAAATGAATATGCCAACATTTCTTTAAAAGCTAGTTTTTTACTTTTTTGATATGTTAGGGTGATTTTAGGGAAAATATCATAATATTTATAAAGGTCATTATATGTCGAAAATTTGTCTAGCAAGATTATAGGGATGTTTAAACTTTTTGAAAAAGAAAATGCCTCTTTATTTATTTCGCCGCATGTTATAACTATTTTCCCAGCCTTTTCTTTGTTCGCTAGTATGATTATTTTAGCTATGTCATCCTTGCTTAATTCATTGGCTGACATAAATGGGTAAAATAAAGTTTTATTTTCAGGATTTTCTAGGATGATATAATTTTTCTTTTTTGTTGCATTTGGATTTTCTTTCTTTGAAAGGTTTAAAAAAAATGTCATATAGTTTGAAGAAGTGGCAAGTGATAAAAACATATTTTCTGCTTCTTCTTTTTCTTTTATTTTCATATTGCTTTTATTATTTCTTCGTTTGGTTATAAATCTAATAAAGATATCTAATACCATTGTAATTAAGCAACTTAAAAGTATCGAAAGCCACAATGCGTGAATAAAATATCTAACCCAAATAAAGGTTAAAGAAAAAATTAAAATTGCTCTTAGCAAACTTTGCAATATTAAACTGACATATTTCATAACAAAATTATTGACTTATTTTTTCAAACTAATCAAAAAAATTTGACTTTAATTTTTAATTATTATATCATATGTAACATAAGGAGTGGCTCTATGGAAGAGAGTATTGAAATATTGCTTGATTATCTTGAAAGCAACAAAGCAAAAGACTTGGCGGTTTTTGATGCTAGGCAACAAAAAATAGATGAGGATTTTGTTGTTCTTGCGAATTTTCCAAATTGTATCGAAAATAAACTTTTTGCTGAAAATTTTATGAAAAAGTTGGGAATAGAAGAATTTCCAGAAGGTTATAACAAGGGAGAGTGGATTATATTTTCTTTCAATGGAATTTTGCTTCATACATTCATTCCTGTTAAGCGTGAAAAATATAATTTAGATAAATTATATCAAAGCCAAAAAATAGATTTAAAAGGACCTAAGAAATCTAAAAAATAAAGGACGCAAAGGATGATTAAAATTTGTTTTGTCTGCGCGGGCAATACCTGCAGATCAATTATGGCCGAACGGCTAATGAAAAGAAATTTGAAAAAACTTAAGGTTAAAGACATATCTGTTACTTCTAAAGGCTTGAACGCTAAAGGTGATAACATTGCAGAAAATGCTAAGCAAGCACTTAAAATTAAGGGAGCGTTAGCTTCAAACAGAAAGTCGGTTAAACTTGGTAAAATTGATGTGAAAACTATTTATGTTGTTATGACAGAACAACAAAAGGCATTAATCAAGTCAACACAAGTCTTGTCTTTCAAAGATTTGATTGGTCAGGAAATCGTTGATCCTTATGGACAAGATTTGCAAACATATTTAACAACATGCGAACAACTTGAGAAGGGTGTTGAAATTTTGATAGAAAAAATTATTAAATGGAGAGGTTGAGTTATGATTATACTTGCAAGTGACCATGCTGGTTATTTATTAAAAGAAGAATTGAAAAAATTTTTTAATAAGGAAAACATTATTACTATAGATGTTGGTTGTTATAGCCGTGAAGGTTGCGATTATCCAGATTTTGCTAAGGCAGGTTGTGCAAAGGTTCTTGAAGATAGCCGCAATGTTGGAATTTTTATTTGCGGTTTTGGAATTGGTATGAGCATAGCTGCAAACCGAAATCCTAAAATTCGTGCAGCCCTTTGTGATTCAGTACAAGCAGCAACTCTTGCAAGGGAACATAATGATGCTAATGTTTTAGTTTTGGCTGGCCGAAGAGTTAAGCCAAGAAAAGCAATCAAAATTGTTAAAGTATTTTTGACTACAGATTTTGCAGGTGGACGACATGCTAGAAGAATAAAAAAATTATAGGAGGGCAAATGATAAATATTGTTGTGCCAATAATAGATAAACCAGAGGAATATTCCAACACTTTACAAGCATTATCTCTTCGTGATGATGTTAGAATTATTGTTGGGGTTAGAGAAGAACTTGAAAGCAAGTTAAACTTACCTAGTTCAGTTGTATTGAAGGTTTATAGAAATCAAAGCCAAAAAGAAGAAATTATAAATTCTTTAAAAACTTATCTTTCTAATGGAAGGGTTGTTATTTGTCGCCGTCCTTTTACAAAAAAGGAGTTTGATAATATTGTTGCTAGTGATGCTCAAATCACTTATTTTCAAGGTAAAAGAAAAAGCGGAATAAAAGATTTTTTTAAAAATCTTATCAGTAGCATTGTTAAATTTCTGTTTGGAGTGAATTTCTTTGATGGAGATATTTCATTAATTGGATTTGATGAAGATATGGGGGAAGTTTTAGCTAATGTAAACAGCCTTTCCTATGCTACAAGAGTGGATAGGTGGCGAGGTGTGGAACATAAGAAAGTAGAGTCTGAAAAAGAACCTGTTGAAATTGAAGGAAACAAAAGTTCAAATATAAAACTTACAATCTTTTCAATCTTAAGTTTTATTGTCCCTGTAATTGTTACTATTATTGTTGCTATTTTTGCACCTGTTGGTTTTGTTGTTGGTATGCTATTGTTTTGTTGTTGCTTACTTGGAGTTGTTGGAAGTTTGCTTATGCTTTGTACACTTTATTTTAATAATAGGGTGGGAAAGAGATATTTTGAGGATGCTCAAGAGAAATAAAAGGAGATTTTATGAAAAAAGTTAGAATTGGAATTAACGGATTTGGAAGAATTGGTAGGCTTGTTATGAGAGTTTGCTCTAAGCGTAATGATGTTGAGGTTGTGGGTGTGAATGACCCTTTCTTAGATATTGATTATGCTAAATATATGTTGGAACATGATTCTATTCATGGTAAATTTGATGGCAAGGTTAGCGTAAAAGATAACATGCTTGTAGTTAATGGCAAAAAAGTTGAGTTCTTTGCAGAAAAAGAGCCTGAAAATATCGCTTGGAAGCGACTTGCTGTAGATGTTGTTATTGAGGCTACTGGCAAGTTTACAAGTTTTGAGGGAGCCTCTTTACATCTTAAAGCAGGGGCTAAAAAAGTAATTGTTTCTGCGCCTGGCAAAAATATGCCTATGTTTGTTATGGGGGTTAATGAGAACGAATATAAAAGTGATATGAGTGTTATTTCAAATGCATCATGCACAACAAACTGTCTTGCGCCTTTGGCAAAAGTTATTAATGATGCTTTTGGAATAGAGGAAGGACTTATGACAACTGTGCATTCTACAACTGCAACTCAACTTACTGTTGATGGTGCTAGCAAAAAAGATTGGCGTGGTGGACGAGCTGCTTCTTATAATATTATTCCATCTTCGACTGGTGCGGCTAAGGCAGTTGGGGAGGTTATTCCTGAGCTTAAAGGCAAATTGACAGGAATGAGTTTTCGTGTGCCAACCCTTGATGTATCAGTTGTTGATCTTACTTGTAGGCTTAAGAAACCTACAACTTATGAGAATATTGTGAAAGCTATTAAAAAGGCTTCAAAGGCTGAAATGGCTGGTATTTTAGGTTGGACTGAAGATGCTGTGGTTTCAAGTGATTTTATTGGTGAAAGTCAAACCTGTGTTTTTGATGTTAACTCTGGTATCATGATAAGCCCAACTTTTGTTAAACTTGTGGCATGGTATGATAATGAATGGGGTTATTCAAATAAAACTGTTGATCTTGCTGTTCATATTTGTAAATAAAAATTGTTGGAGGAAAAATGTCTAACAATAACGATAATTCAAGGTTAAATAAAGTGCTTGAATGTGTTGCCTTTTTTGGTGTAGCCTGTATTGCAATTTCGCTGATATTTGCAATATGTTTTCAAGGAAATAATGTGATTTATATTTCATTTAAAACAGTTGGGGACGGAATTGCATACAGTCTTTCAATAGTTCTTGCATTTTTATTTGTTAAACGACAAAAACATATTGCATGGTTAATTTGCTATGTTGTTTTTGTTGTCGTTATAGTTGTATTGTATGTGATAGGATTAGTCCATGCGATTTAATTTTGGGGCTAAGTATGATAAAATATATTTCTAGTGGAATTTTATTGGGGCTTGCAATTTTGTTTGCTTGTTTATATTCTGTTTGGACGGGATTTTCTTATTTCGCCTTGGCTTTTGGTTGTGCGTTATGCTTGATGTGGGCTATAATTTGGATTGTAGATTATTTTTATAAATATAAACGCGAAAACTTGGATGAGAGATATAAAATATATTGTGCTGTTTTAATTAATTCTTCGGCATTAACCCTTGATTTAATACAAAAAAGTGATAAAATATTTTATAAGAAATTTAAACGCACTTTAATAAAAGAAAAATTTATTTGTTGGATTAAAATCTGCTTTGCAATAGGTTTTTTTATCGCATTATTTTTTGTTTTCTTTTAAAAATATGTCTAAATAACTAAAAGTTTGTCGAAAAATCTCGCTTTTGTTTTTAAAGCGTGATTTTTAGTTGTTTTATTGATAAAAATGTGCTATAATTTCATGGAAAAAGGAGAAAATTATGTATACTTACGAAGTTAAAAACAAACAAGGTGTTTTGAAAGTTAAAGTCTCTGCCGAGGAATTTGAAAAAGCTATTCAAAATGCTTACGAGAAAAACAAAGGGAAATTTAAGGTTCAAGGTTTCAGACCTGGTAAAGCTCCAAGAAGAGTTATTGAACAAACTTATGGCGACACTGTTTTCTTTGATGACGCTTTTGAAGAGGTGATTTCTAAAGAATATTCAACTTTCTTAGAGAAAAATTTAGAGGTTAGACCAGCTGGTTATCCAAATGTAGAAACAAACTCTTTCACATTAGATAAAGGAATCGAGGCAACTCTCACTTTTGATCTTATTCCAGAGGTTGAACTTGGATCTCTTTCTGGCTTGAAGGCTAAATTTGTTGAGCCAAAAGTTGAAGATAAGCAAATTAATGACGCGATTGAAGGTTTAAAAAATTCTCATGCTCGTTTTGTAGAAACTGATAAAGTTGCTGAAAATGGTGATTTTGCAACTATTGATTTTTCAGGTTCTGTTGATGGGGTTAAGTTTGATGGCGGAACTGCAAGTGATTATAAGCTGGAACTTGGCTCTCACACATTTATTGATGGTTTTGAAGAGCAAGTTATTGGCATGAAAGTTGGCGAGAAGAAAGATGTAAATGTTACATTCCCACAAAACTACCATGCAGAAAATTTGAAGGGTAAACCTGCTGTATTTGAAGTTGTTCTTAAAAAAGTTGAGAAGAAGGAACTTCCAGAAGTTAATGATAAGTTTATTTCTGATGTAACAGAATTTGAAACTCTTGAAGAATATAAAAAAGATTTGACAGAGAAGTTAAAGGAAGAGGGTAAAAAGAAGGCTCAACTTGATTATGAGGCTGCTCTTTTAGAAGAAGTTTCAGAGAGAAGCAAGGTGGAAATTCCTGAGTCTATGGTTGAAAAAGAAGTTCATGAAATGATTCATGAATTTGAACATCGTTTAGCTCATCAAGGCATGAAGCTTGATGATTATCTTGACTATCTTGGCACAACTTTAGATGAATTTAAAAAGGAAAGAGAAGATGATGCTAAGAAAAATATTAGAACTCGTCTTGTTCTTCAAAAGATTATTTCTGCACATAAAATATCTGTTTCAAATGCAGATATGGAAGATAAAATCAAAGCTTATGCAGAGCAATATGGTATGAAAGTTGAGGACATGAAAAAGAGCCTTTCTCAACAAGATTATTTATATTTCCAAAATCAAGCAATGATGGAAAAAATTATTTCTTTCATAAAAGACCAAAATAAATAATCTTATTTTAAGATTAGACAATTTTCTTATTTTAATTTAGTTTATAATATAAAAGGCAAAAAGGAGAAATCTATGTTAATTCCTATGGTTGTTGACCAAACTGGCAATAGTGAAAGGTCATATGATATTTATTCAAGACTTCTTGAAGATAGAATTATATTTTTAAATGGAGAAGTTGATGATAATTCTGCCAATTTGATTGTTGCGCAACTATTGTATCTTGAAGGTAAAAATCCTGATAAAGATATTTTCCTTTATATTAATAGTCCTGGTGGAAGTGTGACCGCTGGGTTTGCTATATACGACACAATGAAATATATCAAATGTGATGTTTCAACAATCTGTGTAGGTATGGCGGCTTCAATGGGGGCTTTTCTACTTGCTGGCGGAACTAAAGGCAAACGCTTTGCTCTTCCTAATAGTGAAATTATGATTCATCAACCTCTTGGTGGAGCTCAAGGGCAGGCAACTGATGTTCAAATTAGGACTATGCACCTTTTGAAAACTAAGGAAAGATTAAATAAAATTCTTAGTGAAAATACAGGCAAGCCACTTGAAATTATTGAAAAAGATACTGATAGAGATAATTTTATGTCTGCAGAGGAAGCAAAAGAATACGGAATTATTGACGATATTTTTGTGACAAGAAAAATGACTGATAAAAATAGTAAATAGTGATATATTATAAAGGGAGGTTTTTCTCCCTATCTTTATATAAGGCTGGAGGTTTAATAATGAAAGATGAAGAAAGTTATAGCTGTTCGTTTTGTGGAAAAAAACAAAAAGATGCAAAAAAAT
The DNA here is from genome assembly GCA_949001935.1 of uncultured Eubacteriales bacterium. Classification (GTDB taxonomy): domain Bacteria; phylum Bacillota; class Clostridia; order Christensenellales; family UBA1242; genus Caccovivens. Next base: position 378,255 of record CARJLX010000001.1, on the reverse strand, counting down.
TGATTGCAAGTCCTGGTGGAGAAGCTTTTATTTGTGATGAGTGTGTTGCTATATGTAGAGATATTATGCATGAGGAGAATAAACAATCAAGTGAGTTTGAGGCTATCGAATTACCAACACCAGAAACTATAAAAGGCAAACTTGATGAATATATCATTGGTCAAGATGAGGCAAAACGCGTTTTAGCAGTTGCAGTTTATAATCACTATAAACGCATAAATTATAATTATACAGTTAAAAATAAAAAAGATGAAGTTGAGTTAGAAAAAAGTAATATTTTAATGGTTGGACCAACGGGATCAGGAAAAACTTTGCTTGCTAAAACACTCGCAAAGATATTGAAAGTTCCTTTTGCCTCTGCTGATGCGACAACGTTAACCGAAGCTGGTTATGTAGGTGATGATGTTGAAAACATTTTATTAAAGCTTATACAAAATGCTGATTACGATATTGCAAAGGCTCAACGCGGAATTATTTATATAGATGAAATAGATAAAATTGCTAAGAAAACACAAAATGTTTCAATAACTCGTGATGTTGCTGGAGAGGGCGTCCAACAAGCTCTTTTAAAAATTATGGAAAGTACAATTGCAAGTGTTCCACCTCAAGGTGGAAGAAAACATCCTCATCAAGAAATGTTGCAAATTGATACTACAAACATTTTGTTTATTTGCGGTGGTGCCTTTGTAGGTTTAGATAAGATTATTGAATCTAGAAAGAATGATACGACTCTTGGCTTTAATGCTCCAATAAAAACAGAACAAGAAAAGAGTGAAGTAAATTTTGTGAAAGATCTTCAACCAAATGATATGATAAAATTTGGTCTTATTCCTGAATTTGTAGGCCGTTTACCAGTGCAAGTTGGTCTTGATGATTTAGATAGAAAGGCGTTAACTCGAATTTTAACAGAGCCTAAAAACTCAATAGTAAAACAATATAAACTTATGTTTGAAATTGATGGAATTAACTTAGAATTTTCAAATGATGCTATTGAGGCGGTTGCTAAAAAAGCAATGGATTTGAAAACTGGTGCTAGAGGGCTTAGAACAATTCTTGAAAAGAAAATGAATAAACTTATGTACGAAGCCCCAAGCCATAAAGATATTTCTAAGATTGTTGTCACTGATAAATTTATAGAAACAGAAGATGCTGAACCTGACATAATTAAACTTGAGCTTCCAGAAAAGAAAAAAGAGGTTATTTAATTAAATTTTATAAATAAGTATGCATACTAGTCTAAAATATTGGCTAGTATGTTATTTTTATATAACAAAAATAGACTAGTAGAATATGCTTTTTATAAATCCTTAATATCTAGATTTTTGTTTAAAGAACACTTGTTTTTGATTTTAGCATATATAAAACAAGGAGGTATTTATGAAAAGTGTTTTTTCATCTTTGAATGTTTCAAATAAAACAAACACCACATTAACAGCTCAAAATACAAGGCTTGATATTATAGGTGAACTTGAAGCAATAGTAATGTATCAAAATCATTTAGATGCAACAGATGATCCCGATGCTAAACGAACCATTCAAGACATCATGGAAGAAGAAAAGTTGCATGTTGGTCAACTTTTTGGGCTTTTGTTTAAACTTGATCCTGATTCTAAAACTCAATTTGAGAAAGGATATACTGAATTTATGCAACAAGACTAAAAAAGTGGCAAAATGCCACTTTTTAATTTGGTACGGGCGTGATGATGCGTAAAAAAATGCCAGGGACAAGTTTTTAGCCAAAACCAAGTTGGAATCATAATTTAATTTCGTGGTGGGCTGTGCCCACCTAAAAAGTAAGATTAAAATTAAAAAGAAGAGATTGTATAAAATACAATCTTATTAATATCTCTTTGTTGAGTTGCAACAAATTGCTAACGAATGTGCTTTGGTCGCAAGATGAGAAAAACTGGCGTCAGGCCGTAGTTTTTTAAATAAAAAAACAAGGCGATAAAGCCTAGTTTTTCGATAATGGTGCGGGCGGTGGGGGTTGAACCCACACTCTGATTAGGAACACGCCCCTTAAACGTGCGCGTCTGCCATTCCGCCACGCCCGCATAGGAAATATGAGCACGCTTTTTAAAGCGTACTTTGATATTATATATAAGAATTTGTTTGATGTCAAGTAAATTTCGTAATATTTTCTACTAAATATAAAATTTTTTATAGATATATTATTTGACAAAAACTATTGAATATGAGATAATATTATTAATCAGAGGATATTATGACTAAAGAAAATGAAAAGAAAACTTTTGTACAAGTCATTTCAGGTGCAATATGTGGAACAATTATGATTTTATGCTCTTTGGTTTATGTGATATTAGGCATTACGCTGAATTTTTGGCATCCAGGTTGGCTTATTGTTTTTGCAGGTGGTTTGACATGTGGCATTGTTGGCATTGTTACAAACACTATTGCTGATTTAAAGCAAATCAAGAAAGAAGAAAAAGATAAAGAATAAAACTCACTAAACTAGTGAGTTTTTTAATTTATTAAATTTTTGATATCTTCGGGATAATCAATCTCTAACTTAATCAAATTATTAGTAAAAGGGTGGGTAAATGAAATAGACTTGCATACAAGGGCTGTGTGGTTAAGGAATGTTGAATATTGTTTTTGTAGGCCTGAAATAAAATAAGTTTCATTGCCATAAAGTTTATCGCCAATTAGTGGGTGGTTTATGCTTGAAAGATGAACTCGTATTTGATGTGTTCTGCCATGTATAAGGTTGCATGAGATTAAGGTCATATTTTTTTCTTTATAATATTTAATAGGATTCACAAAAGTTGTAGCTTCTTGTCCATCATTTGAAATAACTCGTTTGTTTTCATTGTATCCATATTGATTTATAAGTGTAGCAATTGGTTTGTCGATTGTAATTGCCCTTTCAATTTTGCCTACACATAAAGCGTGGTAAAATTTTTCAATAGTTTTAAGCTCTTTTTGTGCAACACTGTCTTTTGCGACAATAATAAGTCCAGCGGTGTCTTTATCAAGACGATTGATAATACGAAGTACAAAATTAGGGTCTTTTTTGTCCATATAGTTGCAAATCGCACCTGCAAGATTTTTGGTGTAGTGTGACCGTGTTGGCATTGTTGCAAGACCAGAAGGTTTGTTGACGATTAAGTAAAATTCATCTTCAAATACAATATCTAAAGGTATTATGCAACGCATAATACTAGATTTAGTGTTTGGGTTTGCGTTAATTTCTAATTTGTCACCAGTTTTTAAGGCATGATTAATAAAAACTGTTTCATTATTTACACGCAAAAAGCCTTCGACTTTGCGAAGGTTTTTGATATAATTTTCTGAAAAACCATGTTGTTTTAGAAAGATATAAATGCTTTTACAATCTCTGTCAATGATAAATTTCTGCATTTTCATGGTTTTATTGTAAAATAAAATAAAAATATAGGCAAGTGTTTATTAAAAAAGATATGAAAAATATTTTAAAATTCGGCAAATTACTTGACTTGAAGTTGGTTATTTTGTTAATATTAATTCATATAAAGGCGAAGATAAAAGACTAGTAGCATTTTTGAGGTGTTTGCAGAGAGTTCCCCATGGCTGAAAGGGAATAACAATAAAAAATGTGAATTCACTTTTTAGCCGTGATTATGAACAACTGAAGGTTGGATTTTTATATTAAAAACTTTGGTTAAATAGTTTTCACCGTGACTCTGCGTTAATGAAGTAATGAGGGTTGATAAAATCAACTGAATTTAGGTGGTACCACGAATTGTCCTTTCGTCCTAACAATAAGGAGAAAGGGCTTTTTTAGTTTGGAGGAGAAATGAAACAAGAATTAGAGCAAATTAAAATTTATGGGTTGTCAGCAATTGAAAAGGCGGTTGATGAAAAAACTTTGAACGAACTTCGTGTTGAACTTTTAAGTAAGAATGGAAAACTTACTGCTATTTTACGTGGTATGAGAGATGTTCCTGCTGAGGAAAGACCTGTGGTTGGTGCTTTAGTAAATGAAGTTCGCGATGCTATTGAAGGTGCATTAAAGGTAAAGGAAGAAGGGTTTATTAATGCAAAATTACAAGAAAAATTGAAGAGCGAACAAATTGATATTTCACTTCCAGCCCTTAAAATTCCGCATGGAGCACCTAACATTTTGGAACATATTATTGAAGAAGTTGAAGAGGTGTTTATGTCTATGGGCTATGATGTTGTTGATGGACCAGAGATTGAAGAGGATAGATTTAACTTTGAACTTTTAAATATTCCTAAGGGACATCCTGCACGAGATGCACAAGATACTTTTTATATTGAAGACGAAAGAATTTTACTTCGCAGTCAAACATCTCCAGTTCAAGCAAGAACAATGCTTGCTGCAGGCGGAGATAAGCCTATTCGTATGATTTGTCCTGGAAAAACTTACCGCCGTGATGCTGACGATGCAACTCATAGTCATCAATTTATGCAAATTGAAGGTTTGCTAATAGATAAAAATATTTCTCTTGCAGACCTAAAGGGAACTTTTGATGAGATTGCTAAAAAACTTTTTGGCGAGGATGTTCAAACAAGGTTTAGGCCAAGTTATTATCAATTCACAGAGCCTTCTGTTGAAACAGATATCTCATGTTTTGTTTGTAAAGGAAAGGGTTGCTCTCTTTGCAAAAACAGCGGTTGGATAACTGTTAGTGGTGCAGGCATGGTTCATCCAAATGTTTTGAGAAATTGTGGCTACGATCCTAAAGTTTGGAACGGCTTTGCCTTTGGCTTTGGTGCAGAAAGGCTTGCTATGCTAAAATACGGAATAAGTGATATACGAAAATTCTATCAAACAGACCTTCGTGAAAGTGTTGTATTTGATAGAAAGGAGGGTTAATCATGATAAGTTTAAATTGGGTTAAAGATTATATAGATATTGAAGATCAAGATCTTCAAGAACTTGCTGTCAAAATAACTAAAGCAGGCGTAAAAATTGAAAAAGTTATTCCAAACCGCATTGATCATCTTGTGATTGGTTATGTTAAAGAATGTGTTGATCACCCAGATAGCGACCATTTGCATGTTTGTCAGGTGGATGTTGGTGAAAAAACAACACAAATTGTTTGTGGTGCGCCTAATGTAAGAAAGGGGCTTAAAGTTTTGGTGGCTCTGCCAGGGTGTGTGTTGCCAGGAGATTTTGAGATTAAGGCAGGTCGAATTCGTGGACAAGAGTCAAATGGTATGATTTGTGCATTGTATGAGCTTGGTCTTGAAAAGAAAACTGAGGAAACTTATGCTAAAGGTATTGCTGAAATAGATACAGATTTGCCAGCAGGTACGGACGCAAATATTTATCTTGGGACAGATGATACATTATATGAAGTTGATATTCATAAACACCGTAATAATGATTGTTATTATCATATTGGCTTTGCCTATGAGATTGCTTCAATTTTAAATAGAAAGGTTGTTTTGCCACAGTCTAAACATGGTGAAATTAATGAGGATGTAAAAGATAATATGTCCATCAAAGTGGAAACAAAAAAATGTCCTTTTTATACAGCGAAAATGGTTAAGGATGTTGTTATAAAGGAAAGCCCAGAGTTTATCAAAAAGCGTCTTATTTCCGCTGGGATGCGTCCAATCAATAATGTAGTTGATATATCAAATTATGTTATGCTTGAGTATGGACAACCACTTCATTTCTTTGATAAAGATAAGGTTGGCGGGCGTATCTTAGTTCGTGATGCTAAAGAAGGTGAAGAGATTATCACCTTAGATAGTAATAAGAGAGTTTTAAAATCAAGTGATATAGTGATAACTGACGGAGTTAAACCTATTTGCATAGCTGGTGTAATGGGAGGTGAGAACACTGAAGTTGACGCAAATACTAAAAATATCTTGATTGAAAGTGCAATTTTTGACGCCGTTAGTATTCGTTATACTGCCTCTAATCTTGACCTTAGAAGTGAAGCATCTATTCGATATGGAAAGGGTTTGAATTATGAGTATACCCTTGAAGCGATTGAAAGAGCTTGTTATTTGCTTGAAAAATATGCTGATGCAAAAGTGCTTAAAGGTACTATCGCAATTGACAAACTAGATAAAAAGGAAAAGAAAGTTTCTTTCAAAACTCAAGAAGTTAATACTCTTTTAGGTTTGGTTTTAACTGATAGTGATGTTGAAACTGAACTAGATAGATTAGGATTTGCTTATGAGGTAGAAAATAGTGTGTTTAATGTGACTATTCCAAATCGTCGTCTTGATATCGATGAAAATGTTAATGATATAGCTGAAGAAATTGGTAGATTGTATGGGTATCATAATTTGAAGTCAACACTTCCTCGTGTTCCTGTTAGAAGAGGACAATATATTGGTGATGTTAAGATAAGAAAAGAAATCTCTAAACGTCTACGTAGCTTAGGCTTGAATGAAACAAAAAATTATACGTTAACAAGTCCTGAAATGGCAAAAACTTTTAGGTATGAAGATAAAACTCAAATTAACTTGCCAAATCCTATGACTATAGATAAGTCTGTGGTTAGAACAAGCTTATTACCTTCGCTTATTAATGTTTATGAATATAATAAAGCAAGAAATATAAAAGATATAATGCTCTATGAAATTGCAAAAACTTATGATGTTAATTATGTAGAAGATAGTAAAGTTGCAATTCTTATGAAGGGTAGTTATCTTATGAATGAATGGCAGGGCGTGAATGTAAAAGCTGATTTTTATTGTTTGAAGGGAATAATAGAAAATTTATTTGATTATCTTGGCTTTAAAAATCGATACTCTTTTGTTAAAGCTGAAATAGCAGATTTACATCCTGGAATTTGTGCTAAAATTTTGCTTGATAGAGAAGAGGTTGGTGTTATTGGTAGGGTTCATCCAAGTTTAAAAAAGGATGAAATCTATGTGGCAGAGTTTTCTATGACAAAACTTTATAATAAGCAAATTAAACCATTGAAATTCAAAGAAGCGAACAAATATCCAGAAATGATTAAGGATGTTGCTTTTGTAGTAGGCAATGATACTCAAAGTGAAACGATAAAAACACAAATAAAACGTTCTGGTGGAAAACTACTTGACTCAATTCGTGAATTTGATGTTTATAAAGATGTTGAGCCAGGTAAAAAATCAATAGCATATTCTTTGACATTCAAAGATTCAACGAAAACTTTGCTTGAAGAAGAGGTTATGCGAGTATTTAATTCTATTATTACGGATGTTGAAAGTAAGCTTGGTGCAAAATTAAGAGGTTAGGCTATCTTTTGTAGCTATTATGCATTGCATAATACTATATATTGATTTGGGAAACGGATGATATATGATATATTTAGATAATGCAGCTACAACTAAAATGTTTGAAGGTTGTGCGGACATATACAAAGAATATGCCTGCAACCTTTTTTACAATCCTTCGGCAGGCTATAAGCAAGCTATTCAAAATGCTAAGTTTATTGATGAGGTGCGTCAAGTTGTTTTGAAAAAACTGGGTGCGTTAAAGGGTGATATAATATTTACTAGTGGTGCAACTGAAAGTAATAATCTTGCGATTCGTGGAAGTCAGAGAAATGGGAAATGGGAATATGTATTTTCTATGGGTGAACACCCAAGTGTATATAATACTGCTTTGGAATTGCAAGCTCAAGGTGCTGTTGTGCATTTTGTTCCTTTGCAAAAGAATGGCGAAATTGATTATCAAAAATTACAAAGTGTTTTGAATGATAGAACTAGATTAATTTCTTGTATGCATGTTAGCAATGAAACAGGTGCAATAACTAATTTGGCAAAGATTATTGAATTAAAAAAGAAGTATGCTAAAAATTCACTTTTTCATGTGGATGGGGTTCAGGCTTTTTGCAAAATTCCTCTTGAAAGAAGTGTTATAAATGATATAGATTTTTATTCAATTTCTGCACATAAGTTTCATGGGCCTAAAGGTATAGGAGTATTATATGTTAAAAATATTGAACCGCTCAAAGCAATAGTTTTTGGCGGTGGGCAAGAGCAAGGCAAGCGTTCGGGAACTGAAAATTTACCTGCAATCATGGCTATGAAATATGCTATTGAACAAATCGATGTCGAATTCAATTTAAACAAAGTGCAACAACTTAAAACTGGGTTTTTAAAGGTGTTCGAAGATGAAAATGGGGTAAGTTTTATAGAAACGCAGAGTCCATATATTATTAGTATGAGTTTTCAAACTGTAAATGGAGAAACTTTGATGCGTGCAGTTGAGAATGAAGTGATTATAGGTGTTGGCTCTGCTTGTTCTGCTAAACACGCGGGTAATCGTATACTTGAAAATATAGGATTTGTAAAAGATAAGGTTAAGTCAAGTGTTAGGATTAGCTTTAATGCCTATATGAATTTAGAAGATGCTGAAAAAGCTGGACAAATTATTCTAGCTACTTACAAAGATATAAGGGAGAAGGTAAAATGAGAAAAAGGGTTTTATTGCTTCGATTTGGTGAACTCTTTTTGAAAGGGAAAAATATTAAGGTTTTTGAAAACGCTTTGATTAATAATATAAAAAAGCAGTTGGAAGGTGAGAAATTTGATTTTCATGTGACATTAGGTCGTTATATAGTATCTAATTATGATATTGAGGTTGAAAATAGGCTTATTGAGAAACTTGGACAAGTTTTTGGGCTTTTCAGTTTGAGTCCTGCAACAGAAGTATTTTCTTATCGTGAGGAAATTGAAGAAGTGGTCAATGAAATTAATCTTGAGGGGATGTCTTATAAGGTTTCTGTTAAACGTGCTGATAAGAAGTTTCCTATTTCTTCAATGGAATATGCTAAAATTTTAGGGACTATTATTTGGAATAATAATTTAAATCCTGTTGTAGATTTATATAATCCTCAAATTGAGATAAATATTGATATAAGAAATAATGGTAGAGCTTATATTTATACTCAAACAATACCTTGCCAAGGTGGTTTGCCATTAGGAACTGCTGGACAAGCCTTATTGCTTTTATCAGGTGGAATAGATAGCCCGGTTGCTGGGTATTTAATGGCTAAGCGAGGGTTAGAATTGCACGCCTTGCATTTTCATAGTTATCCTTATACAAGCGAGCTTGCTAAGGAAAAAGTTTTAACATTAGCCAAAGAATTAACACCCTATGTGGGGAATATTAAATTACATTGCGTGTCTTTTACTAAAGTGCAAGAAGCTATTCATGTTAATTGTGTGCCCGAATACATGATAACTATCATGCGAAGAATAATGATGAGAGTTGCAGAAAAAATTTGCGAGGAGAATGCTTTAGGAGCTATTGTTACTGGCGAAAGTTTAGGGCAGGTTGCAAGTCAAACAATGCAAAGTATGACGGTTACAGGCTCTGTTGTGAAAACTCTTCCAGTATTTCGGCCTTGTATTGCTATGGATAAAGAAGAGATTATGGCTGTTGCGAAGAGAATTGGAACTTATGACACTTCTATATTGCCATATGAAGATTGTTGTACTGTATTTTTGCCAAAAAATCCTGTTATAAGACCAGCTATAGAAAAAGCGGAAAGAGAAGAAAGTTTTTTAAATATAGATGAACTTGTGAATGAATGCCTTGCAGGTGAAGAGGTAATAGAAATTAATCGAGATTAAAAAACACGATTTTAAAATCGTGTTTTTTTTGTTGGTTGGTAAATTTAATTAATTTGCTTCATCTTCAGGGGGTGTGTTTTCTGTGTCGTCCGCAACATTTTCCATATTATCAAAATATTCTATAATAGGATCGGTGTATGCTCTAATTTCTTTTATGTTGTCAAGTTTTTTCTTTTTGGGTTTTAAGTATTTATCTATTACTTTTAGACCTTCGTAAAATTCTTCAAAATTATTTAAAATTTTTTCAACTTTTGGATCTTCTTTGGGTTTTCTAATAATCATGCAGTCGTTTTTAGATGATATTATTTCTTCAACGCAATCATAGATCATGATTCTTAAATTATTTGTATCTAAGAAGTAAAGATTGTCAACCTCGTTGATAATTCTTTTAGCTTCATTATTTAATTTTTTATTAGGAATAGTTGAAATCCAAGAGCCATTATTTGAGTATTCGAAAAGTCCAAGTTCTACCAAGCGATTTAAAATTTTTATTGCTTTGGCCTTATCGCATTTATGTGTTAATGTAAAAGCTTTGCAACCAGTAAGTTTGTTGGACATGGCTTTTCTAAGTTCGCAATTCTTTGGCAGGGCAGATATTTGTTCTTTCATTCTTTTTACAAAAATATTTAAAATTTTGTCTGTCTTAAATTTGCCCCTGATGCTTTCAAATCTAAAATTGTATAATGTTCCTATTATAAGGCTGTGATAGTTTACAAAATCATACTCTTTCATTTCTTTTTCTAATTGAGATAATTCTGGGGTTGAGAAGCTTCTATAGTTGTATTGTTGATCTATTTGTGGCATATTTCCTCCTATGCTTGACAATTATATCAAAAGGGTGGTCAAAAGTCAATAGGCTTTTGTTTTTTATTTTATTATATTTTTGATAAAGGTAATTAAAATGCTTATGCATACTCACTTATAAATATAAAAACGAAATTTATAAATTTGCAAAATATGCAATTTATATAAAAAAATCATGAATAATTATTCAAAAAACACTTGCATAATTATAAAAAAAGTTGTATAATGATAAAAAATTGCTGAATAAGTATAAATTTATAATTATTCACAATCGCTACATGCCTTTAAAATAAAGGGATGTAGCCATTAAGGAGAAAACAATGGCAAGAAGTGCAAGACAATCAAAAATTCTTGAATTAATCTCCACTAAAGAGATTGAAACTCAGGATGAACTCGCTAGAGAGCTTAAAAATGCAAATTTTGAGATTACTCAAGCCACTATTTCGCGTGATATTAAAGAGTTAGGACTTACAAAAATCCTATCTTCTTCTGGCAAATATAAATATTGTTTTGTTGGCTCTGATGAACAACTTATTTCTAATAAGTATATTTCTATCTTTAAGGAGTCTGTTATTTCTGTTAAGAATGCACTTAATCTTGTTGTTATTAAAACTATCAAGGGGCTTGGTTCTAGTGTTTGTAATTTTGTTGACAAACTAAACTTAACTGACCTTATGGGGGCTGTAAATGGAGATGATACTGTTATGTTGATTTTTCCTAGCGTGGCACAGGCTACAGAGATTGTGCTTTCATTGAATGATATTTTGGCATAGAGGTGAAATATGCTTCAAACTTTAAATATAAAAAATGTTGCATTAATAAAAAATCTTTCTATTGATTTTGGGAAAGGTTTTAATGTTCTGTTAGGTGAGACTGGTGCAGGAAAGAGTATTATATTTGACTCGTTAAACTTTGTGCTTGGTGGTAAGGCAGATAAAGAACTTTTGCGTACTGGTGAGGATTTAATGAAAGTTGATGCCTTGTTTAGTGAATTATCTTCTCAAGCAATTGCACTTTTAAATGAACTTGGAGTTGAGGTTGAAGAAAATGAGATTTTACTTTCACGTTCACTTACACGTGACGGAAAGAGTGTTATACGCGTGAATGGCACACCTATGATAGCCTCAACTTTAAAAAAGATTGGTAGTATTTTAGTAGACAGTTATTCTCAGCATGAGAGTATTGAACTTTTGAATAATAAAAATCACTTAGCTATGTTAGATAAGTTTGGTGGACAAAGTTTATGGGCTCTCAAAAATGAGGTAAAAGAAAGATATGAGCGTTATCAAAACACATTAGCTCAAATTAAAGCAATGGGGGGAGATGTTTTTGAAAGAGAGCGTACTAAGGCTCTTTTGGAGTATCAAATTAAGGAGATAGAAGAAGCTAGTCTTCATGATGGTGAAGATGAAGAAGTAAAATCTAGATTATTGATGTTAGCTAATGCTGAAAAAATTTGTGATGGCGTTAAATCTTGTAATGAAGCACTTGAGAACTCTTCAATGTCTGCAATTGTTCAAGTTCAGGAAGCGTTGATGTCAATAAATAATGTGACTGGAATTGAAGTGATTGACTCTTGTAAGGAAAGATTAAATAGTTGTAAGTATGAACTTCAAGATATAAATGAAACATTAAATGATTTTGCTAGTGAGCTTAATTTCAATGAATTTGAGTTGGAGAAATTAGATAAACGCAATGATTTGATAAAATCTATGCTCAAGAAGTATGGTGGAAGCATAAGCGAAGTTTTATTATTTTGTGAAAACGCAAAAGACAGATTAAACAAACTTAATGATGCAGAGTTCGAGTTGGAAATGTTAGAAAATTTAAAAGTTCAACAAGAGAGTTCTTTATTTGAAGCATGTAATAGTTTGACGAATAAGCGTGCGGAAGTAGCAAAGGTTATTGAAGGAAAGGTCGTTAAAGAGTTGAGTGAACTAGGCATGAAAAATACAACCTTTATAGTAGAATTTGAAAAAGCTGAAGGGTTCTCAGCTAATGGTTATGATATTGCTAGGTTCGCTTTCTCTGCAAATAAAGGACAAGAAGTTAAAGCATTAAGTAAAACAGCTTCTGGTGGTGAAATGAGTAGGTTTATGCTTGCTATTAAAAATATATTTGCTGAATTTGGCAGTGCAGAAACTCTTATCTTTGATGAGATAGATGCAGGCATTGGTGGCGAAACTGGCGTTGTTGTTGGCGAAAAAATTTCTAAACTTTCTAAAAATAATCAAGTTATTTGTATAACCCATCTACCTCAAGTTGCTTCATATTGTGATGAGATGTTTTATGTTTCCAAAAAAGTGGAAGGCGAATCAACTGTCACGAATGTAGAGAGGCTTGATGAACAAGGGATTATTGAAGGTCTTGCAAAAATGGTTGGTGGTGATGCAACTGAAGTTGCACTTAAACACTCACAAGAAATGCGGGCAAAAGCAAAGTAGATAAAAGAGCAGAAAATGCTCTTTTTTATTTGTATAATTTAAACCTTTTTGCGTAGACTAAAACCTATGAGAAAAGGTAAAAGATTTAAACGAATTTATACGCTAATTTTTGTTTTAGCCATATCAACTTTAATTCTTTTGCAGAATGTTGGGTTTGGCGATATTTTTGCATTACCAGATAATTTTTCAGCAAGTTTTAATGATGTTGATAATGTAAATAACAATTCTTTATTTGGTTCATTTGTAAAAACTTCCTTAGAAAAGGGAGATGCAAGCGTTAGTAGCGAAAGGCAGAAAGAAGGAACTGTTGTATTTAAACTTTTTGGTTTGATTCCTATTCGAAAGGTTAAGGTAAATATTTTGCCAGAAGAAGATGTATTTATAGGTGGAGTGCCTATCGGGATTTCTCTTGCAACTGATGGGGCTATTGTGATTAGTGATACGATTGTTGCAACTGATGGGGAAGGAATAAACAAAAATAGAATTTTTAAAAGTGGAGATGTTTTAAAAACGATAGATGGGAAATTGATTAATTCGCTTGATGAGGTGGAAGAAATTTTAAATTCTAGTAATGGCAGGGTTGAAATAGAATACTTAAGGAAAAATCAACTTGAAAAAACTATTGTAGACCTCATTAAAAATAAAGATGGCAAATATAAATTGGGGCTTTGGGTAAAAGATGACATCTCAGGAGTTGGTACTTTAACTTATGTTAAACAAGATAACCATAATTTTGTAGCACTTGGGCATCCAATAACAGATGGTAAAGTTGGAAATATTATTCCTTTAACAGATGGTAAAGTTTTTGATTGCTCTCTAATAGGTATAAATAAAGGGGAAAGAAATAACCCTGGGGAGCTTAGATGTGTGTTCTTGCAAAGTAATGAGAAAGGTCAAATAAAGAAAAATAATAAATATGGCATATTTGGTCACCTCGATGATTTAGAAAATATGGTTGATGCTAATTTAACAGCGACCTTAGGAGGAAGATTGGGTGTGAAACCTGGTAAAGCTAAGATTGTTTCAAGCGTTAGTGGAATTCGAGAAGAATATGATATTGAAATTATTAAAGCCAATTATCAGTCTAAATCTGATGATAAAAGTCTAGTGTTTAGAGTGACAGATAAACGTCTTTTGGAATTGACAGGCGGAATAGTTCAAGGCATGAGTGGTTCGCCAATAATTCAAAATGATAAACTAATTGGAGCTGTTACGCATGTGTTCTTATCAGATCCAACAAAAGGGTATGGAATTTATAGCGATTGGTTAATGGAAGGAGAAGGGAAATAAAATTTTCTCTTTATAATTCTTAAATTTATAAATAAAAAAATCTTGCACTATAATTTGCTAAAAATGATAGTGCAAGATTTTTTGTCAACATTTCAAATTTTATTAAAAATTAATTATAAATGAATAATATATAAAAAACTACACAAGATAATAGTGTGAAGGAGATATGCTTCACATTATAGAAGAAGAAACACGAGTTCAGCAGAATTGTGTTTCTTTTTTTTGCAATCAAAAGTTGCACGATTATTTTCTTGGCAATTTGATTTTTATTAATCCATTTAATTTAAACATGGCGGTAATAAAAAATAAGGAATTTTAAATCCTTATTTTTAGTCATCGTTTCTAATCTTGACTTTATCGGCCACGCTTTTACGCATGTCTTCGCTGATAGCGGCATAGTGGCGTTTTGTTGTGTTGACATCTTTATGACCTAAAACATCAGCAACAATATAGATGTCTTTGGTTTCGCGATATAGGTTTGTGCCAAATGTACTGCGAAGTTTGTGTGGTGAGATATTTTTAAGAGGTGAGGCTTCTTTAGCAAATTTTTTAACTAAGTTTTCAACTGCACGAACAGAAATTCGTTTGCGTTGTAAAGAGATAAACATTGCTTTTTCATCATTAGGAAGCTCCAAAGTGGATCTTTTTTCAAGCCAAGTTTTGAGAGCTTGCGCAACAGTGTTAGAGAAATATAGCATAGTTTGATTTCCGCCTTTGCGTGTGACGATAAATGCATTTTGTGAAAAGTCAAAACTATCAATATCAAGCCCAACAAGCTCTGAAATACGTATTCCAGTTCCTAAAAACAGGGTAATGATTGCATTATCGCGCTCAAAAGTGTTTTTGTCATAGTTCTTTTGTCTTTCTGTAAATGTACAAGGGTTTTCAACTACATTCATAAGTTTTTCAACTTCGTTTTGTTCAAGTCGAGTAATTTCTTTACTGTGTAGCTTTGGGGTTTCAACCTTGCTTGCTACATTAGAAGAAATCATATCATGATTGAATAAATATTTAAATAAACTGCGTATTGAGGCAAGTTTTCTGGCTTTCCCTTTTTCGCCATTCTTATTCTCCTTTCCGTCTTTGTCGTAATATGAGAGATATGATAAAAACTGCTCAATATGACGAGATTTTATTTTATCCATATCTTCAAGTGAAATATTTTCAACAGGTTTCTTTATCACATAGCGTGAAAGATAGTCCATAAATACAGCTATATCCATGGAATAATTATATCTTGTTAAAGTAGATGTATTGTTTTCTATGCCTACTAAAAAATCATAACAAAACTCAGGTAAATTTTCAGAATATTTACCTGTTTTTAATCTATTTTGAATGTCTCGCTTTTCATAAAAGGAAAGGCCTGTCATATATTTTATTTTAGCATAAACCTCTTTTTATTGTAAAGCAAATTTCCATAAATTGTTACAGTTGAAAATTTAGTTTGTTTAAAATTGAAATTTTAATAGTCTTGCAATATTTGGTTGTCTAGTTGTAGGTTGTATGCGTTACATAATACTATATATTGATAAAACTTTAAACTTTAGTACTATATTTTTTATTTAACTTTTTAATTTAGTTGACTATATTTTATTATGAATATATAATTATTAATATAAATTAAGGAGATAGAAATGATAGATATCAATTTGATAAGAAATAATCCAGAGCTTGTAAGAGAGAATATTAAAAAGAAGTTTCAAAATCATAAACTTGCTTTGGTAGACCAAGTTCTTGAATTAGATGCTAAAGTTAGAGAGCTGAAAAAAGAAGGTGACACTTTGCGTGCTAGTAGAAATACGCTTAGCACTCAAATTGGTCAACTTATGCGTGATAAAAAGGTGGATGAAGCAAATAAAATCAAGGCTCAAGTTGTTGCTAATAACGCTAGAATTCTTGAAATTGAAGCTGAAGAGGAAAAGCTTAATATTGAACTTAAAAAATGCATGATGACAATACCTAATATTATTGCTGAAGATGTTCCGCTTGGTGAAAATGATAGTAAAAATGTGGAAGGTCAAAGATTTTTGGAGGCAAAAGTTCCAAATTTTGAAATACCTTATCATACAGAAATACTTGAAAAACTTGGTGGAATTGATGTTGATTCTGCAAGAAGAACAAGTGGACAAGGTTTCTATTATTTAGTTGGCGATATTGCAAGACTTCATAGTGCGATACTTGCTTATGCTCGTGATTTTATGATTGATAAAGGGTTTACTTATGTAATTCCTCCTTTTATGATTAGAAGTGATGTTGTGACTGGTGTTATGAGTTTTGACGAAATGGAAAACATGATGTATAAGATTGAGGGTGAAGATTTATACTTAATTGGAACTAGTGAACACTCAATGATAGGCCGTTTTATGGGACAAATCATAGATGAAAGCAAATTGCCTTTAACTTTAACAAGTTATTCACCATGTTTTAGAAAGGAAAAGGGAGCTCATGGTATCGAAGAGCGTGGAATTTATAGAATTCATCAATTTGAAAAGCAGGAAATGATTGTAATTTGTAAACCTGAAGAAGCTGATGAATGGTATGAAAAAATGTGGAAATATACTGTTGAACTTTTTGTTAGTATGGAAATTCCTGTTCGCCAACTTATCTGTTGTAGTGGTGATTTAGCAGATTTGAAATATAAAAGTTGTGATGTTGAGGCTTGGAGTCCAAGACAAAAGAAATATTTTGAAGTTGGTTCGTGTTCAAACCTTACTGATGCTCAAGCAAGACGCCTTAATATTAAATATAAAAATGCCAAAGGTGAAAATGTTTATGCAAGCACATTAAACAATACTGTTGTTGCACCTCCAAGAATGCTCATTTGTTTTGTCGAAAATCATTTGCAGGCAGATGGTAGTGTAGTTATACCAAAGGTTTTACAACCATATATGGGAGGAAAAACTGTTATTGCGCCTAAAAATAAATAATTTTGGGAAAGATATAATTTCAAGGAAGAGGTAATTTATGAAGGGAAAAGTCATTGATAAACAACTAATCGAAAGTATCGTTAGAAAGAAAAATGATGAGTTTATTGATAAGGTTAATGAAAAACTAAATTTAATTGTTTCGAATGCTGTTGATGACTTAGCTCAACAAATTGCATATATTAATTTAGATAATGTAATATTACAGCCGGCAAACGAACTTATAAGCGGAGCTTTTACCGATAATTCAAAATTTGTTTATTTAATGGGAATTGACAGCGCTCAACTTGAACTTAATACATTAAAATCTACTAATTTTTGGAAAGATTTAAAAAATCGAATCCTTTTTGCTTGGCAAAATAGAAATACAAGGCGAGCTAAACGAAAAGAACGCAAAAAAAAGAAAAAGCAAGAGAAAGAATTGGCTGTAAACCCAGTTATATATAATTTTGATCCTTCCAAATACAATATATATTCACTTTGTGAAGATTTACAAACAGCAATAGCAAAATTTTCAGCTTTAACTACTGTTGTTTATTTAGAAGATACTCGAATTAGATTGATTGGAAAAGATGATTACGGCTCTAATACTCAAATTATAATTTATCCAGTTATTTATAATGGTGAGGTTTATAAATACTATGCAGGTCGTAAAAAAGGCTTTATTGAGATAAATATTGCATCTCGTGCAGAGACTTTAAATGAAAAATTTAATAAATGTGGCGAAAACTTTGTTGATATGATCAAAATATTTAATGTTTTATATTTCTATGCAAATAAAACTACGCCAAATCAAATTTTTATTGAAAGCATTTTAGTATCTTGTCCAGATGATTTATTTAAAGGGGATGATGCATATACAATTTTTGTTAAAATAATAAATTATTTAACAATGACTTCAGTTAAAAATATTAAATCAATTAACAATCCAAATAAGTCAATTTTTACCGATCCATTGTCATCTTCAAGTTCTCTTGGTTATGAAAAATTTATTAATCAATTTGTATATTTAAATGAAAAAGAAGAAATGAAAGAAAAAGATAAAATAGCTTTAGAAAAAACAATTAAAAAAAATCAATATAAAAAGTTTGAAACAAAAAATGAAAATAATCAAAGCATAAACAATGAGCAAAAACAGAAAGATGATAAATAAAGTATTAACTAGTATGCAAAAATTTTTTATATTAAAAATTTATTTAATTTAAATTAAAAATAGATTTTTATCATAAAAAATAAAGTTATTAAAAAATAACATAATAGATTATCAAATAAGGCTATTCTACGGTTATCTCTGCGTAAAACTTGTGTTTTACGCAGAGATAATGCGTGTTTTTAAAACTAAAAAGAGAGCGGTAGTATGCAAAAAATCGCAATCAAACTGCCCTCTTTTTTATTTTTATCTAGTAACCTCTTTTTAAAAAGGCAAAACTCCCCTCAATTTTGATTTTTAATAAGGTTTTGCAAAATTATTGGCAGGCATTGCGCTTTGTTCCCCTGCACCAATTTGCTTGGCAGCTGGAACAACAATGCTTGCAACAAGTATACCAATATATAAAGAAACTTAATATAAAGAAACTTATTATATTAATAATGAAGAGGTTCAAGACGAGGCAATATTGAAAGAAAATGAAAATGCTGCTGCATTAATTATCGCTGGAGTAATAGTTGCCTTAGGCGGAACTTTTATCGGTGCTCTATGTTCAGTTGGTGTTGCAGAAAAGACTAAAAAGGTTTGGAGTTATAGAATGCAAGATAATTTAATTTCAAATTGTTTCAAAGATGGTGGCTATGAACTTGTCCATGGTGAAAAGAAATATAGTAGTAAACTCGACAAAGAACTTGTTATTGCGTGTGAGCAATTTCAAATGGAAATTCCACCAAGATAAAAAAGATGCGATTTATTGCATCTTTTTTATAACAAAAACCCATAGTTTTCTAGTTCTTTTTTAAGAAGTTTATAATTTGGAAGGGTCTGCCCTACCAATGCCCAAAATTTTGGACTATGATTCAATTGTACTCCATGGCAAAGTTCGTGGACTATAACATAATCAATTAGTGGTTTTGGCAAAATAATAAGTTTAAAATTTAATTTCATTGATCCATCTTTATTGAAACTCCCCCAAATGCGTTTTGATTTACAAATTTTGAGATCTTTATAATTTAATCCTATAGTTTGAGCAATTTCTTGTACTCGTTTATTTAGGTATTTTTTTGCATATTCTTTGTAAAGTTTTTCGTAAAACACATTAAAAGTATCTTTCATTTGGGTTTTTGATGGTTTTGTAGATATTTTTCCTGCTGCCATATTAAAATTATTGACACTTTGTTTTTCGCCTAAAAGATAAATGTAATTTTTGAAATCAAAACTATCTTTAAAATTATTTCTAGCCATAATTTTCGCAAGACTTTTTTCAATCCATCCCCTCTTATCTTCTATAAACTTAAGTATTTTATCTTCTTTCAAATGTAAAGGGGCTCTAACAATCACCTCACCTTCCTTTGTGACAGAAAGTGAAAGTGTTTTGCGTTTGCTTCTAATAATTTTTATATCCATAAGTTAATTATAATACTTTATAATTTGTATGGCAAATAAAATGACTGTCGATTTCATTATTCTAATATACTTTAATTTTGTAAAAGGATATTATAAAATGGTTTAAGTTGAGTTTTGTAGTTTTTTTATATTTATACTTGAATAATTAAAAGTTTTATGATATAATAAAAAAGCAATAAGGAGGGAAAATGGAAAATAATGGTACTTTAAAGAAAATTAGAATGGTTTATTCAGCACTTTCAATTTATGATAGTTATTCTAGATCTATGCTTGGAGAAACATGTTTTTATTCACAACAATTTTATTTGCCAAAAGGAATGTCTTTAAATGACGCCTGCAAAATTATATCTTATTTATCTCAAAAAGTAGAAAAAGAAAATTCAATTGAAGAGGCAAGTTTAACGAGTGTAAAGCATGTAAGTAGCATTTTGAATGACTATGGTTTTGAACCTGTTTTGGAAACTCAAAGTCAATATATTCATACTCATGGAGAGTTACCATTTTTTAAAATTAAATCAGTTTGTAAAAAAGTTGATAATGTAGTAGATTTAATAACTTATAATGGGGAAAAAGGTTTTAAGAGAAGTGATTTACATTCAAGATATTTTGAATGGTTTACAAAAGATGTAAAAGAAAGTGAAATAAATCAAATTTATGATTATTCTAGAAAAGGCATCTTTGACGAAACTGCAGTTTAAGTAGAAAATCAAAAGAGCAAAGTAATGCTCTTTTTTGTTGTAAAATGGATTTGTTTGTGATAAAATATTTGAAAAGATTTTTGTTTTTGAAATCCCCTATTTTTAAAAATTAAAAGGAAATACAATGGAAAAAGAATTTGAAAATTTAAAGTTTATAGATAGCGGTGCTTGCAGTGATGCATATTTAACGGAAGATAACAGAGTTTTATTGGTTGGTAAAAGAGAAGATTCATTTTCGCTTTATCAAAGTTTATTTAATAAAACAAGACTTATTGATGGCAAAATCTCTTCTGTAAAGATAACTGACAATCCTGAACTTATACAACCAAATTCAAAATACCCTTTTGGAGCCATGCTACAAAATTTTGTTGATGGAAAAACTCTTAAGAATAAGATAAATGAATTGTCTAATGTTGAAAAAGAAGATATTGGGAAAAGTCTTGTTAATTTTTTTCAAGAAATGCAATCAATAAATTGTGATTTGAATAAAGACGATGAAATAAAAATAAATCTTGCTAAACTTGAAAAAAGTTTAAATTTATTGAAGGAATATGTGTGCAAAGAAGATTTTAATAAATTTTTAAAAGTATATAAAAACTATGAAGAATTTATGAGGCAAAGCGAGTTTTGTTTAACTCACGGCGACCTCCAGGAAGCAAACATATTGATTGGCGAAGATAATAAATTATCCGGCATTATAGATTTTGGCAATATGGAATATTATGTTAAGGAAGTTGAATTTGCCCCAATGATGGGGTATGACGATATAATTTTTAATTCAATGCTTAATCATTATAACAAGAAAGTGGATGTTAAAAATATTTATTTAGTCAAATTAGTTAGGCAGATAAGGCACTTTAAACATGTCGTTCATTTAGGAGAAGATTTGATTTTAAAAGAAGTTAACAAAATAACTTTATTACTAAATAATATTTATAATTAAATATAAGTATCTAACTTTTTTATTTTCTTGTAAGATTAAATTTGGTGGTATGCAAGACATACTAGTGCCATATATTGACAAAATTCTTTAAAATTTTGCATAATAGCCACATTTTATTTGACATAATAGTGCTTTTTTCGCTATAATCAAAGCAAGAGGTAAATATGGAAATTTATGCAAAAGGTCAATTATCATATTTAATTTTAAATTGTCTTTTAGAGCGTGACTATTACGGTCTAGACATTATTAGCGAAGTTAAAGATCGCTCTAATGGTCGTATCCTACTCAAAAAACCAAGTGTTTACTCAAACTTGACTAGAATGGAAAAACAAGGTCAAGTATCTTCTTATGTACAAAGCAGCGAACTTGGCCCAAATCGTAGATATTATAGTATAACTGAAAAAGGTCGTGACACTTTTGCTTCTTTAAAAGATTATTTCGATCGAAATGGCATTGATGTATTCAAGGATTTTAATGAAGATGGCAATGTGATTGAAGAAAAATCCCCTATTGCTCAAGTTGAAGCAATTGGCGTTAAGACTGAAATACAAGATAAAGAAGATAATCAAGAAAATTATGAGCAAAGTGATTTCTTTGATTTTTCTTCATTAGATACTTCTACAAATCAAGAGAAAGAGGAAATTGTTGAAGACGATGGTGTCTTTTTATCTACAGAAGAATCTTTTGTTGAGCCTATCCCTCAAACTGAGTTCCAAAATAAACAAGGTTATGAGGACAAACAAGAGTATATAGAAGAAAGTAATCAGCAACAAGTGCAAGAAGCCGAAAAACCTCAGCATCAAGAAAAGCAATTTTCTATTGCAAGTTTATTGAAGCCATCTGAAGAAAATCAACCTTCTATTGAAAAGCAAGTACAAGAAAATGAGCAAGTTGAAAAAGATGAGTTGATTCATGAAACTGCAAGTGAACAACAAAGTGAAATAAAAGAAGAAGTATTTACACAAACACAATTATCAAATCAACAAATTTATGATATCTCTAGAGACATAAATAAGTATAAGAGAAAGCGTAGTTTTGCTGAAGATCAAATGTCTTTTGCGGTAAGCGATCCTCTTGAGCGTGATGATGAAAAAACTAAACAAAATATAGAAGAATTGAAGTCCTCTATTTTGGCTAATAAAGGTAGAGTAAATGAAAGATTAAGCGAGGACGAATTTAATAAAGTTCGTGAACATGTTACTCCTAATCCACAACCTACTATAAGTCAAAGTCAAAACAATGCGGCTATAAGAAATTACTATTCAGCAAACTTCCCAAGTGCAAAAGAAAGTAAAGAAGAAATGCAAAATGATGATGGAGTTTTTATCAATCAATATTTAGATAAATCTCAGGTAGCAAAAGCAAGAAAAATAGAGCCTCCTAGACTTAAAATTATGGGAGAAAAGGAAACTCCTCTTCCTGCACCTAAGCGTGATAATTCTATTGACCTTTCTCATAAAGAAATTATTTCTAAACTATACTCTAAGAGTAAAGGCGGAAATGCCAATGGTCAAGTTGATGAAAATTATATTTATGATTATGAGGATTTACAAGATTATTACACTTCACAAGGCATTGCATTTAAAGTTTATGAGAAGTCTAATATAAAAGAAAAACATAATACAAACAAGCTTGGTTTTATTTCTTCTTTGATTTGCTTAGGATTATCTCTTGTAGCTACCGCTGTTATCTTCACTGCTCTTTATTTGACCAATAATTTAATGAACGCCACTACTTTTCTTTTCTTAGCATTTCCTATTCTCGCAGGTGCTGAATGCGTTTGTAGATATTACGCATTTAAAAAACATACAAGTTGGGAACCTAAACCTATGCTCTCTGGCTGGTTAGTTTGGTTGATAACTTTGCTAGGTTGTGGAGCTATAATAGGATTAAATTTCGCTTTTGGTTTAAATACAGAAAATTGGTTAACTTTTTCTACTACCCTATTCTTGCCAGCAGTTTATATTTTGATTTATCTACCTATTTACAATTTTGTTAAGAAAACAATGATTGTTAAACATTGGCATTAATTAAAATAAATGAGGTTAAAATGTTAGAAGTTCGTTTTAAAGGAATTTTAAAATTGTTCGCAGGATTAGTCCTTGCTCCAATCGTAATAAAATCATCTAATTCCTATAATAATAAAAGTGACAATAATTGTTATATTGGATTAGTTTGTCATGATGTGCACGAATTTGTATATGGCAATTCTAATCCAATAGTTTCTAGCATTTTTAGTGATTATGAAGATAATCTTGAATAAAAAAATCATAAACAAAAGTTTATGATTTTTTCTTTATTAAAGTTATAAATAAATCTATTGCAAGGAAGACTATTATTAAGCAAAGAGAAATTATTAAAATTGTTCCTATTGAGTTTGAAAAGAAAACACATATTAAAGTCATTAATATACAAGAAATTAAAGCTCCAATAAATATAGAAATAATACATTTCCAAATCTTTAAATTACTTATTCCAGCAACTAAACTTCCCGTCCAAACGCCAGTCAAAGGTAAAGGTAATGCAACAAAACCACAAAGCGTTAAGTATTTTTTAAAGTTAGAAGACTTGTTATTTAACTGTTTAACTTTAACAGAAAATTTTTTTGAGTTAACTAAAAATCCGCTTGTTTTAGATTTGCAAAATCTAGTAAAATATATTATTGCAAGGCTTGGTAATATTGATCCTATAAATGCAAATATGCAAGCCTGCCAAGCAGGAAGTGCGTTATTCCCCCAAAATGCAGGATTCATAGCAAAAGGAATTGCTATCTTTGCCTCTAAAGCAGGTATCATTGCAAGTAATATACAAGCAAGCCAAATACAACCTTGAAAATTTTCTATAAATAACTCATAAAACCAATTCATGATATATATTATTCGACAAGATTTTCAATTATGACTTCTTTTCTTTAAAAGAAAAGAAGCAAAAGAAAAATATAAATAAAGCATTCAACTAATTTTTTTTCAATTTAGTATGAATGCTTTATTTTAACATTTATTTTATTTTTCCTTTGTAAATCTCCATTGCTTAAAATATGTCATTAACTTTTATTTTATATACTCTAATAACTCTTTAAATTGTGTATAACCTGCTGATTGGTTAAAATGTCCTGCCGTTTCGATTACTATTGATTTTGCTTCAATCAATTCTGCAAATTCTTGGAGTTTATTAAATTTTACATATGGATCATTTTTTGCATAATAGCAAATTCTTTCTTTGCAAAGATTAATAAATTCACTTCCACGAGTAGTGTACATTGTGCAATTGACTTCATCAAAATTTTCATCTAATCCAAGATAATGATTGAATCCCGACACGAATATTGCTTTACCTATTTTAATATGATTTTTTATACAATATTTAACTAAAAATATACAAGCAATAGAATGACAAAAGAATACGCTATCTTCATTTATAAATCTTTTAACAGAGTTTAGCACCATTTCCCAATTTGTGTAGTTTTGTTTACCTTCACCTATTGGGAAATCTAAATTAATACACAAATCCCCCCCCCGCTGCTTAATTACAGCTTCAAGCCAAGGGAACCAGTTCTCTTGAGAAGAACCAAAGCTTCCATGAATTATAAAGTAGTTTTTCATTTTAACTCCAATTAAAATTTAGCAATATAATTATAAAGAACTTGAATCCATTCAGTTCTTGGATGAAATAGCCCTTTGTCTGCCATTTCTTTTATCTCAAAAATTGTTGCATAACGAACCTCATCAACTTCTTCTTTTTGCAGATGAATATCCTGTATAGGTATATTAAAATTACAAATAAAGAAATCATAAAATTGATTTTCTATAAAAGAATCACTAACATTAATATGACTTCTAAAAGAAGTCATGAATCTAAAGTCTTTTACCCCAATTTTTTTAGGAATCATATAGCCAACTTCTTCCATAATTTCTAATACTACACAACTTGTGCTATCTTGTCCAAATGGGACATGACCTGCTACTGATAAATCCCAAAGTCCAGGAAATTTTTCTTTTGTCGAGGCTCTTTTTTGTATCAAGATTTTATTTTCATCATTTATAATTGCAATGATGACTGCTCTATGCCAAAGTCCTTGTTTATGAATATCTTTTCTTTTAGCAGGAACACCTGTCCCCCCCCCATTTTCTGTGAGAATTTCAAGAAGTTCGTCCCCTTGATTATATTTTTGAACTGTCTCAATTATATTATTCATATCTGCTCCTATTTTGCAATGTCACTTGCACGGTATTCGCGAATAACGTTGACTTTGATTTGCCCTGGATATTGCATTTCATTTTCAATACGCTTTGCAATATCTTTTGCAAGGAACATAGCGTCATTATCATTGATTTCTTCTGGTTTTACAATGATGCGAACTTCACGACCTGCTTGAATAGCATAAGATTTTTCAACGCCTTTGAAGCTGTTTGAAATCTCTTCAAGTTGTTGTAAACGCTTAATATAGTTTTCAAAGCTTTCGCGTCTTGCACCAGGTCTTGAAGATGAAATCGCATCTGCTACTTGAACAATAATAGCTTCAATGCTATGGAAAGGAACATTCATATGGTGAGCTTCGATACAATGAATAACTTCTTCATTCTCTTTGTATTTTTTGGCAAGGTCAACACCGATTGAAACATGTGTTCCTTCAATTTCATGGTCTAAGGCTTTACCAATATCATGAAGAAGTCCACCGCGTTTTGCTATTGTAGCGTTTGCCCCAAGTTCACTGGCAATTAATCCTGCTAAGATTGCAGTTTCAATAGAGTGCCTAAGCACATTTTGCCCATAACTTGTTCTATACTTCAATCGCCCTAAAACTTTAACAAGTTCTGGGTGAAGATTGAAAATTCCAACCTCTTCGCATGCGTTTTCACCCGCTTGTTTGATTGTCTTTTCAACTTCCATTGTGGCTTTATCAACAACTTCTTCAACTCTTGTTGGATGAATTCTGCCATCAACAATAAGTTTTTCAAGAGAAAGACGTGCAATCTCTCTTCTAATTGGGTCGAAACTTGAAATAGTGATTGCTTCAGGTGTATCGTCAATAATAAGTTCAACGCCTGTCACGCTTTCGATAGAACGAATATTACGTCCCTCGCGACCAATTATTCTACCCTTCATTTCGTCATTTGGAAGAGGCACTGTTGTTACAGTCATTTCACTAGAAAGGTCTGTTGCACATTTTTGAATAGCACCTGCAACAATTTCTTGTGCAAACTTTTCTGCATTTTCTCTTGCTTCATCCTCAATCTTTTTAACTAAAATACCAGCATCTTTTTTTGCATCTTCTGTGATGTTTTCAATTAAAATATTCTTAGCATCATTCTTGCTTAAGCCTGAAATTTTTTCAAGTTCAGTAAGCATGTTTTCTTTGATTTTTGCCTGCTCTTCAATTGCGACTGCAATTTTTTGACGCTCAGCATCAATCTTGTTTTTTTCGTTGTCAATTTGTTCTTGTTTAGTGTCAAGAGCCATCTCTTTTTTAGTGATGTATTCTTCGCGTTGTTCAAGACGCTCCTCAGACTTTTGAATTTCGTTTCGTCTATTTTTAGCTTCTTCGGTAGCCTCATCTTTAATTTTTTGAGATTCCTCTTTAGCTTCTAAAATAGCTTCTTTTTTAATAGTCTTTGCCTCTGCATACGCCTCTTCGATAATTTTGACAGCATTTGTCTTAGATTTACCGATTTTTTTTGTGGCAAGAAGTTTGTATAAAAGTATACCAAATCCCACTCCAACGATGAGTGCGATAACCCCACTAACAATTCCGGCGGTCACAGCAGCAGAGCAAAGAATGCTTAAACTGCTCATAACTTTCCCCTTTTAATGTATGAAAATTGTTTAAATTAGCAACATATGCAATAAATTAATTTTCACCTAACTAATTATACACCATAAAGAATTTTTAAGTCAAATAATTTCATAGATAAAAAATTAAAAAACCTCCCAATGAGAGGCTTTTTAATTTTCTGGATATAAAGTATTTTTTGCTGATTCATATCTTGCATTAGTACGGATTGTCATGCCACGCAATTTAGCATCAATAAAATCCAAATCAGATTTAAGATTTGCTGGCAAAAGATTATATGCGTCATCATACTGTTCAACAATATCAATCAAAACTTTTTTATCTAAAGTTATCATTTCTTCTTTTTCCATAATTTCATCTCCATTTCTAAAATAAGTATAACATAAATACCAAAAAATATCAATAATTTATAACAAAATATTTTTTATTTCCTTCCAGTCATTTACTCGTTTAAGTCCTTGTTTTCTAAGTTCTTTATCAGTCAGGTTTTTGTTATGATAAGCTGTGAAAAGCAGTTTTTCTTTCACATTGTTTCCCCGCAAATTTGCTGGTTTATCATCAATCATGATATCTGCTTTTAGCATAGTTTTATTACAAGCAAAAATAAAATTAAAAGGATTTAAAAAGGGAAAATTTTGTCTTAAAAAGTCATATTTATATTTAAAATAATTTCCGCTTTTTAGTAAGTTTTCTTTTAATATTGCGGCAGAGCAAATATAGACATTATATTTTTCATTTAGTTTTTGTATAACTTCAATACAATCTTTATGTATAATTGCCCGTTTATAAGGATTAATTTGTCCAAGTCTATTATTATAACAATCAATTTGTTCTTTGGATAAATTAAAATTGTCTTCAACATGATATTCAGTGCAATCCTCAATTTTCTTATTGCTTTTTATAACATCTTTTAGAATTTTAAAATAAACATTGTCGCAAATACAATCGTCTATATCAATTAAAATGGATTTTTTCATTTGTTTCCTCTCTGCTAAAACCTTGATTTAGACAAGTCATAGTTTGTTTTGAATTCTTCATAAAAGTCTTTAAAATTGTCATTTAAAATTGCAGTTCTGCAGTCTTTTGCAAGTTTAAGCAAGAAATGCAAGTTGTGAATTGAAAGAAGTTCTGCCCCTAACATTTCGTCGGCATTGATAAGGTGACGAATATAAGCACGAGTATAGTGTTTGCAAGCATAGCATTCACAGCCTTCTTCAATAGGTCTAAAATCCTCTTTAAAAGAAGCGTTTTTAACAATAAGTTTTCCTTTTTTAGTAAAAGCTGTTCCATTTCTTGCAATTCTAGTAGGTAAAACACAGTCCATCATATCAATTCCTCTAGCATAACCTTCAACTAAACAATCTGGAGAGCCAACCCCCATTAAATATCGAGGTTGATCTTTTGGAAGTAATGGATTTAAAAAGTCGAGGATGTCATACATAACACTTTTTTCTTCGCCTACAGAAAGTCCTCCAATTGCTATACCACATTTTGCATAAGGTAAACAATCTTCAACGCACTTTGCACGTAAATCTTTGAAAATATTACCTTGAACGATTGGAAAAAGCATTTGATTAGGATTTTGTTGAGCCTTAAAACACCTTTCAAGCCATAATTTAGTTTTTCTCCTAGCTTCACAAGCCTCTGCATAAGTCGCCCCACCATCTTCCTTTGCGTCAGTACATTGGTCAAAAGCCATAATAATATCAGCACCTAAGTCATTTTGAATTTGCATATCTTTTTCTGGTGTAATAAAAAACTTTTCGCCAGACAAGTGTGAGCGAAATTCGACTCCATCGTCGGTAACTTTGCGTAAATCAGATAGCGAAAACACCTGAAAACCGCCAGAATCAGTGAGAATTGGTTTGTTCCAGTTCATAAATTTGTGAAGACCGCCTGCTTTTTTAACTATATCTTCACCAGGACGCAAAAATAAATGATATGTGTTTGATAAAATAATTTGCGTGCCCATTTCGTGTAAATCTTCAGGTCTTAAACCTTTAACAGTTGCCTGTGTTCCAACAGGCATAAAAATAGGAGTTTCAATATCTCCATGTGGGGTATGTAGAATACCCGCTCTAGCCCCAGTGTGTGGACATTCTTTTATAATTTCATAAGAAAAGTTTGACATAATAATTCCTTTTTATTTTTTCTCTTCTTTTCTTGCTAGAAAAGAAGCAAAAGAAATATAATTTTAACGCTTTTTAAATTTATATTTGATGATATTACTCAGTATTGTTTAGTTGTAAATTTTGCAAAGCGTTAAAAATTGCTTGTTTTTTAAAAACTATATTTAGTATCTTGTATGCACATAACAGTCACAAGATGTTGTGTTTTTAATTAAAATCGCAACAATTGAAAAGATGGTTTTTGATTTTGCAACCTTTAAAAACTTTCGGTGTTTCCCCAGAAAAAGCATGCATCACCAAATGAGAAGAAACGATATTTTTCTTTAACTGCAGTGTTATAAACTTTCATTGTTTGTTCATAGCCGATAAAGGCTGATACAAGCATGATAAGCGTGCTTTCTGGAAGATGGAAATTTGTAATAAGTCCGTCAACCACCTTGAATTTATAGCCAGGATAAATAAAAATCTTTGTTTCTTTCGTTTGTGGCGTAATTATCCCCTTTTCGTCAGCACAACTTTCAAGCACCCTGACAGAGGTTGTACCAACTGCTATTATTCGTCGGCCTTCTGCTTTTGCTTTATTGAGTTTATCAGCATTTTCAGGTGTCATTTCAATGTATTCGCTATGCATATCATGATTTAAAATGTTATCTTCTTTGACAGGTCTAAATGTGCCAAGTCCAACATGAAGCAAAACTTCAACTATTTCCACACCCTTTTCTTTAATCTTTTCTATAAGTTGTGGCGTGAAATGTAAACCTGCTGTTGGTGCTGCTGATGAGCCTTCAATTTTAGAATAAACAGTTTGATAACGTTCCTTATCTTTCAGCTTTTCATGAATATATGGTGGCAATGGCATTGTGCCAACTTCTGACAAACGCTGTTCGAAAACCCCATCAAATTCAAACTTGATTGTGCAAGCTCCATACTCACCCTTTTCAATAATCTCACATGAAAGCCTTTCACTGAAAGTAACTTTTGTTCCAATATCTAAGCGTTTTTGAGGTCTTGCAATAACTTCCCAAGTGGTTAAATCCTTGCGTTTTTGAAGTAAGACTTCAATCTTTGCACCAGTGTCTTTATAGCCATACAATCTTGCAGGCAAAACACGAGTGTTGTTTACAACAAGCACATCACCCTTTTGCAAATAGTCCACAATATCATAAAAATGTTTATGTTCGATTTTATCTTCATTTTTATTATAACACAAAAGCCTTGAACTATCTCTTGGTTCAACAGGCGTCTGTGCTATGAGTTCCTCAGGTAAATCATAATAATAGGAACTTTTTAAAAGTAAATTTTTATCTGTCATTTTATCCTTTTTTTCTTACTTTTCTTTTAAAGAAAAGTAAACAAAAGAAAACTGAATAATTTTTTCTCTACGAGAAAGAATTATTAATTTTGCTTTTTATTTAAATATTCTTCAACTAGATTTTTCAATAAATCAAATCTTTCTTGAGTTTGTGATTTTGTTAAGTCTGGTTGTTTCTGGTGAGAATTTGAGTAGTCTAATTTGCAAACAAATTGCTCTTTTGTTAAGTCCATAACCTGCCCATCTATAACATTGAAATAGTGATTTTCTTTATTATGTTTGTATATATCTCCACCAAAATAATATTGGACAAGTAAAGCAGTTGGAACGCACTGTCCGTAAGTAGGATTATTTTTATTCCATTTTTCTTGCCAATCTGGATGTGCAGTTTCTTTGCGATAAACTTTATCTAAGATTGATTCTAATTCTTCAATAGATTTCATAATTTTACTTCACAAAATACTCTTTTCCAAGATGCTTATAGGCTGGTTCCATTGCGACACGGCCGCGTGGTGTGCGTGAGATGAAACCAAGTTGCAAAAGGTATGGCTCATAAACATCTTCAATTGTTGTTGCATCTTCGCTTATTGTTGCGGCAAGTGTATCAAGACCGACTGGCCCACCGCCAAACTTATCGATTATTGCAAGCAAAATTTTGCGATCGATTGTGTCAAGACCGAGTTCGTCAATTTCCATTTTTGCAAGTGTGCTTTCGGCAATCTCTTTTGTGATTTCCCCTGCACTTTGCACTTGAGCGTAATCTCGAACGCGTTTCAAAAGTCTGTTTGCAATACGAGGAGTTCCACGAGAGCGTTTTGCAATTTCTGTGCAAGCGTCATCATGGATGTTTGCTCCTAAAATTTTGGCAGAACGTTTGATGATAACTTTAAGTTCTTCTGTTGAGTAAAGTTCAAGTCGGCAGATTACGCCAAAGCGGTCACGAAGTGGATTTGTAAGCATACCTGCCCTTGTTGTTGCACCGATTAAAGTGAAAGGTTTAATTTTCAATCTCATATTTCTTGCAGATGGGCCTTTGCCTACAATAAAGTCAAGTGCAAAGTCTTCCATTGCTGGATACAAAATTTCCTCAACGGTTTTGTTAAGTCTATGAATTTCATCAATGAATAAAACATCATTTTGATTGAGGTTTGTAAGTATTGCTGCAAGGTCGGCAGCGTGTTCAATTGCTGGACCTGAAGTCACTTTAAATTGACTGCCCATTTCATTTGCTATGATATGTGAAAGAGTTGTTTTCCCAAGTCCTGGAGGGCCATAAAGTAAAACATGGTCAAGGCTTTCCTTTCTAGACTTTGCGGCTTGAATATAAACTGAAAGTTGTTCCTTAACTTTATCTTGCCCCATATATTCGTCAAAGGAAGTTGGACGAAGTGAGTTTTCAATTTCGGCATCAGTCAAGTTCTTAGTGCTTGTGATAAATCTATTGTTGCCGTTATCTTTGTTGCTTTCTATCATCCTTTATACCCCCTTAATGCTTTTGAAATAATCTCCTCAGCAGTCGCATCTTTGCTTGCATAGCTTCTTGCCAAAGTGTAGGCGTCATTTTTGTTTATGCCAAGTGAAATAAGTGTGTCAGTTGCCATTTGAACAGCATCTTCATTATAATCCATAACCAAGTTGTTATCTTGTGTGTCGCCCAGCATATCAATCTTGTCTTTAAGTTCAACTGCAAGTCTTTCAGCGGTCTTCTTACCAAGTCCTTTTATTGTTGATAACATTTTAATATCTTGTTTTGCAATAGCAATGCAAAGGTCTGAAAGTTTCATTCCAGAAAGTATTCCTATTGCAACCTTTGGACCAATTCCACTGACAGAAATAAGTTTATTGAAAACATCTCGTTCTTCCTTATTTGCAAAGCCATAGAGCGAAACGCCATCTTCTCGAACAGCCAGATAAGTGTAAATTTTGATAGGCTCACCCATAGGCAAACATGTCATTGAATTTGCTGAAACGCCAACCTCATAACCTACGCCATTAACATCAACAAAGATTATGTTTTCTTGCTTTTCTTCAATTATTCCTTTCAAAAACGAAATCATATTTTCTCCTATTTTTATTATGTGCTTCTTTTCTATAAAGAAAAGAAGATGAAAATTACATAAAATTATTATTTAGCACACTGCTTGTTTGGCTATGGCAGATTGCAACAGCGAGTGCGTCGGCTGCGTCATCTGGTTTAGGAATTGAATTTAATCCCAAAATAGATTTAACCATATATTGCACCTGAGCTTTTTCTGCACGACCATTACCTGTTAGTGCCTGCTTAATTTGAAGTGGTGTATATTCAAAAAGTTTGCCACAATATTTTTGAGCAGTTAATACGATAACTCCCCTTGCCTCGGCAACTGGAATAATTGTTGTCTGGTTTTTAAAATAGAATAATTCCTCAATAGCTACTACATCAGGTTTAAATTTATCAAGTAAAAAAATTAAGTTCTCCTCTATCTCTTGTAAACGAACTGCAATGCTGTCCTCTTTTGATGTTGTTATTGCTCCATAATCTAACACTTGATAAGTATAGCCATCAGTTTCAATAACTCCATAACCAACTATTCCATAACCAGGATCAATTCCTAAAATAACCATAATTTAAGTTTACTTAATCTATAGTGTTTTGTCAAATGAAATCGTTGTTTTTATAACTTTACATAAAAAATTCATAAGTTTTATCTTATGAATTTTGTTCAATTAATTCTGTTGTGGCAGAAGAAATTTCAATAGTATCTTTTTTCTTCTTTTTATTTTTTAAATCTGCTACTGCATTCTCAAATAAATGATAAAATCCTCTATTTCCTCTTTCATCCTTATAGACAAAATCATTCAAAGTTCCTTCGCTAAAAGCCGAAATTACAAATCCAGAAGCAGTTCCTAAAAATAACACACCCTTACTAACTTCTTCTAATTTCTTTGCATCATTCAACATTTGCCCATACTTTTCAGTTTTTGCTACATAATCATGCATGAATGGTGCATATGCATAATAATCACTTAGTTTATCATATTTTTCACGGTCAGTTTTAAAATAAGCCTCATAAATCATATCCATATTTTTGTTGCGCTCAACAATATAGCCTTGATAATCTTCATCCTTATTTTTTAAAAATTGTTTATAAGTATTATCTTCCATGACTTTTGCTTGGTGTTTTAATCCAAAACCTATACCTGCAGAAATAAACATTGGCGCTAATAAACTAACCCCTAAAACAAATTTTAAAATCCCTCTAAATTTAAGCATAAATTTCTCCTCTTTTGTTTATGAAGATATTTTAGCATAGAATTTGCCAATAGTCAATAGTGAATTTTATATTTTTAAATAAAAAAACGCCATAAAAGACTATGGCATTTTATCTATTAAAACTAACATTGTTCACTTTCACTTATATGTACTTTAACTTCTTGTAGGTCAAATATACTTAATTGTACGGGTTTAGCAATTTTTTTACCATTCAAATTTTCATCTTTAAGAACAGGTTGATCAGCATTTTGAGGTTGTTCAGGTGCAAACATTTTTGCGAACTCAATAGCATTTTGATATCTTTCTTCATCATTATCCCAACTATTATAATCAAAATTAAATGACATATTTTCCTCCCTACATAAATATTATATACAATCTGTTTGGCAAAATCAAGACTTTTTTATAAATTTTTATGAAAATTGTCGAATTTGGTTGTTTCTTAAAAAGAGGCAAATAAAAAAGAGTGAAGGTATAACTTTTTAAGTTGAACAAATCCACTCTATTTTTATAATTTGATTGTAAGATAATCGTTCAGCGTTATTAACACTCTTCTGGCATATTTACATTATGATAAACTTCTTGAACATCATCGCTATCTTCAAGCATATCAATCATGCGAGTGAATGTTGCAAGTTTTGATTCATCAAGATCTACATAATTGTCTGGAACCATTTGAACTTCGCTAGAAAGTACATTGTACCCAGCCTTAGTCAAAGCTTCAGCCACTACATTAACATCATTAGGTTCAGTTACAATTTCAAGACTGTCATCATATTCGTTAACATCTTTTGCACCTGCGTCAAGTGCGGACATCATAACTTCGTCAGTATCAACGCCCTCGTTTGATACTTCTACTAAACCTTTGCGTTGGAATAAATAGCTAACACAGCCATTGCTTCCCATTGAACCGCCAAATTTATCAAAAGCGTGACGAACATCCCCTGCAGTACGATTTTTGTTGTCTGTCAAGCATTCAACAATAACAGCTGAGCCACCTACGCCATAACCTTCATAAACGCAAGATTCATAGTTTACACCAGCAAGTTCACCAGATGCCTTTTTGATAGAACGCTCAATCGTATCATTAGGCATGTTGTTTTGTTTAGCTTTTGCGATAACATCACGAAGTCTTGGATTAGAAACAGGGTCGCTTCCACCTGCTTTAACAACAACTGCAATTTCTCTACCAATCTTTGTAAAAATCTTTCCACGGGCAGCGTCACTCTTGCCCTTTCTTGCTTGAATATTGTGCCATTTTGAATGTCCTGACATGTTTAATCCTCCTAGTAAAAAATCTTTCTGATTAATAATATAACAAATCACAAATCCTTGTCAAGTGAATGAAAGAAATTTGTTAAATTTGGGTATTGACTTAAAAAAATTATGTGCTAAAATTTAAGTGTAAAACAAAGGAGAAAAATTATGCCATTCATAAAAATAGAAGAAAAAGTAAAAATTGGAGATATCACAAGAATTTCAGGTACTTATATGTTGCCAGATACAATTCCTTGCCCTTTATGTAAAGATGTTGAAATGAAATACAACGAAGGAACTGGGAAATATGAGACCGATAAATTTGGTGGAGTTGCTATGAAGGCAGAAGATTTTGTTAAAAATCAAATTTGTGAGGCTAAAAGAGCAGAAGAAGAACAAAAAGAAAAGGAACAGTCTCAAAGGGAACAAAAAATTGAACAACTAGAAGAAGAACTAGAAGTATATAAAGGTATAGTCCAGACTGAACACCCTTATTGATAAAAAAGATTGTCACTCATGACAATCTTTTTTTATTGATTTCATACATGATTATTGCCCCGCTTATAGATGCGTTTAAACTTTCAATCCCATCTCGCATTGGTATTCTAACTGCTAATGTGCAGATGTCACCTATTTCTTTGCTGACGCCTTGTCCTTCATTGCCAACCACTACGCCCAGTGGTAATGTCACATTATTCTTGCTTTTTTCTGCATTTGATATTTTGTTGGAAAACTCAAAGATATTTTCGCCATTCATATCGGCTTTTAACAGACTTAGTCTGTTCTTTTTTGCGAAATCTATAAAATCAACTCTACTCATTTCATAAACTTTAGCCAAGAAGATTGCACCAACACTGCTTCGCACAAGTTTTGAGTTTGTTACCTTAACGCTGTCAATCAAAAACACCTCGTTAAAGCCACAAGCATAAGCTGTTCGAATGAGAGTTCCAACATTGCCTGGGTCTTGGAGCCCGTCAAGCACCAGAAAATTATCTTTTGGCTTATCTACTTTATTTTGTAGGTATTCTGCAACGCATACTACTCCCTGTGGTGTTTTACTGTCAGAAAGTTGGTCGATTATGCTTTTGTCAACCTTATAAACATTGGTGTTTTTGTATATATTTAAATCTTCCTTTTCAACCAAAATATACTTTGGTTCCAAACCACGAACAATTGCATCATTTATGATTTTGATATTGTCCAAAAAGAGCAAAGCTCCTTCCTTTTTCAATTTTTTTAAATCTTTAATTAGGTTGTTTGTCGCTTTTTCCATTTTTATCACCATTTAAATTTTCTTTTCTCTAGAGAAAAGAAACAAAAGAGCATTTTTTTACGATACTCAGCAAAAATTTGCTTTCGCATCGCAAAATTTACTTTATTTTTCTAAAAAAAGAAAATAAAATATGACGCTTGAATAAATTGTAATAAGTAAATAGTAGAAATCTATTTTAAAGTCAATTTATTCAAGCGTCAAATTAGATTTCTTTTGCTTCTTTTCTTTCTAGAAAAGAAGAGAAAAAATAATTTAAGCTTTAACTTGGTTTACAAGTGCTGTGAAAGATTCTGGTTGGCGAACTGCCATATCAGCAAGAACTTTTCTGTTAAGGTCAATTCCTTTAACCTTTAAGCCATTAATAAATTTTGAATAAGAAATTCCGTTAAGTCTGCAAGCAGCATTTATTCTTGTGATCCAAAGAGCACGGAAATCTCTCTTCTTTTGTTTACGGCCAATGTAAGCATATTGACCAGATTTCATAACTTGTTCGCGTGCTACTCTATAAAGTTTAGATTTTGCTCCACGATACCCTTTTGCACTTTTTAAAACTGCACGACGCTTTTTAGCAGCGTTAACACCTCTTTTAATTCTCATGTGTCATTCCTCCTCTTATTTGCCCAAAAGGGTTTTGATGTTGTTTGCATTCTTTCCTGCAATATATGAACCCTTTCTTAATTTTCTCTTTCTGTCTTTTTTCTTGTTTGTCAAGAAGTGACCTTTTCCTGGTCTAGCAAACTTAACATCTCCGTTTGCTGTTACGTGGAAACGCTTTTTAGCACCACTGTGTGTTTTTTGTTTTGGCATAACCTTTTATCTCCTTTTGTTTAATTCTTTTTTGGGTTTACAACAGCAAAAATATTTCTGCCCATTTTTTCAGGCTCTTTATCAAGACTGCCGTATTCGCTTAAACGACCAGCGAACTCTTTAACAATCTCAACACCTTTGTTTGCGTAAGCTTGTTCACGCCCCTTCATACGAAGAGCAATTTTAACCTTATCACCATTTTGAAGAAATTTAACAGCACTTGTCACACGATAAGCAATATCATGTTCATTAATAGTCATTGAAAGATGAACTTCCTTCGTTTCAACTATCTTTTGAGCTTTTTTAATCTCTTTATCTTTTTTGAGTGCGTCATATTTAAACTTACCATAGTTTAAAAGTCTGCAAACTGGCGGTTTTGAAGCTCCTGCCATCATAACAAGGTCAAGACCTTTTTCTTCAGCCATACGCATAGCTTCATTGTAAGAAACTACACCAGCCTGAGTGCCATTTTCGTCAATTAAGCGAACTTCGCTTGCGTTAATTTGTTCGTTGATTAATAATTCCTTAAAAATTGTTGTAATCCCCTTTTAAATAAAAATTTGGTGGAAGCATAATTTCCACCAAACAAAATATCATAAAGCATTATCTATTTATCAAAAAAAATGACAAAAAGAATGCATCATATATTAAGTTATTACCAAGTACGCCCAATTGCGACTGGTGAGAAATGGAAATTTCTACTTTCTGACGATATATTATCATAATAAAACATCTTTGTCAACTGTTTTTACAAAGTTTTTTATATAATATCAAAAATTTAACATTATCAATTTATAAAAATAAATATTTGCAAAAAAACTTTATAAGAAAGTTTACTTTGCACTTTTTTTTCTTTTCTTTAATAATCTTTTTTCTAAAACTTTACCTATAAAAAGAATTAGTTTGTTTGAGTTTGTTATGGCATATTCTTTCATAATGGCTTTAAAAAAGATAGTTAGTCCTGCAATGATTGCACTGACCAGTGTTGAGATAAAAAGCACAATATTTGGATTTTGTAAGTGTTGTGTGAGTGCTACTACAACGCAAGCACCACCTGCACCGCAGAGAGTTGAACAAATATCTCCAACTACATCTGCACAAAGGCAACAAACCTTCTCAGAGTTCTCGCAAAGATGAAGTCCAGCACTTGCGCCAAATACACCCTCTTTACGCCACTGCAAAAACTTTTCTTCATCGGCAGAGGCAACTGCAATGCCAAACATATCAAAAACCACACTTAAAAAGATGAAAACGCAAATGCCGACTATTGCCATAGCCACACCTAGTTTTGAAAGCAAGGTTTGACTCAAAAGCCCAAACATAATTGACAAACTTATAGATAAAATAAGGGTTTGAAATGCCCATTTATAATTAGGTTTATCTTTAACGCCTTGAATTTTTATTGTTCGTTTTTTATCATTTCTCATAGAGTATTTTATTAAGCGAAGACTATATGTATGAGGTTAATTTTTTAATTTTTGCTTTCTGCTCCATACTGAAGAAAGAGCGATTAGAAATTCAGCAGGTATATAACATATAAAAGCAATATCATAATTCTCTATTATATTTAAAAACCACCCTGTTATACCTAAAATGTCGACTGCTCCATATTGTAAACCTACAAATATATCACAAATGAGCAAAAGTAATAAGCCTAAAAATAATAGCCATTCAGTTTTTATATAGAACAGCAAAACAACGACTGTGATAAAACAATTAATTGCATAAAGCAAAGAAATTATTTCCACAGTTTCAAGATGAAGAAAATGTTGAATAACAAAATATGCAACAACTGTTACTACTACACGAATAACTACATTGAGAAGTTTTAGCCAAACATTTTTAGTTAAATAAATGGTATATAAAGCGTAAGCAAATTGAATAAAACAAAATATACAAACACCTATAAGTTGAGTTTTATAAGATAAAGTTAAAACTAAAAAATAATCTGCAACAACATTCAAAGCAAGTGCGATAGTTATTAATATTTTTTTTGTATTTTTTTTTATAAATAACAATGAAAAAATAAAGCAGGCGATAATACATGCATAACATAGTATATTTTTGTATTCGCCTACTCTTATATCACCCTCAATATTGGCATATAAATACATACCAAAAACAAGAATTGCAAATAAAATACTTGCAATTAGTTTAAAGTAAAATGCTTTTCTGTTTTGTTTCACTTATTCCTCTATCAATTTGCCAAGTTCTTCTTTAATAATGGTTAGTTTTCCTTTAGCAGTATCAAGTTCACCAAAACAAAATTTAACAAGTTCTTGACCACGCTCAAAGGCTTTAACTGCTTCTGCCATTGGTAGATTGCCGTTTTCAAGTTTTGCAACGATTTCTTCAAGTTCCTTGCTTGCTTGTTCATATGTCAATTTTTCTTCCATTTTTTTTCCTTTATTTATTTTTCTTGGCTATTCTGTTTTAGTTATATTATAATAACATACTAGTCTAAAAGAGTGACTAGTCAACAAGATATTTTAATCTATTTTACAAAGTTCTTTAAGTTTGTTTTCAAGGTCGGTTAACGCAATCATAATCTTTTCGCCAGTTGAACGAATAGTTATTTCTGCTTGATTTTCAGACAAACTTCTTGGGCTTACAACTACTCTAATAGGAATACCCATAAGTTCGCTATCTGTTAATTTAACACCTGCTGATACTTTGCGATCATCATAAATTACCTCAAAATTTTGAGAAAGTGATTTATATAGTTGTTCTGCTACTTTAGCCACATTTTCATCATCATTTCGAAGTGGGCAAAGATAAATTTGCCAAGGAGCAATAGCCATAGGCCAGTTTAAACCCTTATCATCTGCACTTTCTTCGGCAATGGATGCAAGCGAACGACCTACTCCAATCCCATAACACCCCATTATAGGATTGATTAAACTTCCATCAGGCATATGAACTGTCATTCCCATAGATTTAGTATATTTTGTGCCAAGTTGGAAGATATTTCCTATTTCAATTCCTCGTTTAATAGTGAGTGGTTTACCACAATGAGGACAAAGTTCCCCTTCATTTACCTTTGAAATGTCTACATAGTTTTCTGGTTTAATATCTCTTGCCATATTTACGCCAGTTAAGTGATATTCATCTTTATTAGCCCCACAAACTAAGCCACAAAGATTTTTAAGGCTATTATCAAACACTATAGTCAAATTCTTGCCCTTAAGTCCAACAGGGCCAATATTGCCTTTCACAAGGTCACTTCCTTCAAGATCTTTTACGGCAACTTCTGCCCCTACAGCTTTTTTAAGTTTGGCTTCATTAATTTCTTTGTCGCCACGAACAAAAGCAACAACAGTGCGTTTATCGTCACCAACGATAGCGTAGCAAACTGCTTTCATTGTTTGATTTGGTTTAACCTTTAAAAATTCGCAAACCTCTTCAATAGTCTTTGCTTTACCTGTAAAAACCTCTTTTAAAGGAGAGTCTTCAAACTTTGGCATTTCATAAACAGAGTTTGCAACTTCCATATTTGCACGAGCGTCACAATGAGGACAAATAACAATACTATCTTCACCGATATCTGTCAAAAGGTGAAATTCATGAGCATAAGAGCCGCCCATCATTCCGCTATCTGATTTTACAGATATAAAGTTTTTCATGCCAATACGAGTATAAATGCGATTGTATGCTTCAAATACTTCATTATAATATTTTTCCAAATCTTCATAAGAGGTATGGAAAGAGTACGCGTCTTTCATTGTAAATTCTTTCACACGAATAAGTCCGGCACGTGGTCTTGCCTCATCACGAAACTTTGTTTGGATTTGATAAATCATGAATGGAAGTTGGTCATAGCTTTTAATGATATTTTGGCAGGCATGAACTGCTGCTTCTTCATGCGTCATGCCTAAAAGCATGTCACGCCCTGCTCTATCTTTAAAGCGAACCATTTCCTCGCCGATGGAACTATATCTTCCGCTTTTGTCCCACATTTCGCGTGGCATAACAACAGGGAACAAAACTTCTTGTCCGCCCACTTTATCCATTTCT
The DNA here is from genome assembly GCA_949001935.1 of uncultured Eubacteriales bacterium. GTDB lineage: Bacteria > Bacillota > Clostridia > Christensenellales > UBA1242 > Caccovivens. Next base: position 337,207 of record CARJLX010000001.1, on the reverse strand, counting down.
TCTCTAATGATTTTTTGTATTTTTTGGCTTATTCTTTGGGCTGGTGGCAAAAGAGTATATATTCCATTACTAACTTGTTTTATATATCCTGCTCTAACTAGCAATATATGACTTTTAACATTAGCTCCTTGTGGAACATCCTTTGTTCTTTCACTAACCATATGGCTTAATCTCATATTTTCCTCCTGTTTATTCTCTTCTTTTCTTTTGAAGAAAAGAAGCAAAAGAAAACTTAACATTTTCTTTTCCCTTACGGGGAAATAAAATATAAATTACTTATTCTTAACAAATTCTTTAATGCAATCAATCATCAATCTGATAATTAGGATTTTTAATTCTTTTCTATCAGGTTTATGTTCCCAACCTTCTTGTTTGACTGCGTCACTAAAATATAATAATTGAGCAAATTTGTATCCTCTAAATTTGGCAACTGCACTCCAACCAGCACTTTCCATTTCAACACTAACTGCACCTTGCTTAACTCTTCTTTCTATTGCCTTTGGAGTTTCTCTAAAAAATGCATCGTTACACCAACTTGTTGTAAGTTCGTATTTGTGATTAGTTTTATCTAAATAATTTGCAACGAAGTTTGTTAAGCTTTTATCAGTTTCAACATATTTTGATGCCTTTAAGTAATGATAAGACATACCATCATCTCTTATTGACTTTTCAATTAAAACAAATTTTGAACTATCAAAATTGTGGTCAACTTGTCCAGCACTTCCACAAGCAAAGAAGTTTGTAATCCCTTGAAAGCCAAGTTCCTCCATAAATCCAGCTGCTGCAGGACCACCAAGTGGAGATTGAGCCAATATAAATTTGTTATCATATATATATGCCCAATTTTCATTGCTTGCCGATGTATAAGTGTAAAAAGGTTTACACTTTTCTAAAATATCTTCTGGTAAATCTCTATCTTTGATAAAAATCATTAAGCAGGTGTCGATATTATATTTTTTGATTAAATCTTGGTAAATAAAATCTTTCGCAACCATTTTGCGATAAGAATCTTTATTTATTAAGCCTTCATCATTAAAAAATTCTGTTATTGGTGCTTTCATAATTTCTCCTCATGTTATTTTACTGGTTTTGCACTTACCTTACCATCACCAAAGTAAATGTCTAAGTCGGCATTATAATCTAAACTCGCTTTTGAGGTGATCGGCTTGCCACATTGTTCAACTTTGGCATAGCCTTGTTTTAAAAGTGCGGTTGGATTGAGCTTTGCAAGTGAGTTTTCTAATAGCCCTAAATTGTAAGAGCGTTCTTCCAAAAATCTACTTGCCACCCTTTCAAAACGCATAGCCAATTTGTCTAAAGTTGAGTTTGAGTTTATTATAGTCTTTTCAAGTGCATTAATCAAGTAATTTTGTAAAACTGTAATGTTCTGAGTTTTATCTTCTACAAAATCAAAACATAAATTTTTAAATTTATAAGAAAGTGTTATTAAGTTCTCTTTTTTCTCTTCTAGATTTGCATTTAGAACTTCGGCCGCAACTGACGGCGTTGAGGCTCTAAGGTCACTTACAAAATCTATTATTGTGAAATCTGTTTCATGACCTACTGCTGACACAATAGGTTTTGGACAATTATAAGTGGCTCTAGCAACTATTTCGGTGTTGTAAGCCCACAAATCTTCAAGTGAACCGCCACCACGAGCGACTATGATAACATCAATTTTATCATATTCACCCATAACTTCAATAGCGTGTGCTATCTCATTTTCAGCACCTTTGCCTTGTACGCGTGTTGAATAAAGCACTATGTCTACTCCTGGATTTCTTCTCCAACTAACTTGCTTTATGTCTTGTATTACAGCACCTTCACTTGAAGTTATCACGCCTATGCGTCTTATGTTTTGCGGGATTGGTTTTTTGTGGCTTTCGCTGAATAAACCTTCTTTTTCAAGTTTATCTTTAAGTTTTAAAAACTCTTCATAAAGTTTGCCTTGTCCATTCTTTTCTACTTTAGTGACAACAAAACTTAATTTCCCACCTTTACAATAAAAATTGGGAGAGCCTGTCACAATCATTTCTTCGCCTTCTTTTATACTATCAAATAAGGCAGGATAAAAACAAACGCATGGAATGCTAGCTTCATTGTCGCGTAAAGAAAAATACATTATATTGCGTGATATAGAAATACCAAAAACTTCTCCAATCACATCAATGTTTTGGAGAAGTACCTCAGCTTCAAATATTCCTTTTATATAACCATTTAACTGACTTACAGTTATTGTTTTTAGCATAGTCCTTCACTTTTTATTATTGCTGACAACACGCCATGAATAAATTTTGAACTCTTTTCTGTTGAATATACTTTAGCAATTTCAAGAGCCTCATTGATTGCCACCTTTGTTGGCGTCTTTAAATATACAATTTCACTTAAAGCGGTATAGATAATGGCGAGGTCAACTTTGTAAACCCTATCTATTTCGTAGTCTTTCAAATTATTTTCAACAAGCATTTGAAGAGTTTTTCTATTTTCTTCAAATTTTTCAACAATAGCTCTTGCAAACTCTCTGTCTTCAGCTTTCTTAAGTTCATCAATCATTTCGCTATCAAATTCGTCACATTGAGAAAAAAGTTTTTCAAAAACAAGAGTAAAGGCCTTAAGTCTGGCATCTCTTCTCATTATTCTTCACCTACCACTTTATCACAGTTCACGCCATATACATGTACATTGATTTTCCCTGGTTTTATTCCAACCATAGAACCAAGACTGTTTTTAATATTTTCTTGAACACGGAAAGCAATGTCCGGTACACTTACACCTGCATATACTCGAATATAAACATCTATTTTTAAAACATTATTGCCTTCAAACTTTATATTAACACCTTCGCTTTTGGGCTTAGTAAAAGTGCGTTTAAACCAAGACATATATGCATTTGTTAAACTTTCCACACCACTAATTTCTTTGGTTGCAAGATTAATAATAGAAAGTAAAATATCTCTATCAATATCCACCTTTCCTTTGTTTGTTAGTGTATTATTTTTTGCCATAATTACTCCTAATTCTTACTTTATTTAGATTATATCATAAGATAACATAATTTTGCAATTAAATATAAAGAAAATTTTAATATTTCTAACTTATAAAAAAGCAAAAGAAATATAGTATCTCTTCTGCTTTATTTTAAAATTAGAGTTGTTAAAATAATCGTGGAACATATGGTTCCCCTCACCAGCTAGGCTACTGGTATAACTTTGATGTTGTCAATATCGTCAATATTGAGTTGAGTTTGAATTACACTAACAATTTGAGCTACATCGGTAGATTTAAGTTCACTAGATTTTACGATTGCATTAACATTAGCTCCAGAAATAGTTACAATTGCATCCTCAAAACCTTTAGCCTTAATTAAACCTTCCACAACAAGCTCTTTTTCCATTTGAGCAACTAAGCTAAGTCTAGCACTTTCTGCAGCTTTCTTTGCCTCTTCAGTTGAAGTTTCATTTCCAATGATTGCATCATAGTAAAGCATTTCTTGATCACGAGTTGATTCTCTGTCGGTTCTGTATGCAGTGAAATAACTTGTTGTAGTTTGAGTTGAGTCTGGTTGTTTAATATTGTTGTTGAGTACGATATTCAAATATCCTGTCACGCCAAGAAGTAATACCATTGCTGTTAAAATAATAATTTTTGTTCTTTTCTTCATAATTCTCTCCTTTTAATTTCCTGCCAAAATTGTTATCTTGGCGTTTTCGACTTCAATAACCGTCTGGATGAGGGTTAGAATGTCCATTTTTACTTTTACATCTTCTGCACCTTTTGCAACAACTACAATGCCTTTTATTGTTGGGTAATATTCTTTAACTACGACTGGTTTGCCGTCTACAAGAACTAATGTTGAAGTTGTTACACTTCCGTTTGAAGTTTGTTTTGTTTCTTCTTCAGTTGCATACTCATACTCAAAACCGCTTTCAAGAGTTATTATCACATTAACATTGCTAGCCCCCTGCACACTTGATAATACATTGTCTAGTTTATTCTCAAGGTAGTCCACATATTCCGCAGATGTCGAAAAAGTGGTTGGCGAATTTTGATTATTTTTGTCGTTTGTTGAAGTTTGTTTGCTTGAACCTAAACCCAATGATGAAAGATAGATAGCAATTATTATAAGTGCAACAATAATCGTTAAATATATTTCAATATGTTTAACTTTTTTTATTCTTTCCCAAAAACCTTTAAATGAGGCTAAAACTTTATTCATTAAACACCACCCTTTCATTTTGAATTTGAACAACTGTTGTGACGATTTTAAGCATGTCCTTCTTTGCTTCTATAATATCTTTATGCACAGCATTTTCACTTATGATTAAAAGACTAATATCGACATAAACCGCCTTAATTTCTATTGTTGAAGCAAATATATCACTATCAATTCTTGCAGTTACATTTTGATAACCGCATTCTTCAATTTGTTCATTTATGCTTTTTTGCATAGCTGAAACTTTATTTAAGTTTAATTGATAAAGATAATCCTCCTGCACTTTTATTTCGCTTGAACCAAACATATTGGAAAAGTCAAAATCTTTATGAAGTAATTTGGGAATAGGAGAAATAATAACAAGTATGATTATAAAAGAAAATATACCTTTGATATATTTACTCATTTGACCGTTTGGAAGAACTAATTCTATAAGTACTGACAGGCATATTATCCCTGCAATAGACATTATCCATGCCGACAAAGATGCAAACATATTCCCTCCTTTCTTCTTTTTATGTCTTACTTTTCTTTTAAAGAAAAGTAAGCATAAGAAACTTATTTTATCAACCTTGTCATCATAAAATTATGCCTTCAGTTGATAAAAACTTTTTTAATTTTATTTATCTAAACAAAAGTTAAAGAGCATTTAATTTTTTATATTGCGATAGCAATAAAAAATTATTAAGAGGCTCCTTTGTTTCTTTTCTCTAGAGAAAAGAAAATACATGTTTAAAAGATATTAGCGGAGCACATGATAAGACCAAGCATAATGAAATAAATGAAAGCAACACCAATAATAATAGCGATAAGGAGAACCATAGATTTGGAAATTCCAGAGATAAAGTTTGCAACCTTAGAGTTTCCAAGTGGTTCGATAATAGCCGACATAAGCTTGAGAGCAAGCATAAAAATAATAAGTTTAATTAAAGGAGAAATAATAGTCGCTAAAAGTAAAAGTAATCCAGCCGCACCAACTGCATTTTTGATTAAAGAAGAACTTGCTATTATAATAGATAACCCATCACTAATATAAGATCCTAAAATAGGAACATAAGAACGAATAGCATACTTAGCGGTCTTGATAGAAATTCCGTCAACAGATCCAGCGGTTATACCTTGAATAGAAATAAAAGCCGAGAAAATTGTAAAAATAAGCCCTGATAACCATTTGAAAGTGCTGTGGAAAAATGAAGTGAACTTGTCCAATTTTACGGTGTTAGAAAGATTTGAAACAACGCTGAAAACTATAGAAAAAATAAATAATGGCAAAAGTATATAAGAAAAGAAATTTAAAATAGTCCCTGTCAATAGTGCCATAGCAGGTTGATAAACAGAAACACTAACCGTTCCGCCTAACGCAGTTAAAAGAGTTAAGAGTATTGGAAATATTGCATCCATTTGATTTTTTATAGAGGTAATAACTCCACCAGTCATTGTCACCATTTTTACAGTCACTCCTAGCAACACTACAACTATAATTCCATATGTGACAAAATGAATAACATCTTGTATGGACTTAGAGTTTGATGTCGGTCTAAGCCCTTGCAACATTCCTCCAGAAATAGCGATAGCAACTACTGTTGCCATAATAGGAAGTAATGCTAGAAGGTCATCAAAAAACAAAGCAATCAAAGCCTCCCAAAAGCTAGCTTTTCCTTCCGTGAATTGACCAGATATTAAACTTAAAATTTTGTCTTTAAAAGAGGCTGAACCAAATATTTCATTACCTTGAATATCCAAGTTTTTTAAAATTTCTTCAAGTCCTTCAAAGTTTAAATCTTCTAATTGATTTAAAATGTTTTCTTGAAGCTCTTTCATGGCCTCTTCTCGCTCTTCTGCAGTAATCTCATCAGCAATAATATAAGTTTCAAAAGAAGCTGATATAATTGGAGAAAGAAATAAAAATATGAATAGACATATAGTTAAAATTTTTAAAACTTTTTTCTTTATGGTTAATTTTTGAAGCCTTTCAAAGTTAGTATATTTATTAAAATTGTTTACACTTCCTCGCTTTAAAAATAAACAATATGGTTTTCCTATCATGCAGGCAATAGCTCCGAAATAATTTGAAGAATATTTGTTATAATTGGTAAAGCCATAACCATTATTACAATTTTTCCACCTAATAATATTTTATCGGCAAGCGAGGAATTGCCACTATCATTACATATTCCAGCAGAAAATTCTATCAAATAACCTATACCAACAATTTTTAATACAATAGAATAAAGCGATGAGGAAATTCCTGTTGAATTAATTATAAGTTTGAAAGCATCAAAAACACTTGTTAAATAGTTTAAGAGCATAAGCAAAATAATGATACCCCCTGTTAAGGCTATCATCAATGCAAAGTCGCTTCTTATAGGTTTTATGATAAGCGTTGCAATTGAAGTTATTATACCAATAGCAACTATCTTATAAATTAAATCCATTTAACCCCTTCTATAATAAATCTATATTTTGTAGATATTATGCAATGCATAATACTATAGATGTTAAAAATTAAACATTGTTTTAATTGTTGTAAATAAGTCACCAACTAAATTTAAAACCATCAAAAGTACAAGTATAAGACCAGCAAGTGTAGCAAGAGAGGAGATTTCTTCCTTTCCAGTCTGTTTTAAAATCTGCCCTACAATGGCGGTTAAAATGCCGATTGCGGCAATCTTAAATATAATTTCAACACCCATTCTCCCCTCCTTTTTACCATAATATAACAGTAGACATAAGTCCAATAATAAGTCCCATTTTTAAAGATAATCCGCCATACTTCTTATTCTCTTCATTGGCTTTGCTAGAAAATTCGTTGAAGCGTATTTCAAAATTCTTTATTTCTTTAGATTGACTTTCTACATCACTGCGTCCTAACATTTTGAAAAACATCAAAACAATCTCTTTTTCATTGTCTTTCAAAAGGTTGATGCCTTTAAACAATTTTTCACTGGTTAAGTCACTGTTTTCTTGAAGATAAGAAATATAATTTTCGGTCAAATTGTTTAGGTCTTTTTTTATTCCTTCATCTAAACCAGCAAATAAGTTTTGTAGCCGTTCACGAGAAAAATTAATTCCAATATCAAGTTTTTGAGAAAGTAGAATTAAGGCTTTAAAAAAATTTGCACGCCTTTTATACTTAAGTGAAAAAACATAACCAATAATTATACATGCAATAAAAACTATTGCAATTAAAATCCATTTCATGTTCCCTCCTTAATTTCGATTTATAATTCTTGAAAAGTTTTCGTTATAAACTCCTTCAATAGTGCCAGGACCTTCTCGCATAGAAAGTAAAACAAACCGTTTAAATACTTTAAGGTTGATAATCTCTTTAAATCCATCTTTTTTCATAAAGTTATCCATATTATCGCAATGAGCTGATGCTACAATATTTACTCCGCAATTTGCCGCATATATAACAGCGTCCAAATCATCTTTGCTTCCAAGTTCGTCAGTTACGATTATATTTGGACTCAATGCACGGATTCCATTTTCAAAGCCAATTTTTTTACGAGCAAATGAAATCTTGTCACTGAAATTTCCTAAGCTTTGAGGTGTGCCTAAATCAAGTTCTCCCCTCTCGTCAAGGACAAGTACATTATAAGCATAATTTCTTTGAGAAAGTTGACAAACAAAGTCTCTTAGAAAAGTCGTTTTGCCCGCCCCAGGTGGAGAAAGAATAAGTGTGTTTTGAATATTTTCATTTTGAAAAAGATAATTAAAAATAGGCAGAGAGCAATTTTTAACTTCATGAGGAAATCGTAAATTTAGTGAGTTAAAATTGGTCATAGTTTTAATAACTCCATTCTCTTCAATGAAGTCCCCACCTATTCCAAGCCTAATTCCTCCTTGTGTGACAATAAAGCCTTTTTTGATTTGTTCATTGACTGAATAGATAGAACATTCACTTGCTCTAAAAATGATATCCTCAATCATAACTTTGCTTGAGGATAAAGCCTCTTTAAGATTAGAGGTTATTCCATTACTACCTAAAAAATATCGTTGTCCATCAAGAATAACAACAATAGGTTTTTCGGTACGAAAACGAATTTCATTTAAAGCTTTAAATGAAATCCGTTCTGCAAGAATATTATAAATATTTTCGGGCAGTATTTTTTCAAGCATTATTCACCTCATGCGATAATGTATGAAGTGGCAAATTTCAAAATGATTTTATGACAAAGAATGATAAATTTCAACAATAATTTTCAACAAAAAAAGTGGCATAGCCATGCCACTTTTTATAGTTTTATATTATTCTATAATAGTAAATGTTTTTAATCACCAAGTATATTACTGTTATTTTACTCTTTCCATATATGAGCCATCACGAGTATCAATACGGATGATATCTCCAATATTAACAAAGAGAGGAACGCCAAGAACATATCCTGTTTCAACTTTAGCTGGTTTTGTTGTAGATTTAGAAGTATCTCCTTGAATTCCAGGTTCACAATCAATAACTTCAAGTTCAACGAAAGTTGGAGGATAAACTGAGAATGGATTGCCCTTATAGAAATACATAGTTGCATTTGTATTTTCTTTTACGAAATTGAGTGCATCTTCAACAGAGTCCTTGTTGAGTGGAATTTGTTCGTAAGTTTCAGCATCCATGAAATAGTAGATATCCCCATCGTTGTAAAGATAAGTCATTTCTTTCTTTTCAATAACTGCAACTTGGAATTTGTCTGATGGGTTAAAAGTTTGCTCCTTAACTTGCCCAGTCATAACATTTTTAAGTTTAGCTCTAACAAATGGTGAGCCTTTTCCTGGTTTAACATGTAAGAAATCAACAACAGAGTAAACAACTCCATCCATTTCAAATGTCACGCCCTTTCTAAAATCGCCTGCTGTAATCATAATAATCTCCTTAAACTAAATTCTTATTTATTTTACCACAATCCTCACCTATTGTCTAGTATTTTTGTCAAAAATTTTGTAGTTAATAAAACTTTTTAACCTTCTATTTCATTTTCTTTGCACTTATTTTTATATTGGGTTTTTGCAAGAGCCTGTTTTCCACAAGAAATATAGTCGTCTAACTTTGCTAACAAATCTAAATTAACATTTTCTATTAAAGCCTCTACTTGATTTATCAACATTTCCGCCTTCTCAATAGGATTTGAAGCCTTTTCATCTTGCAAATTTTTATCTTCTTGTTGTTTAGCAACAAGTCGTTCTCGCTCTGCAAAGATAGCGTTACATAAGTCATCATTTTGAACAAGATCCCAATAAATATCTCCACATTGTTTTTTTGTTAAATTCTTTCTTAAAGTTTTTTGTATAGGATTATTTTTATCTTTTTTAGAAATGGCAATATTAAAAATTCCTTCTACAAAATCATAAACTGTTTTTGAATTTCTATTTTTTAAAAGTTTAGTGCAGATTTCTGGAAAGTCGCTCAGTTCAACAAAATCAAATTTGTTATCTTTATAATATTTATTGTTTACCTTTATATATTCAAGCAATAAAATGATATGAGAAATATCAACATCTTTATCATTTGTCAAATATTCAATAGTTAGATTTTTGAGGTCATTGTTTATACCTTCATACTCGTTTGGAGAGTAAAATAATCCGCATGAATTAAAAAGATGTTTAAAATATTCCTTTTTCTCCATACCTTGTTTTCTATAATTTAACATCTTTCCACAAATTAATTCTTCTTGTAATTTAGGATCTTTACTTTTTGCAATAATCTCTTTATAAGGCACATGTTCAGTATCTTGTATTGCCTTTTCATACACTCTGCGTAAAACATAATAATTTTTATCATAATTTTTTAATTCTTTTTTCCATTTGCACTTCAGTAATGTTTCTTGCAGAGTTAAATATTCTCTAACGTTTTGAGGACATAACTCATCCTCTTTTAAAGAACGTAAAATTTCTTTTACAAATTGAAAAGAACATTTTCTTGCATTTTCTTCGTCAGGCAATTGCAGATATAATGCATAAGCAATAGGCTCAACTTCTTTTGGCTTGAGGGCAAGATTAAGATATTTATAAGTTTTCAAGAAGTTATAAATTCCCATCCCCGAGTTTGGTAACTCTAAAGAATAAATAATCTTTTGAACTCTTTCTCTGATTTTAGCAATTTTATGTTCTTTAACTGCTTTATTTACTAAATCCTGAATGTAATGTGTATATTCATGTCCAACAGTTATTAAAATATCAAAGAAATTCTTGCGATAAGTTTTTTTATCAAAAGTGATAACTTTGTTTTCATAACTTCCATCATCATCAATAAACTTTTTAAAATCTATTTTTAAGTCGTCTTTGCTTGTTTTATACACTACTCTGTTTTTATATGGAGCATGGTAAATAAAAATTTCTGCTAGTTCTTTTACATCAGTATTTTTTTGTTTCCCTATCATAAACTTAGAAATTATTTCAAACAATCTTTTTCTTAAATTTATATTTTCTTCATTAGTCATAAAATTACCTCTAAAAGAATATTACCATAAATAACAATTTATTTCAATACCTTATTTCATTTTTTCGTTATATATTTTTTTAAGTAAAATGGCGTCGTTAACCATGTTTGACATTGATTCTGTTATAACACGAGGTGAAAGTTTATAGTCTATTAAAACCTCTGCAAGCGGGTCAAATTCAGGACCATAAACTTGGTCTTCTGTGTAGTTCAAGTGACGAATTTCTCCTTTGTCTCCAAATTGAATTTTAGAAAAATGTATATGACAATTTGAAGTGCGTTCAAAGCCAAGTTTCTCAATAGCATAGTCAAATATGCGTTTATAATCATCAGGAGTTTTCAAACCGCCCTGCATAATGCAGTTTATATGTCCAAAATCAAAGGTTGGAGTTAGATGAGAATTTACAGTACAAAGATCAATAACTTCTTTGTATGTTCCAATTTGCATTGATTTCCCCATTGTTTCTGGACAAAGATAAATTCCATCTAAAAGATTTTGCTCTTCCATTTTATCAAAAGTTTCTTGAAAACGATTGAAAGTAAGTTTATACGCCTCACTTCTATCTTGTTTTCCGCACGAAGCAGAATGAAAGACAAGTTTATCAGCTTCCAAAGCCCTCATAAATTTTATGCCAGTATAAAGATATCCAGCAGATTTTTGGTACATAATATCATCTGGGTTTGCAAAATTGATATAAAAAGGTGCATGAAGGCTAAGTTTAATATCATGTTGTTTAAATTTCATGCCTGCAAGTAATGCAGTTTTAATAGACATCATATAACCATGCCCAAAAGAATATTCAAAAGCATCAAGTCCTTTTTCTTTAATAAATTCTGGAATTTTTGTGATTGTGATACCAGAATTAACTGCTTCTTCTCCACCGCCTGATGGACCAAATAAAACTGCCATATAATCTCCTTTGTTTTTAAACACTATTTTATATAAATCTATATTTAAAATTTAAAATTTTATCTTTTGATTGGATAATTCCTAAAAAATTATCCTTATTGTAGGCTTTAAATAAACCATCTTCTAAACCAACTTGTAAGCCTACTTTGACAAACTGACCATTTAAAAGCCTTTCAGTTTGTTCATTATTAAAATTAACTATAGGATAATCAAATAAAGTTTCAGGTTTTATTATTTGATATTTTCCGCTTTTTATTTCTTCTATTGTATATGAATTATTTAGTTCAAAATCACCACATTTTGTGCGTAGTATGCTTTGCATAACACCATAAGTTGATAATTTCTCTGCCATATCTCTAGCAATAGAACGAATATATGTCCCTGATGAACAATGAATTTCAAACTCAAAAACATTTGTTTTGATTTCTCCTAAAAGGTTGATTGAATACACTTCAATTTCTTTTGGCTTTAATTCAACCCGTCCTCCTGCTCTTGCAATATCATAGGCTTTTTGTCCATTAATTTTTTTAGCTGAATATTGAGGTGGCATTTGTGGATACTTTCCTTCAAGTAAAGGAATAACTTTTAAAACTTGTTCCTTTGATATAATTTTACCATCTCTATTTGTTTCGTTTCCTTCTAAATCAAGAGTGTCAGTAGTCCAGCCAAATTCAAAGATTGTACGATAAACTTTATCTTTAGATAAGTAAAAATCAAATAAACAAGTGGCTTTGCCTAAAGCGATAGGTAAAAGCCCCTCACCTGCAACATCCAATGTTCCTAAATGCCCTGCTTTTTTTGCACCTAAGACCTTTCTAGTAATGTTTACAACAGAAAAAGAACTTAAACCTTTTGGTTTATTTACTAAAATAATTCCTATTTTATTTTCTATATTAAAGTTGCTATTTATCATAGTTTTCTTCTCTATGCTTTAAATAAGATTTAGCTGCTTTTATAAACTTATTTTTTGCTTCTGTGATTGTTTTGGCCTTAATTTTACAACCAGAGGCACAAACATGACCTCCTCCATTAAAAACCCCAGCAAGTTTACTTACATCATACCCTGTCATAGAACGCAAAGAACAACTAAACAAATTTTCTTCTATTTGCGTCATACAACAAGAAATATTTATACCAACAAAAGACAAAAGTTCACTACTAAAACCACTTGTATCTTGCTTTATTGCACCAGTTTTTTTGAATTCTGCTAAAGTTATTGTTGAGATTGCTATTTCTTTATTTACAATTTCTAGATTTTGATAAAATATTTTTTTTAATTTAAATTCTGCCATAGTTTTCATTTTTGTGTTAACATCACTTGCTTTGTTTATATCTCCACCTGCTTTATATAACTCCAAGGCGGTTTGGAGTGAGTTTAAATTAGTGTTAGAATTCATAAATGAATTGGTGTCTGAAAATAGTCCACAATAAATTATAGTGGCTAGTTCTGGCGTGATTTTTATTTTTAATAATTTTAACAATTCATAAACAACTTCACAACATGATGATTTTTCTGTGTCAACAAGTGCAATTTTTGCAAATTCTTCTCTAACTTGATGGTGGTCAAGTTTGATTATATTATCAAACTTTTCTATAGCTTTTGAGTAAATCCCAAGTCTATCTAAGGATGGAGTATCAACAGTTATAACTAAATCAAAATTGTCAGGTTTAAATTCCCCTATCTTAACTTGTTTTTCATCTAACATTGCCTTATGATTTAATGCAAATTTTTCGTGTGTAAACATTTGAACTTGTTTGCCAAGCTCAACAAGTCCAAGTCTTAATCCATACATAGAACACAAACAATCAAAGTCAGGATCAATATGGCAAAATAAGGCGATTGAATTCGCCTTATTTAGTTTTTGCTTAATCTTTTTAAAGATCTTTTTATCCATTTGTAAAATCTCCTTAAATTATATTACCTATTCCTCATCATCAGCTTTTGGAATGTTTAAATTTTTTAAGATCTCATTAATTCTAATACTTGCTTGAGTACCTTTATCAACAACGAATGTAAGTTTAGGTACTTGTGGCATTTTAACCATATTAGCAAGTTCGCGTTTGATAAACCCCTCAGATTTTTGCAAAGTGTTAATAATTCCATTAAGCACCTTTTCATCTTCTTGGTCAATCCCAAGTTTAATCTTGCAATATTTAAAATCTGGTGTCACGCTAACTTCACTTACATAGATAAGTGTTTTAAGTCTAGGATCGTTCATTTTATTTTGAATTATATCAGCAATACAACGTTGAATTTCGCTATTTGCCCTATCAATTCTTGTAGACATATATCACCTCTTTTTATCTTTTAATAGGCTCTTTTACAAAGAATTCTATTATATCGCCTTCTTTAAAGTCAATATTGTCATGAAATTTAATACCGCATTCATAACCTTTTGCAACCTCAGCCTTTTCATCCTTAACAATCTTAAGACTATCTACAGTAGTGACACCGATTTCTTCATCACCTCTCATAACATGAGCAATACTATTTCTTGTCACTTTACCATCACGAACAGCAGAACCAGCAACTTTTCCAGCGGTTGAAAGTTTGAATACAACCAAAACTTCTGCTCTTCCAATCCACTTTTCTTCATACTTAACTGTCATCATACCAGAAATTGCATTTGTTATATCATCAACAATTTCATAAATAATCTTGTATTCTTTGATTTCAATCTTTTGGCTTTCTGCCAAAGCTTTAGCCTTAGGAACTGGCTTTTGATTAAAGCATATAATAATTGCACCTGTTGTTTGGGCAAGTATTACATCACTTTCTGTAACAGCACCTGCGGCACTATGGATTACATTTACTTTAGCCTCTTCATTTGCAATTGGAAGTAAAGTAGCCTTGAGTGCTTCAACAGAACCCATTGTATCTGCTTTTATAATAATATTAAGATTTTTAAGACTTCCTTCATGAACTTTATTCATAAAGTTATCAAGAGTCACGCCAGAAGTTTCCTTTGCACGCTCTTTCTTAATTTTATCAATACGCTCTTGTATAACCTGTTTAGATAAACTTTCACTAACAGCATAAACTTGGTCACCAGAAACAGGAACTTCATTAAACCCTAATATAGAAACTGGAGTTGAAGGACCTGCTGATTTTACAGCTTTTCCATGTTCATTATACATTGCCCTAACCTTACCAAAAGTGATACCAGACATAATGCTATCTCCAACACGAAGAGTACCATTATGAATAAGAACTGAAGCAACTGGACCTTTATTTTTATCAAGTTCGGCTTCGATAACAACACCAGTTGCAGTCTTGTCTGGGTTAGCTTTAAGTTCTTGCATTTCTGCAACAAGAAGAATAGTTTGTTTAAGGTCGTCAAGCCCCATTCTTGTTTTTGCTGAAATAGGAACAACGATTGTATCACCACCCCATTCTTCAGGAAGAACACCATGTTCTGTGAGTTGTTGTTTAACTCTATCTGGATTAGCCTCTGGTTTATCCATTTTGTTAATAGCAACAATCATTGGTACATTTGCAGCCTTGATATGATTGATAGCTTCAATTGTTTGTGGCATTATTCCGTCATCAGCAGCAACCACTAAAATTGCGATATCTGTTGCTTTTGCACCCCTAGCACGCATTGCTGTAAAAGCCGCATGACCAGGAGTGTCAATAAAAGTAATTTTTTCTCCATTAAATGAAATTTGATAAGCACCAATACTTTGAGTAATTCCACCAGCTTCGCCAGCCACAACATTAGTCTCACGGAATGCGTCAAGAAGCGAAGTTTTACCATGGTCAACATGCCCCATAACTGTGACAATTGGTGGGCGTTTAACAAGTTTATCTGTATCTTCATCATCCTTGGCAGATTCAAGTAATTTTTCCTCATAAGTCTTATCAAGTTTCAGTTCAAGTGCAACACCAAGATCAGTCGAAACAAGTTCTGCGGTGTCAAAATCAACTGTGCTATTGATAGTAGCCATTATACCTAGAAGCATAAGTTTTTTTACAATCTCTGCAACAGGTTTACCTATCTTTTCGCTAAGTTCCTTGATAGTGATTTCGTTGGTAGTAATAATAGCCTTTGTAATAGCAGGTGCTACAACAATAGGTGTTTCTTTTTTCTTCTTTATTCCACCCTTTCTTGATCCTAAGCTAGCTTCTTCAAAACCATTTTCATCTTCAATAAGAACATTGCTATAACGGCCTTCATCAGCAAAACGCTTATTTTTGCGTTCATCAGTTTGTACACGTTTGTTGGTTTTGCCTTTTTGTCCGTAAGTTGTACGCTCTTGTTGTTTAATCTCTAAAGTATCTAAACTATCAAATGAACGAAAATTATTAACTTTGGTTGAAACAAAATTGTTGTTTCCCATAGGTCTTTTGCCTTGACTATTTCTATTTTGGAAAGAATTTTGATTGCCAAAACGATTTCCTTGATTTTGTCCATTTTGATTATATGGTCTATTATTCCCAAAGCCTTTTTGTCCATTTTGACCTTGTTGACGATTAAAACCATTTTGATTGTTTCTAAATTGTCCATTCTGGTTTTGACCATTAAATCTATTATTTTGTCCGCCTTGATTATTAAATTGGCGATTTTTGTTTTGATTGTTAAATCTATTATTTTCATTATTGTCAAACTTTCTAAAGTTGTTTTGAGAAGATTTTTGTCCATCTACAAAGGTAGGAACAGGTTTTTCCTCTTCCTTTTTTGCTTCTATTTTTTCTTGAACTGGCTCTTGTTTTGGCGTAGATTGAATTTGAGAATGCTCTTCTTTGATTTCTTCCTTTTTTGCCTGTCTTTCAAGATTAATCTCAATTTGTTTTTTCTTCGTTGCCAGTTTTTTTGAAAGGTTATCTATTTCTACTTTGTCATTACGAACTTGACGAAGCATTTCCAAAATAACCCCTTCCTTTTGAATTTCAAATATCTTTTTAAGATTTTCAATAGTATTTGCCAAATTTCTTCTCCTTAATTTATTTCGACAATATAATCTAGTCTACTAGGTTTGATTTAATATTAACACTTAAATCTTTATTTTTTATTCCAAGAATTTTGCAAGTTGCAATATCACAGATTTCTGGTAAGGCGTCAACCTCTAAAACTTCAATTCCATTTTCTTTTAGTCTATTTGCAATCTTTTGTGAAGATTTTCCAGCAGTCTTATCTAAAAGCACAAGGAAAAGTTTTTGGTTATAGCCATCAAGCTTATCACCACCTATTATAAGATAGCCAGCTTTATGAGCAATATTAATATAACCTTTTGCTTTAATTCTGTCCAATTGAAGCCTCCTCAATTTTAGAGTAAATCTCGTCTTGAACATTACATTTAAATGCCTTATTTAAAACTTTATTTTTCTTAAGTTTTTTTAAGCATTCTATATCTTTGCAAACATATGCACCACGGCCATTTTTTTTACCTGTTGAATCAACAAAGATTTCCCCCTCTTTGTTTTTAACAACTCGTAAAAGTTCTCGTTTATCTTTCATTTGTCTGCAACATATACACATTCTTTGACTTTCCATTAGTCACTCCTCAAAAAGGTTATTCTTCATCCCCATCAATAGGCTCTAAAACTTCAAAGTCATCAACAGGATCAAGAAGTTCGCTGTCATTAAGTTCAGTTAATTCATATTCAGGAGTTATATTTTCAGCCACCTCCTTAACACTGCTTTCTGGCTTAACTTCAATTTTCCAACCAGTAAGTCTTGCTGCGAGTCTAACATTTTGACCACCCTTACCAATAGCAAGTGAAAGCTTATCGTCTGGAACAATAACGCGTGAAGCATTTAAACTTTCATTAGTTTCAACACTTAAAACTTGTGCTGGACTTAAAGCACGAGCGATATACTCAAGTGGATCTTCACTGTAAAGTATAAGATCAATTTTTTCACCATTCATTTCACTAACAATAGTGTCAATTCTTTGTCCTCTAAAACCAACGCAAGTTCCAATTGGGTCAAGATTAGGCTTTTCTGTGTAAACAGCAACTTTAGTTCTATTGCCAGGATCTCTTGAAATGTTTTTGATAATAATGTCACCACTTGCCACTTCAGGTATTTCAAGTTCAAATAATTTTCTAACAAAACCTATATTGCTTCTAGTCACTTGAATTTGAGGACCTTTAAAACCATCCTTAATTTTCTTTACATAAACTTTGATTCTATCGCCAATATTAAACTTTTCGCCTGGAATTTGGTCTGAAGGAAGCATAACACCCTCTGTATTGTGAGAACCTGAGAGTTGAACATAGATAGTTCCATTATCTGTACGCTTAACAATAGTTGTTAAAAGTTCATCCTCTTTTTCGCTTAATTCATTAACTGCAATTGAACGCTCAAGTTCTTTTAATTTTTGCATAACAACTTGTTTTGCAGTTTGAGCAGCGATACGACCAAAATCTTTAGTTGATTCTTCACTAGCAACAGTATCACCAATTTTGAAAGACTTCTTAATAAGTCTAGCTTCCGCAAGAGAAATCTCTTTATCTGGATCTGTCACTTCGTCAACTATGGTTTTATAAGACATAATCTTGATTGTGTTTTTTTCAGGATTAAGTTTAACCATTGCACTTTTAGCTTCGCCATACATTTTTTTGTATGCAGAAGTTAAAGCTGTTTCAAGAGTTGTAATAAAAGTTTCCTTGTCAATCTTCTTTTCAGTTTCCAAATCATTTAAAGCTTGGAAAAAATCTTTATTAATCATTTTTGTTTTCTCCTTAAATATTTAAAATTTTATAACTGGCACAATATTAGCAATAAGGTTTCTTTTAATTGTAATATCGCCTTTGATTCCCTCGATTGTCACCTCTTCGTTGGAATAAGATTTTAAATTACCTTTAAAATTCTTCTTACCGTCAAGTTTAGAAAATAAGGTTATTTCAATCTCTTTACCAAGATTGCGATTAAAATCGCGATCGTTTTTAAGTGGTCTATCAATTCCTGGCGAACTTACGCTTAAAATATAAGGCTTGTTATCTGTTGGATCAAGTTCTTCTAAGATAGGGTCGATAACTCTTGTCACCCTTTCACAATCATCAATAGTTATGCCTTTGTCGTTATCAATATAGAAAATTAAATTCATTCCGTCAACTTGTTTTGAATAGTCAACTTCAACAACTTCATAACCCATATCTTCAATGATAGGATTGATTTTCTCAATACAAATAGATTTAACTTTACCTGCCAATTTTTATGCCTCCTATAAAAATTTTCTTTATATGAAGCGAGGACTGGGCATTTGCCCAGTCCTCGCAACATCAAGTCGATTATATTATAACAAATTAAAATACAAAAATCAAGGATTATTTAAAATTTGTTTATCAAAATCCCTTAATTTTTCACACTTTTAAAGATATTTAAACAAAATTTTAGAAAATTAATTTCTAACTGCTATTTTCTAGTCGTATTTGACAAAATTATTTTTTCAATTTTGATAACTCTAACAAAACCTGCCCTGTTGCTTGAGCATCATTATATGCCCTGTGTGCATCAACCAAAGATATACCTAAAGCTTTTGCAACAGTACCAAGTTTATAGTTTGTCACCCTAAGTCCTGCCTGCTTAGCAATTATGAAAGCATCTACAATTTGATTATCAAACTTTAATCCAAATTTATTTGCTGCCTTTCTAATAAATTGCATATCAAACCCAATAATGTTATAACCACTAATAATGCAACCTCTTGTGTAATTGTAAAAGTCAAGAATAACATCTTGTAAACTTGGAGCATCAGCTATCATTTCGTTAGTAATATGCGTCAATCTTGTCACTTCTTCAGGAATAGGATGTTGTGTTTTTACAAAACTTCCAAAACGCTCTTTAATTTGACCATTTACAATTTTAACTGCTCCTATTTCAGTTATCTCACAATTTTCAGGGTCAAGACCTGTAGTTTCAAGGTCGAATACAACTATTTCATTGTCCATAATCATGTTGTTATATTTAGCTTTTTCGCCAAATAAAGTTTCTTGTGACGAAGTTTCAATAGTTTCTGGAATAACCACAGCTTTACGCGTTTTCAAGGTTTCTTCATTAATTGTCTGTATTTGGGAAACCACCTTTTCTACCACACTGCAAGTGCTTAACTTTTTGATATAATATGTAAGTCTTCCACTCAGACCTTTTTCTATATCACCAACAAAAAGTAGAGTGATAGCAGAAGCATTTTCGGCAATTGCGTCCATAGTTTTTTCATTTGCTTTTGGACAAAAATAAATACACTCAATGGTAGCAGAACCATCCTTCAAATTAAAAGCAAAATAACTCTTTTCTTCACCTGCGCGCTTTCCCTTTTTGATAGTAAAAGACTTTTTCACAATATCGCTTATCTTACCTGCAAGTATACAAGAAGTTTTAGGCTTGAAAATATTTTTTATATATTCTGGTTTTGGAGCAATATCCCCACCAAAAACTTTTTTTATTATATTAACATCATAACGAATAACTGCATTTTGAGAAACTGGAATAATATCGGGAGCGTCAATTTCATTTGGCAATTTATCTTGATTTTCCTTAAATTCAATTTCAAAAGAAGCAATAAAACGCCTATTTAAAAAATTAATTAATTTTTGTTTTAAACTCCCCTCATCTAACATAGAAAGCACATCATCGTTTAGAGCTATCTCAATTTTGACATTTAACCCAGTGTTTTTACTAGTTATATAGTCCATATTTATATAAGGAGTTATACCTTTGTGATATTCCTCAAAATAATTTTTTACTTCTTTTTTAATTAAAGGTTCATCCAGAAAACTCTTTTTAAATTTAACTTTAATTTCTCCATTAAGTGCAAAAAACTCTTTGATAAAGTTTAAGATTTCACTTCTCTCCTCTTCGCTAATTTCCAAAGTTGTCATTGGAAACAAAAAGCAAACTGTACAAATAGAGTTAAGTTTATCATAAACCACATCAAAGAGTTTGAATTTAGCGTACTTTTCACCAAATTGTTTGTTTAATTTTTCAATCAATTCATCCATGACTACATTTTATAACACAAAATGCAAAATGTCAACGATTATAACAAAACCAAATAAAATTCCAAGCCCAACCATATGAATTATATTTTCAATCTTTCTATTTATTGGCTTTCGCCTAATCCATTCAATCCCCGTAAACACAACATGAGAGCCATCAAGTGCTGGGAAAGGCAGAGCATTAAAGACAGCTAAGTTTGCTGATAATAGTGGAATTAAAACTAAAATTGATGCAAAATTTTGTTGAGCAAATGATGCAATGGTAGAAATTGTTGTCACAGGTCCGCCTATTTGACTAATTGGAATTTGGAAAGTTATAAGCATCCAAAGACTTTTCAAAACAACCCAAGCAAGCCCAAAAGCAAATGAGATACAACGCGATAAAGCCTCCCAGAAAGAATGCTTATATGCTTGTGAAGAAAAACCTATTGAAAAAATATGTCGAGGATTGCCATCTTTATCTACTGCCACAATAGTTCCAGCCTCATCTTCGGTCATGGTAGAATAAATAAGAGGAACTTGAACATCCATATACTCTCCGCCTCTTCTAATGGTAAATGTCATAGAACCATTGCCATTAACTCCAAAATTATCAAGGGTTTGAGGTTTTTCTTGTGTACTATCTCTTAGCCAAATTGCAAGTGCTTTATATTGACTAGAAATCAAATCATTAAAAGTTGCGGAGTATGCAAAATCAATATGTGTGCCATTTATCGCATAAATTACATCGCCCTCTTGTAATCTTGTATTCCAAGGTGTAGCAGAGTCCATTTTAAATTCATTTGGAAGTGAATTATCATCTATTTTATAATAATAAGTTTTGTTGTCTATTTGATAAGACATTGAAGTATTGTAGTTTTCATAAACTCTAACTTGTGGAATATCATAACCAACAGCACAAAGTAATATTACAGAAAAAATAATTGCAGTTAAAAAGTTAAATGTAACACCTGCTAAAAATACAATAATTCTTTTCCAAGGTGCTTGAGCTGTGAAAGAACCAGAACTAGCCTTTTCATCTTCTTCGCCAGCAAAAGCACAATAACCGCCCAATGGAAAAAGACGAAGAGAAATTTTTTCTCCGCGTTTATTCTTTTTTGAAATTAAAGCCTTGCCAAATCCTACAGAAAATTCCTCAATCTTAAACCCTAAAGCACGTCCAGCAACATAATGCCCAAACTCATGAATGAGAACCATTAAAAGTAGAAGCACGATGGCAAGCAAAATATATAAAACTATCATTACACCTCGCCTAAAATTTAGCTGTTAAATTAACGGCTTTTGTTATAACTTTATTAAAGACAAATCAAGATTATGCTTAAAGTAATCAAAAGTAATGGAGCAACAAAAATATGACTATCAAATCTATCTAAAATTCCGCCGTGACCAGGAAGAATTTTTCCACTATCTTTAACTCCCGCTTTACGCTTTAATAATGATTCAAATATATCTCCTAATTGTGCTACAATTGAGCCAAGGAAAGAGATGATAACAACATGCCAAAGTTGGAAATTTAAAGCTGAAAATGCCACGCCTACAACTGGGATAGCGTTCAAAATTAAATATGCACATATAGACACAGCTACACACCAAACAAGTCCGCCAATTGCACCAGCAATAGTCTTATTTGGAGAAATTTTTTCACAAAGTTTCTTTCCCCCGATAAGTGATCCCATTAAGAAACCAAAAGTATCTGTCGCAGCAGGAATAACAAACATTAAGACAAGCCCAGCACAAGAGAAATATTTTGCATATTCAATATTAGTAATTGCTGCAAAAGTTGAAGTTAAGTCTGCAATATGATTTATTGTAGTCATAAGCATTAATAATAATGCAGGATAAACAAATGCCATAGAGGTGTTTATTGCACGCTCAAAAGCAAGTTTAACAGGTGTTGTATTTTCAAGTTTTTTAATTCTAATTTCTTTTTGAAGACTTTTAACATTAGCTAGTCCAAAAAGATAAGCACCAGCAAAAGTTAAAATAACAAGACAAACATCAATCATGATTGTCCAACCAAGCCCAATTTCACTGTCATAAAGCCAGCCAAGTAGATGGTTAACAAATAATATCACAGGAAAAATAGTTGCAAGATATTTGTAATTATTTTTTCCCATATCTTTCAATAATTTAGCCATTTCAAAGCATGCTAAACAAGTAATTGCCAAAATTAAAACATCAAAGAAATAATCACCAAAAGGCACAAGCATTTTTAAAACAAATGCAAGTGCAACAACAAGGACTATTAAAACTGATGTTAAAACTCTCTTTTTCATTTAATTCCTCCATATCTTCTTTCGCGTTTTGAATAAATTTCTAAAGCCTTTAATAAATCTTTTTCTCCAAAATCTGGCCATAAAACTTTTGGAAAGTAAAGTTCACTGTAAGCCATTTGATAAATCATAAAGTTGGAAATTCGCTCTTCCCCGCTTGTTCTAATAACAAAATCAGGGTCAGGCAAATCTGCGGTGTAAAGATGACTTGAAATATCTTCTTTTGTTATCTCCGTTTTGCCCTCTGCAATCAAATTATTAACTGCACGCACAATATCATCTTTTCCACCATAATTTATTGCCAAATTTACAATAAGTTTATCGTTATTTTTAGTTTTTTCTTGCAAATTTCTTAATTCATCAACTAAA
Organism: uncultured Eubacteriales bacterium; assembly: GCA_949001935.1. GTDB lineage: Bacteria > Bacillota > Clostridia > Christensenellales > UBA1242 > Caccovivens. The sequence goes on along the minus strand of CARJLX010000001.1, from coordinate 314,068 downwards.
TCCTTAGGAAATTTGTCGACATCACCAATGGACATCAATTTAACTCCCTTAAGCAAGAATTCTTCTTTTTGATTAATAAAATAATTTCTTAATAAATCAAAAATACCATCTATTTCCTGTTTAGAGCGTTTCCAATTTTCGGTTGAGAAAGCAAAGAATGTGACAACTTTGATATTAAACTTAATCAAAGCATCAATAGTTCTGTCAACAGCATTAACGCCCTCTTTATGTCCTAAATTTCTAGGTAGTCCCCGCTTTGTTGCCCATCTGCCATTGCCATCCATAATAATGCCGATATGCTTTGGTAAATTATCGCTTAGTTTGATTTTTTTAAACATAAAAATTTCCTTTTATAGTAGATTTTTGCGATATTCCTAAAGCATGAGAGATTTTAAACCTCCATGATTTCTTTTTCTTTTGCCTTTGATAATTCATCAGCCTTGTCGCAGTAAGAATTGATAACCTTTTGAACTTCTTCTTCTGCAGAAGCACATTCGTCTTCAGAAAGCCCATCTTTTTTGAGGTCTTTAATCATTTCAAGTGCATCACGGCGTGATGAACGGATTGCAATTTTAGTTTCTTCGCAAACCTTCTTCACATCTTTAACAATGTCTCGTCTTCTTTCCTCAGTTAAAGGTGGAAAAACGAGACGAATAACTTTGCCGTCATCGTTTGGAGTCACCCCAAGGTCTGCCATTGCAATAGCTTTAACAACATTTTTAACCTGACTTTGATCCCAAACAGAAATAGCAAGAATTCTAGCCTCTGGAACAGTAATGCTTGCCATTTGAGAAAGTGGCGTAGGCATACCATAATAATCTATGAAGACTCTGTCTAAAATGTGAGGATTAGCTCGTCCAGCACGAATAACCATGTATTCATTAGATTGATGATTGATAGCTTTTTCAACATCCTCTTTGCAAGCAGAGATAATTTCTTTTATATCTTCGTTCATAAAATCTCCTATTTTATATAATCTTTATTAATATACTATAAATAAAACAAAAAAGCAAATGATTTTTTACTTTGTTTGGGATGAAAATAAAAAAGTTTAAAAAAGCATTTCGAAACTTTTGAAAAAAGTAAGAAATGCTTTTTATGGTTTTCTTTTGTTTACTTTTCTTAAAAGAAAAGTAAAATCAAAATTACTTTCCTGCCATTTGTTTAGCAACTTCTTCAGCAAGATTGTCTTGGCGTTTTTCAAGACCTTCTCCAAGAACGAAACGAGCAAAACGACGAACTGAGATCTTTTCTCCAATAACAATTGTTTGTTCTTCAATAAATTGACGAATAGTTTTGCTTGAATCTTTTACATAAGCTTGCTCTAAAAGACAAACATCTTGATAGAACTTTTTAACTCTACCTTCAATCATTTTCTCAACGATTGCAGCAGGTTTTCCTTCGTTTAATGCTTGAGCACGCAAAATTTCCTTTTCTGCTTCAACTTCACTTGCTGGGACTTCTTCGATAGTCACATATTTAGGAGCAGCTGCAGCAATATGCATAGCAACATCTCTTGCTATTTGTTGGAAAGCCTCTGTTTTAGCAACAAAGTCTGTTTCACAGTTAACTTCAACCAAAACGCCAATCTTTCCACCCATGTGAATATAAGAAGCAACAACGCCTTCACTTGCAATACGAGATTGCTTTTTAGCAGCATTTGCAATACCCTTTTCTCTAAGCCATACAATAGCCTTTTCAAAATCGCCATCACATTCAGTGAGAGCCTTTTTGCAGTCCATCATACCTGCATTTGTACGAGCACGAAGTTCTGCAACATCTTTAGCGGTAAATGCCATAATAATTCTCCTTTATTGTTTTATTTGTTTTCTTCTGATTTTATTTCTTCAGTTTTAACTTCTTTTTTTGCAACAGGCTTCTTTCTTGCTGGCTTTTTAGCCTTTTCTTCTCCACCTTCTGCTATTTCAAGATTAGGTCTAGTTTCTGCTAAAGCCTTTTCAAGGTCAACAACTTCTTCTTCAGAGTCATCTTCCTTCTTTAAAGAAACGCCTTCTCTAGCCTCAATAACTGCATCAGCCATTGCACCTGCAATAAGTTTAACAGAACGAATAGCATCGTCATTTCCAGGAATAACAACTTGAATTCCGTCTGGATTGCCGTTTGTATCAACAAGTCCAACCATAGGGATACCAAGGTTAATACATTCTTTAACACAAATGTGTTCAATGCTAGGGTCAACTACGAAAACAACACCAGGAAGTTCTCTCATTTCCTTAATTCCGCCAAGGTTTTTCTCTAACTTATCTCTTTCTGCAAGAAGAAGAGAAACTTCTTTCTTAGGCAATAATTCAAACTCACCAACTTTTTCCATTTGGTTAAGTTTGTTAAGTCTTTCAATTCTAGACTTAATAGTTTTGAAGTTTGTAAGGCATCCACCAAGCCAACGAGTGTTCACATAGAACATTCCGCATCTTTCTGCTTCTTCCTTAACTGCTTCTTGAGCTTGTTTTTTTGTTCCTACGAACAAAATGTTTTTTCCTCCAGCAACAATGTCACGAACAAAGCTGTAAGCCTTGTCAACTTGAACTGAAGTATCTTCTAGATTGATGATATGAATATCATTTCTTGCAGTAAAGATAAACTTTTTCATCTTAGGATTCCACTTTCTTGTCTGGTGACCAAAGTGAACGCCTGCTTCTAGAAGTTGTTTCATTGAAATAACTGACATAATTTTTTCCTCCTTTTGTTTTTGTCCTTCCCCATAGTTTTCATGGCTCTACAAATCCACCCCAGGTGCGTGCTAATAGCACCTTTTATTATAAGAATAAAATCTTTGAAAATCCCTTATAACGTCTTAGGCAACAGACTGTAAATTTTCTATGAGTGCATATTTGTCTCAATGACGAAAGAATTATACATTATTCCCCGCCCCAATGTCAAGTGTTTTTAATTTAAAAAATAAAAAAAAGTGCTTTTAATTTAAGCACTTTTAAGATTTATTCAGCCTCTTCTGGCTTGTCTGACTCATAAGTCATAATGTATTTTTTGTTTGCAAGATTAAGGCTTAATTCTCCTTTAGCCTTAGGATCAATGTATGTGACCTTTTCAAGGCTTGAGTCATAAAGACGTAAACCTACTTCTCCTGATGCTTTTACTGTTGAGTTTGTAATCACACAATTAGAAGCAACCCAAACTTTTGAAACTGTTGAATCAGCAACAGTAACTGGCTCTCCATCAATTTGACCAACACGTGCATCATCAAGTGTTGAATTGATGACTACTGAATCTCTACTAACATCACTGAGGTCAATCTTGCTTCCTATAACAGTACCTTCTATTGCACTTTTGCTGACTTTACTATTAATAACAACTGCATTGCCTAAAATTTGCGTTCCTCTAATTTCTGAGCCAATAACAAGGGCATTTCCAGAAACGCCATAGAGTGAGTTTTGGATTATCATAGAGTCTTGGTCAATCCAACATTTGCCGTTATGACTAAGGTTTTCTTCACACATAACATACCCACCTCTTTGACCTTTCTTTACTGGATTTCCTTGAACGTCCGTAAAGTCAATAAGAGCCTCAATTTGATATAAAGTTATATCTTTGCCATATTCTGATGGTATAACCTTTGTTGAATCTTCAACCAATCTAAACTTCTTTGTTTCTTTTTTCATTTTTTTAATCTCCCTTCGTATGTTTACATTATAACATAAACACATGCTAAAGTCAATATGTAAAATAAAAAAAGAAGTAGTTATTCTACCTCTTTTATTAATTTAATCATTTATTTTTTACTTCAACTTTCTTCTTTTTTCTAGGCCTGTAAGCGATTGCCCAAAGTCCTGGAGTAAGGAATACAGAAGAATAGAAACCTGCACCAATACCAAAGATAATTGGAAGAGCAAACTCACGAATATCATTAACACCAATAATAGCCACAAGTGCTATTGTAATTAAAGTTGTGAGAGTCGTAAAAATTGAACGAGTCATAGTTTCTTTAACTGATGCATTTGCAATTTCTCTATTATTAGATGCAATTGAAGATAAAGCATTACCTTTACTTTCAAATCTACCACTCTTTCTATTTTCTCTAATTCTATCAAATATAATGATTGTATTATTGATAGAATAACCCAAAATTGTTACAAGTGCAGCAACGAATGAACTATTGATTTGAATTCTAAAGATTAAAACTAAAGTTGTCATTATAAACAAGTCATGGAAAAGAGCAAGAATTGCCGCTAAACCTGAAGTAAATTCAAATCTAAATCCTACATAGATAAGGATTAAAGCCATTGCAACAAGCATTGCGATAAAGCAGTTCATTAAAAGTTCACTACTTGCAGTTGCTGTAATAATTGATGGAGCAGAAACTGCATTTTCCCATTCAACACCAATATCATTATAACCAAACTTTTCAAGAAGAGCATTTCTAATCTCATTTCTTTGATTTCCCTCTACATCTTGATATTGAAATTCAACACAAGGTTCACCACTTACATTTGCATTATCAATATCAATAGTTGAAGTTCTAAACACTTTAACACTGTAGCCATAATCATTTAAAACACTTTCAATTTGATTACGCATTTCATTGTAGTCATTAGCATTTGTCAAATCATAAGCCTTATGGTCTTGAATTTTGCCGTCCGTATTAGCATAAACTTTAACTACACTTCCGCCTGTAAAGTCGATACCAAGATTAAATCCAACTGTGCATAAAAGAATAATTCCAACTACAATCAATACAAGTGGAGCAATCAAAAACCATTTAAGATTTTTGCAATAATTAAATTTTGAATTTGCAATAGTTTTATCTATTGAAAATCTTTCTTTTTTAAACTTAGTCATTAGTTTTCACCTCCTTGTTCAGGAGTAATTTGAGTATAAGGAATAGCCTCTTCTTTAACTTCTTCCTCTTCCTTAATCTCAACAACACCCTTTTCTCTATAAAGATGAAGGTGTTTAGCATTTGTACTATTAAGAGGTAGATAAGATTTAACAAAGAATCTAGTCACAACCAAACTTGTAAACATAGATAGGATGATACCAAGAAGGAGTGTGATAGCAAAACCTTTGATAGAAGCAGTTCCTAAAATATAAAGAATAATTGATGTGAAAATTGTTGTAATATTAGAGTCAAAGATAGGCCAGAAAGCACGCTTAAAACCGCTCTTTACAGCAAGTGGAATTTTCTTACCAGAAGCATATTCTTCGCGAATTCTCTCAAAGATAATAACATTTCCGTCAACTGCCATACCCAAACTTAAGATTATACCCGCGATACCTGGTAATGTGAGTTGTACAAATGGGATTGCTTGAAGGAAGAACAACATTAAAATCATATAAACAACAAGAGCAAAGTCTGCAAGTAAACCAAAATCACCATATCTAAGCCACATAACAAGCATAATAATTACAAGAGCAACAGCTCCAGCAATAATTCCATAAGTTAAAGCATTGCGACCTAAAGTAGCAGAAATAACACTGTTTTCTACAAGCTCAAGTTCAACTTGGAAAGTCCCACTCATAATATTGTAAGCATATTGCTTAGCGGAATTATAATCATTCATAGAGTCACCAGAAATAAAAGTTGACCCTCCAGTAATTTTAGACTCACAAGTGACTGCTCCAAAATAATTGTTTGCATTGATTTCGCCAAGATAAATATGAATTTTCTTTTCACTGCTAGAAGAAGCTTGTTCTGTTAAATCAGCAAACTTAGTTGCCCCCTCACTAGTGAATTTTACAGAAACACCATATTTGTTCTCTTGCATAGAAACATTAACACTATCAATATCAAAGCCATCCACAAAAGCCTCAGGTGGATTAGAAGGGTCAGTGCATTCTTCTAAAGTCATATATAAAGTTTTAGGGTCTTCAAGGAATGAAAAAACTTCACTTGAGTCAGTGATATTAGGAACTTCAATTCTAATTCTATTTCCACCCTGCTTTCTAACAGAAGCTTCAGAATAACCTTCATTGTACAAAACCTGTTCAAGACGCTCGCAAGTTGCATCAATAGCTTGAGAAATATCACTATTGTTCGAGTTCTTAGCAGGAGTACAATCATAAACAACTGCAACACCTCCTGACAAATCAAGTCCAAGAGAGATATTACCTGCAAAACTATTATAAGTAGAGTCAGTGAAAGGAACATTGAAAGGACAAACCGCTAATAAAAGACCAATCACAACAACGATTGCTAGCCAAACAAATCTAATTCTTGCTCTTTTTTTACTCATTAAAAAATCCCCTTTAAGTATCAAATAGACGAAGTTTAAAATTTAAAACTGCTCTTAGAGCAGACTTTTAACATTACTTTCTTGTCTATTATAGTTTATTAAAGGGAAAGTGTCAATTATTTTTTAGATTTAAACAGAACTTTTTTTGAGATTAACCGAAATTATACCGCAAATCCCACCTATTATCGTCCCAAAAATCAAATCATGAACCAATGTCATATCAAAAACAAAATGTCCACTTAAGATTGAAAATACTAAAAATGCTAAAAATGTGTAGCAAAGTCCAATCAAAAGTCCACTAACTAAGCCCATTTCCCTTTGTTTCTTTAATGCTAAAAACACCCCCAAAAATATGCTTACACCTTTAATTACTTGATTTATAGGAGTTATTACACCCTCTGAAATGTTGGTAAACTTTAAAATAAATGCAAAAACAAGTATTCCAACTAAAGAGAAACAAAGTGCAATTAAAGTCCCTTTTATAAGGTTAACTGCGATACCTTTGTTGCCCTTAATTTCATTTGTATTGTTCTTTTTGAGTTTTAGTTTAGCACTTAACTTCATGATTGACTCCTTAAATTAAATTTATACTTTAATTTATGTGCATATATTGAAATTAAGAACAAAAGTAAAAATAAAAAAGTGGCATTGCCACTTTTTTATACAACTTTTTAAATTTCTACTTTTTCTTTCTTTTGCCAGAAATTTGAGCTTCAATATCTTTCTTTGCAGAGTCATCCATAATGGCTTCTGCAACGATTTCAGGTTTAACTTCCTCAGCTGTTGCATTTGGATTTGCATTTGCTTCTTCGGCTTTTTCAACTTCTTTTTTAGACTTTTTGTCAGCCTTAGCCTCTTCTTTTTTATCTTCAACTTTCTCTGGCTCTGGCTTTTTCTCTTCGTCACGCAAAATAGTATAGATTGCATATGCATCTACAGCCATAAAACTTTTATGATTACCAGTTCCTGTTTCAATTGTCACAACCTTTTTATCGCCTTCTAAATGAAGATCTACAACTGTGCCATACACACCACTTGTTGTTAAAACCTTATCCCCCCTTTTAAGTGAATTTGTTTGTTCTTGTAATTTTTGATTTTCCTTTTTGTTTCTTGAACTTATCAAAATTGGATAAGCAATAACAAGCAATGCAATAAACACGATTAAAACAATTTGTGTTGCATCAATGGCAAGTAATTGAGTCATATTTTAAACCTCCTAATAATTTTTAATGAAATATTACTTTTTCCCAATAAAAATGAACAGAAAGGCAATAATAATAATCGCAGGGAGCATAATCCAACCGCTCATTTTTATACCTCCTAATATTAACATATAATCAAGTATTTAACCAAATAAAATCTATTATATTTTCTTAGTTTTTATTTCTTCCTCAAGCCTTTCGACAAATTCGGCTAAATTTAGCCCAGATTTATTCTCGTTTCCTCGTCCACGAATAGAAATTGTATTAGAATTTTCTTCGCCATCACCAACAATGATAAGATAAGGTACTTTCATTGAAAGAGCTTCTCTAATCTTAAATCCAATCTTCTCGTTTCGAAGATCTACCTCGGCTCTAATACCTTTATCTCTTAAAGTATTTTGAATAGCTAAAGCATAATCGTTATTTCTATCTGCCAAAGTTAAAACTCTAACCTGTTCAGGAGCAAGCCAAAGTGGGAAAGCCCCAGCAAAGTGTTCAATTAAAATTCCCATAAACCTATCAATTGACCCATAGATAACACGGTGTATCATGATTGGTCTATGTTTTTCTCCATCTTCACCAGTATATTCAAGTTCAAAGCGTTGAGGAAGTTGGAAATCAAGTTGAATTGTTCCACATTGCCAAGTTCTGCCAATAGCATCATTAAGATGGAAATCAATTTTAGGACCATAGAATGCACCATCTCCCTCATTTACTACATAATCAAGTCCAAGGTCATCCAATGCCCCCCTAAGTGCGTCTGTAGCAAGATTCCAATCTTCATCACTACCCATACTATTTTCTGGACGAGTTGAAAGTTCAACATGATATGTGAAATTGAAAACCTTATAAACACTATCTATAAGTGAAACAACCTCCTTAATCTCATCCTTGATTTGAGCTGGAGTCATAAAGATATGAGCATCATCTTGAGTGAAACATCTAACTCTCATAAGACCGCCAAGTTCGCCAGACTTTTCATGACGATGTACAAGACCAAGTTCGCCAACCCTTAAAGGTAAATCCCTATATGAATGTGGAGAATTTTTATATACTAAAATTCCACCTGGACAATTCATAGGTTTAATTGCAAAATCAACATCATCTATCTTTGTTGTATACATATTTGCTTTATAGTGATCCCAGTGACCAGAAGTTTCCCAAAGATGACGAGAAAGCATAATAGGCGTCATAACTTCTTTATAGCCAGCTTTTTCATGGATTCTATGCCAATAATCAATAAGATTATTTCTTACAATCATTCCGTTTGGAAGATAGAAAGGAAACCCTGGGCCTTCTGGTGAAAGCATAAAGAGTCCAAGTTCTTTGCCAAGCTTACGATTATCTCTCTTCTTTGCCTCTTCCAGCATTGTGATATGATCAGCCAGCTCTTTCTTTGTCTTAAACGCCCAAACATAAACGCGTTGAAGCATTTTATTTTTTTCGTCACCTCGCCAGTAAGCACCATTCACACTATGGATTTTAAAACCAAAGTTTTGAAGATTTCTTGTGCTTTCAACATGAGGACCACGGCAAAGGTCAAAAAAGTCATCCCCTGTATAATATAAAGTGATTGTTGCATCTTCTGGAAGTTCATTAATAATCTCGGTTTTATACTCATTCCCTTTGAATAGGTTTAAAGCTTCTTGTTTTGAAACCTCTTTTCTTTCAAAACTTTCACCTTTATTTAGAATTTCCTTCATCTTCTTTTCAATAGAATCAAAGTGATCTGGAGTTAATTGTTCATCCAAATCAACATCATAATAAAAGCCATCATCAATTGAAGGACCAATTGTGAGTTTTGTTTGTGGATACAACTCCACCAAAGCTTTTGCCAAAACATGTGCCATACTATGTCTTGCCTTTTGCAAATTTTCATCCAATTCTTTTTTCATAATTACTCTCCTTTTATTCTCTTTCTTTTCTTTAAAAGAAAAGAAACAAAAGAAACCTTTTACTTTTATTTCCCCAACGGGAAAGTAAAACCAAACTTTGCTTTAAGTCTAAAAAAGTCTACCAGAGTTAGTCCTAAAAAAATAAAATCCTTAAAGCATAAAAACGCTTTAAGGACGATCAATCAAAACCGCGGTTCCACCTTACTTGTTGAAATAATCAACCACTCATTTAATTAAAAACTTTTTCATCATTCAAGTGGTTTCATATAAATTCTAGTTTAGGGTTTTCACCAACCACCCTTTCTCTGGACACATCAAATAAATACTACTTGTCTTAAACTCAAAGCCATTTAATAATTACATTGTAGACTTTTATTAAGAATTTGTCAACTATTTTTTTGATTTATTTATTAAAATTTGATGAAGCAAGTTCTTTTGTCATTTTCTCAAAAGTCAAAGTGATAGTATTGCTTTTGTCTTTAATTTCTATCTTCTCATCAACAAAATCTATTTTTGAAAGAAGAATTTCATCAAATTTTTCAACCTCAAGAATTTCATCTTGATAATAATCTACTTCAACTGAAAATACAATCATATCTTCATTTAATATTGAGAACACTCTTCCATTATAAATGGAAACTGTTTGATTTGAAACTTCTCCACTATATAGAAGTTGTTCTACATCTTGATTCAAACTCATTTTTATTCTTGCATTTAATTGAGTTATTCCAAGATCAACCGAAACTCCAGTTAATGCAACATATTGCATATATCTTGCTTCACTTTCACTAAATAGACCTATATATGTTCCAGCAGTCTCGGCATTCACATTAAACTTATAATTTTCTTCAATAGAAACAACTTGATTAGAGTTTTTAATCCAACAAATAAAATCATGTTCTCTTCCTGCAGATGCAGTAAGTTCAACCTCAGTTCCTTCTGCTATGTTTGAAGTTTTATTTGGTCCAACAACAATACTATGCCCTGCACTTGAATAAACTTCAATATTAAAATAATTGACTTCATTACAAGCAGACAATAAAAACAAAGGCACTAGGAAAAGTGCAAAAAGAGCTAATAAATTTTTATTAAAAATCTTTTTCATGATTATATTATGGCTTTTTTTCTATTTTTTGTCAAATTATTTACTTAAATTTTAAATTTTAATCACTCTTTTTAGAGTATTTTTTTTACTGTTGCATAAAATAGTTTGCGTAAGGAGTTTTTTATGTGGGAGTTTTCCTTAAATTTAAGAGCAGAAAACTTTAATCTAGCCAGAAGTTTATATCTAAAAATCAAAGAGTTCTCTGCTGAAATTGGCGGAGTTGTAACATCTCATGAAGAACGAGGGTTTATCTGTATTTTGATTGGTGTTAAAAATGATTTAAAAGATGATTATAAAGCATTTTTATCAAAAATAATAACTCAAACAATTTGTAGTTATTATAAAAGTGAATTCTTAGCACAAAACCTTATTCTTCCCCGTCATGATAAAATTGGAATTTTAGCATTTCAAAAAGCACTGCTTAACTTTGATCGTGAAACAGATTATTATATAATTCAAAAAAACCTTTCTTTGAACAATAACTTATATTTAGAATCTTTTTATGATTTTAAACTTTCTGGTTTAAAATCAAAATGGACAGAACTTGTTGGGCTTGCAAATGAAAATCGTGACTATTTAATGTCCAACGATAGTTTTTTAGACTTATTAAAGTTTTTGATAGACAATCTTGATATTTGCGGTGGCGAAGTCGACATAATTGAAGAGCAGGATGGCTATAAATTATATTTTGGCAATGATGATGTTTATAGTGAAGATTATAAAAATAAAATACTTAATGAAGAAGGATTGATTTCTTCTATTATTGATCTTTCACCACAAAAAATAAATCTTTATCGCCACACAGACAACAATGCCACTACCCTTCTTGAGAAAATTTTTGTTGAAAGAATAAATGTGACGACAATTGGCAACAGTGCTTTACAACGATTGAATAAACATTAAAAAAATAAGATATATTTATAAAGATTTTACTTAAAAAATATATCTTTTTATTTATCAAATTTTTATCTATATAGTATAATTTTCAATATTTTGCAAACCCTATTAATACAAGGTTAAGTATAACCTTGGAAACAGGAGGTGAAAACTATGTTTGGTAGAAAAGCCAAAAAGGAAAAGAACTGTACAAGAAAGTCTAAGACAAATGTAGAAGCTTCATCAGAAGCAACTAAGGCTTGCTCAACAAAAGGTTGCAGCAGCACAAAATCTAAGGCATCTAAATAGTATTTTCTATAGTTTTCAAAAAAGAGTGATTAATATCACTCTTTTTTAGTTTCCAATTATTTTGTAGTCTTTTTTCCAGCAACTTTAGTTGTTGTTTTAGCTGGAGTTTTTGTTGTTTTTGGAGCTGCTTTTGTTGCAGTTGCTTTTTTGGCAGTAGTCGTTTTCTTAGCTTTACCTCTTGCTTCTTCAAGAAGGTCATAGTATTTGTCGAAAACAGCAATTGCAACTTCTTCATCCTCTTCAACTCTTAAAATAGTATTGCCATTTTTGTCTTGATCAACAAGGAATACAACTGCTTCGTCATCAGCAATTCCATCAATCTTGTCGATTGGTTTTAAAACTACATATAAAACCTTTTCGCCCTTAATTTCGTAAGGAATAATAGCAACTTGCTCAAAAGAGATTTGTCTACCTTTTTCATCCATTAATACGATAGGGTCTTTATTGTCCTTATCAAGAAGAACATCCAATAAATCAACTGGCTTTTGTTCTTCAACCTTTTTTGAAACTTTCTTTTCACTCATACCTAAATTTCCCCTTTTATTTTCTTGAATTCATGTAAGTTTGCAATATAATTTGAGCAGAGATTTTATCAATAACTTTTTTGCGATCTTCCCACTTCACTCTTGCCTCACGAAGATAATCTTCGGCTTCAGCGGAAGTTAAACGCTCATCAATAAAATGAACTTTTGCACCAGAGATTTGTTCAAGTTTTTGACCAATAGCTCTGTGAATAACTGCCCGCTCGCCTTCGCTTCCATCCATATTTAACGGAAGTCCAAAAGCGATATCAGAAACATTATAATCTTTCACAAGCTTAGCGATATGTTCTAATGCGTCATCTTCTCCCTTGCTTTGATAAACTTCATAAGCAGAAGAAATTATGCAAAGTGCGTCAGAAAGAGCTATTCCAACACGCTTATCGCCATAATCAATACCCATCAATCTCTTATATTGCATTCCTTCACCATTTTGAGTATAGCCTATTTATTAGCTTTAAGTCAAACGAATTTTACAAATTAATCGATAAAAGGCAAGATTTCTTTTAAATTTTGTATATTCTCAATATAATGATCCCAATAATTCTTATCATATGGATTTGTATTATCAGGATTTACACATAAAGTTTTAACACCTGCTTGATGAGCAGATTCATCATTATCAGCATTTCCCATAAAAAAAACTTGCTCTGGCATCAAATTATTTTTCTTAATAATTTTTGTTATAAATTCTTTTTTATTTTCAGTATCGTGATCTAAATGTATAACTCCATTTACAAGATCATTTGAATCATAACTAAGATCTTCAGCTTCAATATTTGTTATATAAGATATAGAATTTTTTAAACTATACTCTATCATAGATTTGATTCCACCAGAAAGTACATAAATTTTTACACCTTGACTTTTAAGAAAAGCAAAAGTTTCTTCAACTCCGTCACGAATATTAATATTATTTGAAAGTCGTTGAATAGTAGACTTTTTTACACCTCTTTTCCTGAATTCTTCAGTAACTTTTGAAGCCCACACATGGCTATCAAATCTGCCTTCTTTGAATTCTTTGTAAAGTTTATCATCAACCTCAACAGCATTAATATCTTCCCAGACATAACGCCAGCAATTACCACCCTTATTAGATTTGGTTAAAGTTCCATCAAAATCAAAAATTGCAAGTTTAGTTTTCATTAGTTTTTTCCTTTTATATATTATTAATCGTCGAACATTTGGTTCGCTACTTACATTCATATAGGTCTTTACCCTGACCTATACTGACAACAAGAGGAATAGAAAGTGAAACTACACCTTCCATCTCTTGCTTTAAAATCTTTTTTGCAATCTCTTCCTCACCTGGACAAACATCTACAATAAGCTCGTCATGAATTTGTAATATCAACTGACTCTTTAAACCCTTTTCTAGCATTGCCTTGTGAACCTTGAGCATTGCAAGTTTGATAATATCTGATGCCGAACCTTGAAGTGGCATATTCATAGCAACACGTTCACCAAAAGTGCGAAGTTGATATTTAGAAGAAGATATTTCAGGTATTTTTCTAATTCTTCCAAACATGGTTTGAACTTGTCCATGCTTTTTAGCATATTCAACATTGTCATCCATAAACTTTTTGACAAGAGGATAACGAGAAAAATATGAGTCTATATACGCCTTAGCCTTCGAACGACTACTTTTAATATTTTGACTCAAACCATAGTCACTTATTCCATAGATAATTCCAAAATTAACAGCCTTGGCTTCGCGTCGCATTGAAGAAGTCACCTGGTCTAATGGCACATCAAAAATTTGTGATGCCGTTAAAGCATGAATATCTCGCCCTTCCTTATAAGCCTTGATTAATTCCTCTTCACCAGACATATGTGCAAGCAGGCGTAATTCTATTTGGTTGTAATCGGCAGATATCAAAGAGCCACCTTTAAACTTAGAGATAAAAATCTTACGAAGTTCACGCCCCTCTTCATCTCGCGTAGGAATTGTTTGAAGATTTGGCTCACTACTTGATAATCTTCCCGTGCTTGTTAAAGTTTGATTGAAAGTAGTGTGAATTATATCTCCGCTAGATGAGCATAAATGTTTATAAACATCAATGTAAGAATTAATAATCTTAGATAATTTTCTATACTTTAAAATATTGTCTACAATAGGAATATATCTAAGTTCATCCAAAACATCAACACTCGTTGAACCTTTTTTGTTGTTAAACGCTTTTATGCCAAGTTTTTCAAACAAGATATAAGCAACTTGCTTTGGTGAATTTATATTAAATTCTTCACCAGAATCAAAATAAATTGCTTTAGTAATGGCTGAAATTTTTTCATTAAAGTAAAATGCAAGTTCGTCGAGTTTCCCTTCATTTATTTTGAAACCAAACTCTTCCATGTCTTTTAAAATTTCAACAAGGGGCATTTCAATTTCTTTATAAATTTTTATTGTCCCCTGTTCTTCCATCAATTTTAAAAGATTTTGTTGTTCAGATTTGTATTCGCAAACTGATAAATTTCTCTCTGCAGATTTTACACCTGCCGAAGTTATATACTTTGCAACATCTAAATCAAAAACATTATTAAGTGCAATTCCAAATTTATTTAAAGCATGTAAATCTTCTTTTTGATGTTGTGTCAATTTTAATATTTTATCATTTTCAAAAATGCTTTTAAAAGCTTGAAGGACTTCTTCAAAAGTTAAACTACTTCCAAACATATCATAATTTTGATTTAAAAAGTATTCCTTTTGATTATCAATAGCAAAAGTCATTTCTTTTAAATTAAAAGAAAAATAATCTTTTACAGAAGAAAGTATTTCATCAAGTTGATTTTTGCAAGCTATATCAACCCTCTCAACTTTAACTTTTTCTTGTAGTTTTACATTTACATCAAAATTATTTCGATTTTTTAAGAGTGAAGAAAAATCCATTTCACTAAAAAATTTTTGAACTTCTTCTCCAAAAGGAAAAATAAGTTTACAAGAATTATAATCGAAGTCAAAATCACAATCGGTTTTGATGGTGGCAAGAAGCTTGCTCATTTTTGCATCACTTTCACCTTCTATCAATTTTTCTTTAAGTTTACCAGAAATTTCTTTTAAATTTTTATAAACACCCTCTAAAGTTTGATATTTTTCTAGTAAAGATAAGGCTGTTTTTTCGCCTACACCTTTAACCCCTGGAATATTATCACTCGTGTCGCCCATTAAACTTTTAAGTTCGATAATTTGATATGGAGCAAGACCATTTTCTGCCTTTAAACTTTCCTTAGTCATCAAGGCAACTTCCGTCACCCCCTTTTTAGTTAAACACACAGTTGTGCGATTGTCGATAAGTTGCAACAAATCTCTATCTCCCGACAATATCAACTTTTCACAAGAGGTTTTGTTGCAAATACTCCCTATAATATCGTCTGCTTCAATATTTTCAAATTCAAATGTTTTAATCTGCATAACATTTAACATTTCTTTGATAATAGGAAATTGAGAAACAAGTTCTGGCGGAGTTGGTTTGCGTTGCCCTTTATAATCTGCATAAATTTGATTACGGAATGTTTTTCTTGCATGATCAAATGCTACAGCAATATGTGTTGGATTAAAATCATGAATTACTTTAATCAAAATATTGGCAAATCCAAAAACAGCACCTGACGCTTGACCTTTATGATTAGACAAATAAGGCAATGCATAAAATGCCCTATTTGCTATACTATTTCCATCAATAATTAAAAGTTTTTCCAAAAGACAACTCCTTTTTAGCCAATGTGAATAAACTGAGGTACAACAGCAGTGACAATAAATGCAATTGCAACAATAATGAGAATAGTAAAGAAAACTACCTTTAAAGGACTGCCAAAGAAATTTACAAAAGCAAAAACAAATACAAGAACAATTCCGCCATAAAGTTGAACATATTTGAGTATATTTCCTATCACGGTTCCAGCATTAACAGCGTCAGGATAAATATTGAGATAACACATTAAACCTACATAAACTATTGTGAGTAATGATAAAATAAAATATAAAATAGTTTTCATAAACACACCTCGTAAATTAATTATTCGTCTTTAGCTTTTTCTTCCTTTTCAGCAACAAAAACATTATCTGCTTTTTTCTTAAAATGAATGCCATGATGTTCTTTTTTAACTTTCACAGGTTTAAGTTTTTTAGGTTTTTCTTCCTTTACCTTTTTCACCTTAACCTTGCTTTTAGATTTCTTAGTTTTTGCTTTTTTAGTTGTCTTTTTCTTAGCTTTTTTAATCTTTGTTGGAATGGTTCCATCATCAGGCATAAACTCTTTCAAACAATCTAGATTTGCCATAATATCTCTCATCATTCTCAAAGATTTTGCCATATAATAACCATCGGCGATACGCTCATCAAGACTTATTCCAAGTTCAAGCATTTTAGCAATTTTTAATTCTTTATTATTTTCAACAACGGGCATCATTTTTTCTTTTCCCATAGCTATAAAAATAGAAGTTGTACCAAAATTATACAAATGGTGATAAATATAGCCAAGTCTTATACTTTTTAAGTTAGTAAAAAAGCAACTTGTGTGGAAAGGGCTAGCCTTTAAAACACTATTTGGAATTAAGCCATGTTTATCAAGCCATCTCAAAATAGCAAGTCCCCAACGAATAACCCAAGAAGGAGTCCAAGTTAAATGTTTTATAAAACCAGAAGTCTTACCTTCTTCTTGCCCAGAAATTGTTTTAGAAATAAGGTCGTCAACAATATGTTTTACTTCATCCAAATTTTCTCTTCCTGTAAAATAAAATTTTAACGTTTCATTTGCTCCTTCGTCTTCAAGTTTTTTCTTAATATCCATAGAAACTTGTATACCCTTTCTTTGATAGGTTGTTCCACGCATAATAAAACGATTGAGTTTTGGACGAAGATATAATAGCCTAACTATTGTCGCAATCATAATATGCATATATGAATATGAGTTGCCATTTCTCTTTTCTCTTGCAATAAATTCATCAATAGGTGCACAAGGCGTTGTCACAGTTAATAAATTTACGGCATCAATTCTCATAGGCATAAAGAAAGGTTCAGCTTTTTCAATGATACCCATACCTTTAACTCTTTTTCCATCTGGTCGTAATCCAAACATAATTATTCTCCTCTAAACTTTTTTCTTATCAAGTTTTTTTCTCTACCATTTCCACTTGGCGTGTAATATACCCTATCTTTTAAACTATCTGGTAAATATTGTTGTTTCACATAGCCACCATAATCATGTGGATATTTATATTTCCCATGTCCATCCTTATTTGTACTAGGATGATTTTTTAAATGATTTGGGATTTTGTTATCTGTATTATTTTCTGCATCTTCTTGAGCCATATGCATGGCATTTACAACAGAATTAGATTTTTCTGCCTCGCAAACATAAATTATTGCGTGTGTTAAAGGAATCAACCCCTCAGGTTGCCCCATTTTTTCAAGTGCATACATAGCAGAAGTTGAAAGCAATAATGCATTTGAATCCGCCATGCCAACATCTTCACTTGAATGAGCAACAAGTCTTCGTGCAATCACCATTGGGTCAATTCCCGCCTTAATCAATCTATGAGCATAATATAAAGCGGCGTCAGTATCACTTCCTCGCAAACTTTTACAAAAAGCAGAAAGATTATCATAATACATATTTTCATCCAGAGAAAGTGCTTTTTTATCAATTGATTGTTGAGCAACTTCCAAAGTGATATGTATTTTTTTATCTTTTGATAAGGGCGTTGTATTTACAGCAAGCTCCAAAGCATTCAAACAACTTCTGGCGTCACCACCAGAAGCAAATGCAAAGTATTCAAGAGCTTTTTCTTCACATTCGATTGGAAGATTTCCAAGCCCCCTATCTTTATCTTGTATTGCCTGCTTAAGTTTTTTAACTATATCTTTAGTAGATAATGGCTTAAATTCAAAAACACGACAACGAGAAACAATTGCTCTCGTCATAGCGGTATAAGGATTTTCAGTCGTAGAACCAATAAAGAAAATTGAACCATCTTCAATAGCTTCTAAAACACAATCGCTTTGAGCTTTATTCCATCTATGACATTCATCTAAAAGCAAAAATGTGTCAGTGCCAAACATAGCCTTATCTGCTCTTGCCCTTTCAATAATAGCTTTTGCATCACCAACACCACTTGTCACAGCATTAAGTTTAACATATCTAGCCTTCAAAGTATTTGCAATAATATTTGCAAGCGTTGTCTTACCTGTTCCTGGAGGCCCATAAAAAATGCAACTACCAAGTGTCCCAAATTTGATAGCTCTATAAAGTAAACAGTTTTTTCCAACAATATGTTCCTGCCCAACAAAATCTTCTAATGAGTTTGGACGCATTTTTTCAGCAAGTGGAACACGAGGCTCAAGGTTTTCCATTTCGGCTTTAGTATAACATGTTATTTGCCAAAACACAAATATATTTCATTAGTTTTATTAAAAAAATCTTTGCTAATTTGTGTAAAGTTAAAAAAGCGAGTTTTTTCTGCCATAATATATCTTTGTTCCCCTTGAACAATAAACACCCTTTTGTAACTATTATTTTGAAAAATCTTAAGTGCTTTTATCTCCATTTTTTCATTGACCATATAACCATTATTTGTTGATTTCACAAGTTTATTTTTTATCTTTAAATATTCCTCTTCTGCAACTTGATCTATACTAAAACGCTCCCATGCTGTCCAAATTTTTTGAGGTAAAATGTTGTTAAATTTATCGTCAAAAACTTTATCTCTGCTAGACACTTTAACATCAAATTTTTGAAAGGCTTTTAGTTGTGAAAGTGTGAAAAAATCTTCCACCTCTTTAGGTGAATTTAATAGATAAGCATTATTGCCAAAATTAAAATATATTCGCTTTTGTTCATGTGCTTTTAACTGAAATTCAAGACGCAAGTTTATACACGCTCTTGTACTGCTCTCTAGCCCATCAATACAGGAGAATAGTAATTTTCCACCTTTGCAATTATGGTTAAAATAACAAACTTCTTTACTTGTCAAATTTGTTATTTTAATTCCTGTTTTACATTTAGAAAAATGATAGTAGCCATTAGGCAAAGGTACATTTATTTCAAACAGGCACGCCTGTGACTGTTTGAGAGGATTATTGAAGGTTAAATAAAAATTTTTTCCATTCAAAATAAACTCTTTAGCTTCAAATATCACCCCATTTGAAACTAACTTTTTATACAAATAAAATTGTTTAAAAGAAAGATTAACAAACTCATCATTAACCTTCAAATATTCCTCATTTATACTGCTTGAAAAGGAAGAATGAGAGAGATAGTTTATATTCAATTTATTGATAGAAGAAAGAAGGTTATAACTACAAACTTCCTCGTCTAAAAAGTAGAGATTTTTAAGGTTTTTTGACCACGATTTTTTAACATTTTCTTCATGAGTTAAAATTAAGTTAAAAGAAACCTCTCTTTGCGCCTGTTTTAGGGCTTTGTAGAGATTTTTATTAAGAGGTTTTGTAAATTTAAAAATTGGCAGGTTTTTATTAATTCCAACAACCTCTAATAGGTCAAAATCTACCTCGTCATCATAAACAATAGGTGCATGAAAAAGCACTCTATTTTTGATTAAACTTGCAAGTTTTTCAATATATTCTTTTCTTTTCATGCAAAGGTTATTGACATTTTTTTTACTTTTATTCTTGTTTTTTTCTTACTTTTCTTTAAAAGAAAAGTAAACAAAAGAAAACCAAAAACAACCATTTAAAAACTTTCAATAAGTTTTTAAATGGTTGTTTTAACTATTCTATTTTTATTTTTGTTCCTGCTCTGCTTTTGCAAGTTCTTGTGCAACATATTCATCAGAAGTGATTGAATACCTACAATGTGCACCTTTACAATCATAACGGCCGCTTCCGCTATAAAATCTTGTAAATTCTGCAAAATAGCCACAATCTGGACAAAAAATTGTTCTAGGAATTTCATAGATATTTTTTTCAACCTTTACAAGACCTTTTGTAATCTTTTTTTCTTCTTCTACTTCAACTCTTACAAAATCATTCATAATATTCCCCTTTGATGTTTAAATTATTACACAAAATGCATATTTTGTCAACAAATAAAATAAAAAAGTGGCAATGCCACTTTAGAGTTTTCAAAGCCTTTTGGCTTGAGTTAAGCTGTAAGCCGGGTTCTGTATTAGACAGTCATCTATCTACGATTATAGTTGCCTATAACCTCTAGCAGCGTTTGGAGCAGGAGAGAACAAGCCTATTGCCCCGACAGCCTTGCTTCGAGTGGGGTTTACAGAGCGTTAGATATTCCTACCCAACCGGTGGTCTCTTACACCACCTTTCCACCATCACCTAAAGTAAATTAGGCAGTTTATTTCTGTTGCACTATCCTTAGAGTCGCCTCCACTGGCCGTTAACCAGCACCCAGTTCTCTTGAAGCCCGGACTTTCCTCGCCAAAGCGGCGCGACTGTCTGCTTAACTAAATAAAGGATATCACAAAAGCAATTTTTTGTCAAGTATAATAATTTATAAAAAGCATATCGTGACTTTATAAAAAGTAAGAAATGCTTTTTAGTTTTTTTTAAAGAAAAGTAAATTATCCAACATTAAACAATGATCTTAATTTGCCAGTCTTTTTATCGCTATAAAAACCTTGCATTGTTCCATCTTGAGAAATTTTGATTGAAATTCCATACTTTGCAAGCGTCATAGCAGCTGCAAGACGACCACCACCTTCACTACCTGCCTCAATCTTCAAAATTGCTCCTGTTGCAATGATAGTTCCATCACTATCAACGATAGTCGCACCATCCATTCCAACAATTTCTTGGCGAAGTCGTCGATTAAGCTCTTGGAAAGGCTTGTCTGCAATAATCTTTCGAAGAGCCATAGCCTTATGACATTTTTGTTCAACCAAAAATTTATCATATGGTTGACTATATAATGCTTCTACTGTAGAAAGTGTTTGTAAATTATATAACTTTCCAGCCTGTTCAATTTCCAAATGTTTTTTTATTTCATAATATTTTTCGCTTAAAATATCATGTTCGTTAATATGCATTAAAGCCTGTTCAACCATGCCTTTATCTAGATAAACAAGACATCCTCCATTGTATGCAAAAGAACTATCTAAGGCTGTTAAATAAATAGATTTTCTAATTTCTTTTAAAGAATAATTTTCTTTGCGACCAGACAAAAGTTGGATAACTTCTTCATGAGAATAAACCTGCCAAACACCTCTACGCTTTGCGTAGAGAAGTTGACGATTTTTGAACATCAAAAGATCACCTGAGTTTGTTAATATTATACCAATTCTTCTGTCATTGCAATATCTTGCAATAAGTTCATAATCACAAGGAGATATTGTAGGAGCCATACGAATTTTGGCTAATTGAACATAGCCAAGCAAATTGCCATGACGACCAAATTCGATATAAGAATGTTTACCATCAGATAAAAGTGCAAAAAAGTCTTGTCCTAAAATTTCGCTATAATGTATTTTATTCACCTCAGAATTTATATCAGCGTTTTGATTTATGATAATACCAAGGGCAACCTTTTTCCCTTCATAAGTTCTACTTGCCCATTTCCCCATTTCTCCAATCAAGCCCAAAAGAGTGTTCATAGTGTCTTCTTCTTCAGCCAAAGTTGAACAGATTGCCTTTTCAATAGCATGACCTTGCAAGATTGAAAGATAATTTTCATCATACAAAGATAAAGCGGTAATAGAAGCAAGTTCATTAATAATCGACTTTAAAAGATTTAATTCAATAGATTTGAAAGGTTGACTTCTGTTTAAAACCAATCTATATTCTTCTGTCTTATTAGGTTTCAAAAGGACAGAATTTTTGTCACCATAAGCAACTTCGCTATCTCTTGAAGTAGAAACTTCAACGCCACTAATAAAAGAGCCCGTAAACAGCGGGAGGATTAATTTTTCAACAATCTTGCGAAATTCTTCCTTTTCCATTGTATAAAAACTCCTTATAAATTTAATTATTCTATATAATCTCTAAATTTGATTATAAAATAATTATAAAAAAAAGCCAAATGATTTTTGACAATTTTTTTGAAAAATTTAATATTAGTTTTATAATCATAATCTTTTTAATGTAAAATTATAATAATTGCTAAAAGTTCATTAACTATTTTCTACTTTATCATAAACCTTTTTTATTCTATCAATTCCGCGTTTTTCGAGCCTACTTACATATGATTGACTGATTTCCAACTCTTGTGAAACCTCTGATTGAGGTTTCACATCACCTGAAAAATATCTTGCATTCAAAACACTAGCCTGATTTTCTTTCAACTTAGTTGCGATAACCTTTTTGATGGTTTTAATAGCAATAATATCATCAATTGTTTCATTAATATCTTCTGGATCTGCAATATTATCTAAATAAGAACAAACTTTTTCATCTTTATGATGAAGCACATTATCTAAGGATAAAGTTGTTCTATATTTTTTATTTTTTCTAATTTCCATTAAAAATTCGTTTTCAATACAGCGTGCAGAATAAGTAGAAAATTCTGTACCCTTTTCTGGTTTATAACTATCGACTGCTTTAATCAAACCTAAAATACCACACTCTAAAAAATCTTCCCTATCTTGTGGTTTAATATAGCCAATTTTGTGAGTCAAAACATAATTCACAAATGGAATATTTAATTCTATCATCTTATCTCTTGCTTTTTTATCTCCTTGCCTAATCTTCAACAATAATTCTTCATTTTGTTTTTTAATATCCATAATTTCTCCTATAAATAAATTCGCACTAAATTGTTGGTGCATTTGTTATTATAATTTGATAAGAAGATTTAACAAAGATGAAAAAGGTATTATTTTGTCTAATAAACATAAAATTTGTCAAAAGATAATTTAGAAATAAGAAAAATATCTAATAATTTTCTTGATCGTCTTTTGGCACCACTTCACGAATTATTTTTAAAGCCTTATTTTCTATTCTTGATACATAAGATCGTGAAATTCCTATCTCCGAAGCAACCTCATATTGAGTTTTACAATCTCCACCATCAAGCCCATATCTTGCATGAATTACCTGTCTTTCCATAGGTTTCAATTTCCTATCCACTTGTCTACGAATGTTATCTACTGCACATTTTTGTTCTACTTGGTCAAAAATATCACTCATGTCGGCTTGAAGAGTATGTTCAAGATCAAGCTCATTATCATCATCCCCCATTCCTGGACATGGCGAACTTAAAGAAATAACATTTTTGTGCCGTTTATTAGCCCTTATAAGCATAAGAATTTCATTTTCAATACAACGAGAGGCATAAGTAGAAAACTTTGTACCTTTATCAACATCGAAGCTATCAACAGCCTTAATAAGCCCTATAGTTCCAACCGAAATAAGATCATCAGCTTCAAGCGAATGTGGATATTTTTTTACTATATGTGCAACAAGACGAAGATTATGAGTAATAATCAAATCTCTAGCCTTTTTATCACCTGTTTTAAGTTTCTTTAAAGACTCTAATTCCTCTGCCTTAGTTAAAGGTTGAGGAAAGCCTTGTGCGGTATCAACAAAAGAAGAAAAACAATAAACTTTTCCTGCAAATTTACCTAAATTTTCATATATCATTATGCACTCTCCTTCCTGCCTTGTTTATTAAACAAAGCTAAGCATAAGTCTATATATGAATCTTTTTTCTAAACATTGCTTGACCACACAAAAACAGGACAATCAAATCTTGTCCTGTTTTTATATAAAAGTTGAAAAACAAAAAACAACTTAAAATAAGTTGTTTATAAATTCTTTACTGTCAAAGATTTCAATGTCACCTACTCCTTCACCAGTGCCAATAAAAACGACAGGTAAGTGATAATCTTTTTCAATGGCTATAACAACGCCACCCTTAGCTGTTCCATCCAATTTGGTCAAAATAATTCCATCAATATGAGCAAACTCATTAAAAGCAGAAATTTGAGTTAATGCATTCTGTCCAGTTGTGGCATCGAGTACAATAAAATTATATTTATGAGCTTCTGGGTATTCACGAGATATAATCTTGTCAATCTTTTTAAGCTCTTCCATTAAGTTTGTTTTTGTATGAAGTCTACCTGCTGTATCAACAAGAAGTACATCAGTCTTTTTAGCTTTAGCACTTGTTATTCCGTCAAAAACAACTGCTGCAGCATCTGCTCCTTCATCGTGCTTAATTATTCTCGTTTTTGTACGACTTGCCCATTCATTAAGTTGTGCAGAAGCAGCAGCACGGAAGGTGTCCCCTGCAACAAGAGTCACTTCTTTTTTCTCGCTTTTAAAAAAAGAGGCAAGTTTACCAATGGTTGTGGTTTTTCCAACACCGTTTACACCAATTATCGTGATAACGGCAGGATACTCAATTTCAATTTTAGGAAGAGCATCAAATTCCTTTGTCAAAATATTTTTAAGAGCATTTTTAACATCTTCACCATTTCTAAGTTTGTCCTTTCTTGCGAAAACGCGAAGTTCATCAACAATGTCCATACTAGTTCTTGCACCTATATCACAAGAAATTAAAATATCTGTTAAATCATCATAAAAGTCATCATCAAGTTCACCATGAGAAAGAAGAGCATCAAATTTGCGTGCTATATTTTCTCTTGTCTTGGCAAGTGCCTGCCCTATCTTCTTAAAAATCCCCATTATTTCTCCTTGTTTTTCTCTTCTTTTCTTTATAGAAAAGAAGCAAAAGAACATTCTTTGCGACACTTGAAAAAATTTTATCTTCGCATCGCAAATTAATTTTTTGTTTTCAAGAGCAACAAAAAAATTCTAAACAAAGCATTTGAAATCATTGTTTAAAAGATGAAAATGCTTTGTTTTTAGTTTTCTTTTGGTGCTTTTCTTTAAAAGAAAAGCACACATATAATCAAACTAATTCTCTTGAGCATGCTTAATGGCATCTGAAAGCTTAACAGAAACGATTTTAGAAACACCCTTTTCTTCCATTGTCACACCAAACAATGCTTCAGCATATTCCATGGTTGGTTTCTTGTGAGTGATAAGAATAAATTGAGTTTCGTTGCAAAGTTTCTTAAGATATTTATCGACAATCTCAACATTGCTATCATCAAGAGCAGCCTCAACTTCGTCAAATAAACAGAAAGGTAATGGCTTAATACGTAGAATAGCAAATATAACAGCCATAGCAGTTAAAGATTTTTCACCACCTGATAAAAGTGTCATATTTTGAATTTTCTTTCCAGGAGGTTGAGCAAAGATTTCAACTCCACTATCAAGAGGATTCTCTTCATCACTAAGAGCAAGTTTAGCAGTTCCACCACCAAACAATTCTCTAAATGTAAGTTTAAAACTCTCATTTATTCTATCAAGTTCGTTGTTAAACTTTTCAACCATGATGCCAGAAAGGTCTTTGATAATCTTGTTGAGGTCATCCTCAGCCTTTTTAAGGTCATCACATTGCCCTGACATATCTTCATAACGCTCTAAGAGTGCCTTGCAATCCTCAATCGCATTGACATTAACATAACCAAGAGCATTTATTGCCTTCTTTAAACGATTGATTTCAGGCATGCCTTCGTTAATGTCAAAGTCAGGTCTGCGAAGTTCAAGACAGCCATCATAAGTAAGAGAATACTCCTCATAAATTCGCTCTTGCATTTGTTCAAGCTCGGTGTCAACTTTTTGAAGATTCATTTCTTCTCTAAACTTTCTATCATTTAAACGAGAAATTTCTTCCATCAAAGTTGCCTTCTTGCCATCTAATTCCTTAATCTTGATAGAAATTTCAGCCTTTTCCTCTTCAATTTTTCCACGTCTGTCAACCATGCCTTGAAGTTCATCCTTCTTGGCAGAAGATGGAGCAGACGCAAGTTGAATTTTTATCATCTCTTCTGCAGAATCAATAAATTCTTGATTCTTTTGAAGTTTGCTCTTTGTATCTTCAATAACTATATTTTGTCTGCCAATCTCATCTTCAAGTCTAGCAATTTCATCATTCACAGCATTGATTTTTGCCTTACTTGAAGCAATTTCAACCTTAACAGATAAAATATTGTCGTTTATCTTATCTCTTTCCTGTCTTAAAGACTCAAATCTAGCCTTTTGCTCTCTAGCAAGTTCATCTGCATCCTCACGATTTCCGCTTAAAGCAGACTCTAACTTTTCGCTTCTAGCAAGCTCGTCTGCAATCAAAGCAAGTTTGTTCTTAACAGTTTGGGCTTCCATAGAAGAAGTCTTTAAATTATCACAGACTTCCAAAAGTTTGTTATTAATACTATCGCGCTTTTCTTTTTCTTTAGCAAGCTCAACAGTAAATGCATTTTGCTCATTGATAGCCTCTGTTAAAGCCTTTTTATCTCCAGCGAATGAGTTATTTAAAGAAGTTATTTCGTTTGTAATATCACCAAGTCTTGAATTTAACTTTTCAATCTCTAATGTAAGCGTTTGAATTTCACGCTCACGTCCCATTAAATTTGCAGATTCTGCCTTTTTGCTACCACCAGTAAGTGAACCTTGAGGATTTACAACATCGCCTTCAAGTGTGACTATTCTAAATGCATAAGAAAATTGTTTAGCAAGATTAACTGCTGTTGCAAGATCTTCAACAATAACAGTTCCACCCAACAGGTTAGAAACAACGTTGTCTATCTTCTTGTCGTAATCAACCAAATTGGAAGCCACACCATAAACACCAGCCTTGCCAGCAAAAGCACGAGTATCAAGGTCACGGCGTTTCATAGAAGAAATAGGAAGGAATGTAGCACGACCAAATTGATTACTTTTAAGGAAAGAAATAAGTTCTTTTGCACCATCTTCATCAAAAGTGACGATATTTTGAACAGCTCCACCAAGAGCAACTTCAATCGCAGTTTCAAATTTTTGTGGAACTTGAATTAAAGATGCAACAACACCAACAATTCTAGATTTTAAAGCAGAATTCTTTTCACTTTCCTTCAAAAGTTTTTTGATTGCATAAGAATAGCCTTCATACTCAGCCTGAAGTTCACTGAGAAGTTTCTTTCTATTTTCATAAACCTTAATTTGGGTTATTGTGTTCGCTTTTTCATTTTCAAGATTTCTAAGTTTGCTTTCGGCTAAATAACTTTTGCTAGATAAATTGTCACAACGCTCTTTTATATTTGCAAGCAAGGTTTCACCATCTTCAACCTTTTGCTCGCTATCCTTATATAATCCTTCAAATTCAGCCTTTTTATCACTAAATAAAGCAATATCTTTCTCAAGATTTACAAGAGAATTTCCTAAAAGTTCTTTCTCGGCAAGAAGACGAGAAACACTGCTCTTTATATCTGAAAGAGATCCTAAAGTTTCGATAATCTTTTGTTGAGAAAGTCCTGCCTGATTTTCATTTATTGAAACCTCATTGGCAAGACGAGAATACTCTTGACTCAACTCATCAAAAGATTTTTCAAAAGCTTCTAGGTCTTCAATAAGGTTTTTCTTTTCATCTTCTTTTTCTTGTTTTCTAGAACTTGCAAACTCTAATGCAGTTTGTGAATTAGACAAATCTAAATGAAGTCTATCATTTTCCTTATGTGTAAAGTTAATACGCTCTCTTGCAAGTCTTGTTTCACCCTCCTGCTTTTCTAGACCAACAGTAAGTTCAAGAATTTTTTGATTAAGCTCTGCCAAACTTCTATCAAAATTATTAAGTGCATTCATAGCCTCTTCATACCCAGAATTAGCTTCTTCAAGTTCACCAGTTCTCAAGGCTAATTGCTCACCTAAACCTTTAAGTTTGATATTTATCTGCTCTTTAGCGTCATTCGCATTTTCATATTGATATATGTATGCATTGACTTCTAAATCTTTAAGTTGCCCCTTGTATTCAAGGTATTTTTTTGCATTTTCTGCTTGCTTCTTGAGTGGACCCATTTGACGTTCAAGCTCAAGAAGAATATCATTAAGTCTTGTTAAATTGTCATGCGTTCTTGCAAGTTTTCTCTCAGCTTCTGCCTTGTCAGCTTTATATTTACTAATTCCAGCCGCATCTTCAAACATAGCACGCCTTGTTTCAGGCTTAGCATCAACCATTTCAGTCACTTTGCCTTGCCCCACAACGGAATAACCGTTCTTTCCAAGACCGCTGTTAAATAAGAGGTTTGTAATGTCCATCAAACGACATGTATTCCTATTGATCAAATATTCGCTTTCACCAGAACGATAAAGCTTTCTTGTAATTGCAAGTTCGTCATAATCAAAATTGAAAAATCTTGTTGAATTATCAAATGTCAAAGTCACTTCGCAATAAGAAAGACTTTTACGCTTTTCAGTTCCCGCAAAAATAACATCTTGCATGTTATCACCACGAAGACTTTTTGCACTTTGTTCACCTAAAACCCAACGTATTGCATCAGAAACATTACTCTTTCCACATCCGTTTGGACCAACAATAGCAGTAAAATTGTTATCAAACTCAATAACAGTTCTGTCTGCAAAGGATTTAAACCCCACCATTTCAATTTTTTTAAATATCATAAACTTTTCTCTCTTCTTATTGTTTTTTTATAGTCTTGCAATGCTAATAACTTTTAAACAGTTTTTTTATTGCAACTTGTGCAGCATTTTGTTCGGCTTCCAACTTGCTTTTGCCAAAACCTGTTGAAATCTCATCTTCATCCATAAAGAACTTGGAAATAAAGTTTTCGCTGTTATCATCTTTTTCTGTCACATATTGCATCTTGCACTTAAAACTTGATTGTATTAGTTCTTGAAGTTGCGATTTATAATTATCATCAACCACTCTTTTATAATTTTTGAGTTCAAGTGTTTTAACTATAAATTCTCTCGCCTTTTCAAGTCCACTATCAAGATAAATGCCTGCTATAATTGCTTCAACAATGTCACCCTTGATTGCCTTTGAAATAGCACCTTGATAACTCTTGCCTAGAATAACATCTTTATCTAATTGTAATTTATCAAACACCTTGCAAAGATTTACTTCACTCACAAAATGTGACCGTAAAACCGTTAATTTGCCTTCATCCATGTCGCTTTGTTTAAAAAGGTATTCGCCAACTATAAAATCTAGTATACCATCACCTAAAAATTCAAGTCGTTCATAATTCTCAGCCGATTTAGATGAATGTGTTAAAGCACGGGTTAAAAGGTCTTTATTTTTAAAAATATAACCTAACTTCACGCTTTATCACCAACTTTTAACTTTTCTTCTTCTATAGCTTTAAGCTTAGATGAAACATGATTTATAGCCTCTTCAATTTTTTGATTTAACTTTTCATTATAAAGTAAAATTGTTTGGTCAATTGATGCGGCAATATTTAACCTCTTGCAAACTCCATGATTCTTTACAACAAGTTTTTTGCATCCCAAGAATGGAGAACCTGCATGTTTACCTTGAACATCTACCCTATTTTTAATATCCTTAAAAACACGTTTCATCAGTAGTGCCCCAATCTTACTCCAAAAACCAGCCTTAATAGAACCCTTCAAGATAGAAACAACTGCCTTAACTGCACCTTCTGTTCCCTTCAAAAGTGCGTTTCCAGGAAAACCATCAGCAACCATAACATCAACATCACCACTCATAAAATCATTACCTTCACGATTGCCAACAAAATTTAATGGTGCTTCCTTTAAAAGTGGATGAGTCTCTTTTACAAGTTCATTTCCTTTACTTTCCTCTGCACCATTAGACAGTAGAGCTACACGAGGATTTTCTTTTTTGTAAATTATAGAATAATAAGCGCTACCCATAACAGCAAAATGAAGAAGATTGATAGGTTTACAATCAATGTTTGCACCGCTGTCTATAATCACTACATCGCTATCTTTAGCAGTTGGCAGAATTGGAGCAAGAGCTGGACGCGAAATACCTTTAATACGACCGATTTTCATAATCGCTCCAGCAAGAACCGCTCCAGTTGAACCAGCTGAAACAAGCCCAATAACATCTTCGCGTTCTTTTAAAATATCAAAAGCTCTAACAAGAGAGGAATCTTTCTTATGTCGAATTGCTTCTGTTGGTTGATCACAATTAGAAACAACATCTGGAGCATGCTCAATAATAACTCTTTCTACTCTACCCTTTAATATATCTTTGATTTTATTTTCATCACCACAAAGAATAATCTCTAAATCCTTATGTTTGTTTATAGCCAATAACGCACCTTCCACTATTTCTAGCGGAGCATTATCTCCACCGAAAGCATCAACAACTATGCGATATTTGATTTCTTGTGTTTGTTTATCTGTCTTTTTATTGTCTTTTTTCATAACAAAAAACTCCTATTTATAGTAATAGTCTTATTTATAATAACAAAATATTAATTTTTTGTAAAGAGAATTAATAAGTTTTTACAAAATTAAATATAAGCTATTCAACCACAATATATGGTATTATGCATGGCATACTAGCCGCAAAATAAGCAAAAAATATAAGAAAAAAGACCTTGAATAAGGTCTTTATCATTAAAATTATTTAGATTTCTTTTCTGCAACTACGGTTTCGTTTTTATAAGTGCCACACTTTTTGCAAGCTCTGTGAGACTCTTTCATTTCATGACATTTAGGGCACTCAACCAAAGTTGGTGCAGTAGCCTTAAAGTTTGCAGAGTTTCTTGAATTTCTTCTCGCTTTTGAAACCTTACCCTTTGGAACAGCCATAATTTCCTCCTTAATTTAATCATTCTTGTTTATTATAGCGAGTTTAACCGCTATTGTCAAGCATTTTCTTACATTTATCGACTATTTATTTTGTTATTTTTTTATTACAAGTTTTTTTGTATCACGAGCAATCATGAGTTCCTCATCTGTTGGAACAACAAATACTCTTGCACGAGAGTTTTTACCAGTAATTTCGTAATTAACTCCTCTCTCAAATCCATAATTTTTCTTCTTATCAACACTAATTCCAAGCCAATCAAGGTTGTCCATAATTTCTTGACGAAGTTCTGGTCTATTTTCTCCACTGCCCGCTGTAAAAGCAATAGCATCAACACCATTGAGTACTGCAATATATTCACCAATATATTTTTTTACACGATAGCAAAGCATTTTAACTGCGAGCTGAGCATCTTTATTTTTCTCTGCAACTGCTTGAATATCTCTTATATCACTCGAAACTCCACTTACACCTAAAAGTCCACTTTCTTTATTAAGATAGTTCATAGTTTGTTCAATATTCTTGCCAGACATTTCCATTATTCTTTGAACAACCGCTGGGTCAATATCCCCTGATCTAGTTCCCATTACAAGACCTTCAAGAGGAGTAAAGCCCATAGATGTTTCAAGGCATACACCATTCTTAACTGCTGAAATAGAGGCTCCATTTCCGATATGGCAGATAATAAACTTGCCTTTCTTCCCAGTCAATTTTGCAAGTTCGTTTGCAACAAATTTATGGCTAGTTCCATGGAAGCCATATTTTCTAATCTTCCAATCTGTGTAAGCCTTCTTTGGAATAGCGTATCTATATGCATAATCTGGAAGTGTTGCATGGAATTCTGTATCAAAAACTGCAACTTGAGGTTTTTTCTTCATAACTTCTTGACAAGCTTTAATTCCCATGATATTTGCAGGCATGTGTAAAGGTCCAAGAGGTTTTAATTCCTCCAAATTTTTCATAACCTTTTTATCAATCACAACAGAAGAAGTATAGATTTCTCCACCATGAAGAACTCTATGCCCTACTGCATCAATTTCATCGAGAGATGAAATAATGTTATTTTCTTTATCCAATAAGATTTTAATAACATTAGAAATTGATTGTTCATGATTTTCAAGTTTAACTTCATAAACTTTTTGTTTCCCATCATGTTTTAAAGTTATTGATGAACCTTTAAGCCCGATTTTTTCACAAGTAAGTTTAGCCAAAACCTTTTCGCTCTTCATATCAAAAAGTTGACATTTAAGCGAACTGCTACCTGCGTTAATAACTAAAATTTTCATATTATTTTTCCTCCTTGTGCCTTAGGCACTTTTTATTATTTTTTAAATTATCTAATGTCTTTCAAGCAATTTTTGAATTTTATGACTATCATTCTTTTATCGCCTGAAGTGCTGTAATTGCCGTCACAGCCACTATATCTTGAACGCTACAACCTCTTGAAAGGTCATTAACAGGTTTTTTAAGTCCTTGCAAGATTGGGCCTACTGCGTTTAAACCACCAATATACTGCATTGTTTTATAATTCACATTTCCTGTTTCAAGATTTGGATAAATTAGAATATTTGCATCACCTTGAACTTCGCTATCTGGGCATTTATGCGAAGCAACTTCTTTTACCATTGCGGCATCAAATTGAAGTTCGCCATCACATTTATAGCCCCCCACCTTATCAGGGTGGTGCTCTTTCTTAAACTTAGCACATGCATTTCTAACCTTATCAATTTCCTCTCCCTTTGCACTACCCTTTGTCGAATAAGAAAGGAATGCTATTTTGGGTTGTTGAATTTTGTTGATACCAAGTTTGCAATAAGTTTGAAGTGATTGATATGCAATTTCAGCAAGTTCATCAGTATTTGGATTAGGAAGCAAACCTGCATCTGAAACAATCATCGTCTTCCCATCAAGAAATTTGTTTTTACCATAAATTAAAAAACAACTTGAAATTGGCTTACCCTTTTTCTCCCCCTTAATAAGTTGAAGAGCTGGCTTGATTGTCTTGGCTGTTGAAGCTTCTGCTCCACCAACCATTCCATCTGCGTATCCTTCTGCAACAAGCATAGTGGCAAAGTAGTAAGGGTCAAGAATAAGCTCTTGTGCTTGCTCTAAAGTCAAACCTTTTTCCTTTCTTTTTTGATATAAAGCTTTAGCAAGTTCTTTTGTTTTTTCAAAAGTTTTAGGATTGATTATTTGAAATTTCTTGAAAGCTTTATCAGCAAGAATGATAGCACTTTCATCTCCAATAAGTATAGGTTTTGCAATTTTCTTTTTTGCTATAATTTTAACTGCTTCCAAAGTTCTAGCACTAAAAGCTGATTCTGGAAACACAATTGTTTTTTGAAGTTTTTCTGCTTCTTTATATAAATCCTTTATCTTAAACATAATTATTCCTTTTACCTTTTTATTAAAAAAATTATAATGGTCTTAAAGTTGCCTTCAAGCCATATATTAAATTAAACAACTTGTCCTTTTTATAGACAATAGTAATTATAAATATAATACCAAACTTAGTCAAATTATTTCGAGGTAGTTTTGAAAAAATTTAGCATATTTTTATCTATTTTTATTTTTTATGTTATTATATGCATGGTTGTCCAGCCCACCATTTATATGCAAGAAGCATTAAATGGTTTTAAAGCTTGGGCATTAAATGTATTGCCATGCGTTTTACCTTTCATCTTCTTAACTAAAACACTTTCTAGTTTAGGACATGTTCAATCATTTTCCAAAATATTTTCCAAACCAGTTTCTAAATTTTTCAATTGCCCTCCACAAGCAAGTTTTGTTTTCTTAATGAGTATAATTTCTGGCTACCCTGTTGGTGCAAAAATGACAGCAGATTTGTATCAAACAAGACAGATAACAAAGACAGAAGCTTATAGAATGACATCTTTTTGTTCTACTTCTGGCCCCATGTTTATAATTGGTGCTGTTGGTGCTGGTATGCTTAAATCAAGTCTTTTTGGCTATATAATTTTTATTTCACATGTACTTGGTGCTATTATTAATGGATTTATTTATAAAAAAATTAAAGCCAAAGAAGAAGATGTTAAAATATATTCAACTTCTCCTCAAAAACAAACTTTCAATATTGGCGAAATTGTTAATGATAGTGCAATAAGCATAATTGCTGTTGGAACTATAATCGCAATATTTTTTGTCTTTATAAGATCGCTCGCCCCTCTTTTCAATCTCTTCCCTGCCAGTATTGTAGGCACAATGGAAGGTTTGATTGAAATAACAAAAGGATGTTTAGATATAGCAAATATTCTTCCAATCAAACTTGCAACTCTTGCTTGTACTTTTGTCATCTCTTTCGGCGGTCTTTCAACAATTTTACAATCTTTAACAATGTTAAATAAACTCAAAATGCCAGTAGGATTGTTTATTCTACAAAAATTTACCCATGCAATCTTTGCTAGTATCGTTTGTGGATTTATACTTTTATTTGTTTAATAAAAAAGATATTATTTTAAAAGCTTTTTATAGCAATGAATAATATCTTTATTTTTTACTAGGTAATCCTTCAATAGTTTGAATAATAATTTTCTTCAATTTATCTATATCTTCAAAATCCTCTATCATGAACATAGGCTTAGCGCCTTTATATGGAATTTCCTCACCAAGAAAAAAGTCTTTATTCGTTTCGGTGATTTTAATCAAAACACGATTATCGTAAATACCA
Organism: uncultured Eubacteriales bacterium; assembly: GCA_949001935.1. Taxonomy (GTDB): domain Bacteria; phylum Bacillota; class Clostridia; order Christensenellales; family UBA1242; genus Caccovivens. Next base: position 279,691 of record CARJLX010000001.1, on the reverse strand, counting down.
CCAAAAAGCTTTCCATTAAGATACAACAAATACTCACCCATCATTGACCGACAAGTTATATCACCCAAGTTAGATAATTGTTCTACAACATAATCTCTAAATTCTTTGGTTGTTGCCACTAGTCCTCCAAACTTAAAGCATTCAAAATATCTTCAAATTCTCTCATTAAAAACTTTACACATTTTAAGCCTTTACTTGCAAATCTTGCACCAACACTAAGAGCATAAACAAGATTATAATCTTGATTTTCACAGGCAATTTCAAGTTGTTGCAAGATAACTTTTAAATCATTTGTATGCCTATCATACTGTCTTAAATTTTCATCAATTTCAACAAGCATATCACTAACTACATTCTTGCAATCCTCAAAAAGTTTAGATTTTTCAATAAGCAAGTTGTCGCTGTCGCTTTCAACTTCTTGACTTTCAACTTTATTTTCTTCATTTTCAACTTGAGTTGTATAACGCTTTGCTATTCCAAAAGCCTCAGCAATAAGTTCTCTAAAAGGAACAATCATACGCCTTGCAAAACTTGTATAACAATTCACACCCTCTTCATCGTCAAAAAACCTCTTGATAAAGTCTGTGAAGTCAATTTTCTTTTGGTCTACATCTGCAAGCGTGCAAAATACAAGTGCAATAAGTTTATATTCTTCATTTGGCAAAACACAATAAAACCTTCCCTTTCCATCTGTCACAAAAGCCTTATTCATCTCTCTATCGCGATTAAACATTTCCATACAATCAGAAACAAGTTCATAAATAGGCTGAGTTTCGGCAAGAGCAACCAATAATTTTTGAATTTTGCTTTCTGCAACCAAAAATTTACAAGTGATAAGGTCATCACATAAAGCAACAAAATATTGAATCTTTTTAGCATCTGTATTATTCATTTTTCACCCCTTAATTACGTTTATTTTATCATATTATAAAAAAAAATCCAACAATATTGCGCGACCTTTATAAAATAATTTGCAACTTTTTAACTTTTTTGCTAATATATATCAATATGGAAAAGATACTTTCAGACAAAGAACAGGCAATTCTCGACAAATTAACCATGCTTTTCGTGGTGGACAAGATGGAAATTCCTCTCACTGAGGATTCTATTCTTGATATTTGTTCTGTTAAAAATGAATGGATAAAAAACTACATGGATTGCAAAGCAATTATACACGAACTTGTAGAAACAAATTTATTTTATAAACTTGGCAACGAAAACGAAGGCAAGGAGCTTTTTGCACTCACCTATGAAGGACGAGAATGTTTAAGTTATCTTTATCGTAGGCTACCACTTGCAAAGCGTGAAGAAATTTCTCAATACATTCAAGCCAATCGTTTAACGGTTAAATCTTCACAAGAGTATACTGCTACTTACAGCAAAAATGAAGATGGTTCCTACAATGTTATTCTTCGTATCTATGAGCCACTTGTCACCGCCCCTATGTTTGAATTAAAAATCAAAGCACCTTCTCGTCAATCTGCAAATGAAGCTATTCACAAGTGGAAAAACAAAGCCCCATCTATCTACGAAATGATTTATGGAACACTTATCAATACTGATTAATTTAAATCTTATTTTTCTTTTATAGACAATAATCCCTTTCAACTTTAATTAAAATTGGAAGGGCTTTTTTTAATGATTTATTTTTATGTTTTTACTAAAATATAAATAATATAAAATAGGTATTTACAAATTGTTTAAAATGTGATAATATAAACATATGAAAAATCTCGTTTTGAAAGTAAGCAACTTAACAAAACAATATAAGGAATTAATAGCTGTTAATAACCTTAATTTTTCGTTATATCAAGGCGAAATTGTAGGCTTTATTGGAGCTAATGGCGCTGGCAAAAGTACCACTATTAAACTTATAACTGGACTTATCAAACCAACTTCTGGTGAAATTGAAATTTGCGGACAAAACATTCAAAATCGTGAAAAGGCTTTGACTAACATTGGCGCTATTGTTGAAGCCCCTCATTTTTATGAATATATGAGTGCTAAACAAAATTTACAATATTTTGCATCTTACTTTGATAAAATAGATAACAAACGAATTGATGAAATTTTAAAATTAATTGGACTTTTTGATCGTAAAGATGACGCTGTAAAAAAATATTCTCTTGGAATGAAACAGCGTCTAGGAATAGGACAAGCACTTCTTAATAACCCTAAACTACTTATTCTTGACGAGCCAACAAATGGGCTGGACGCAGAAGGAATTGTACAAATAAGAAAATTTTTGAAAGAATTAACAACCAAAACAAAGGTTACAATTTTTATATCAAGCCATATTCTATCTGAGTTACAAAACCTATGTGACAGATTTATCATTATTGATAAAGGAAAGATAAAAGATGAATTTGATAAAAATCATATTGCTTCAATTAGCAAAAATCAAGTAAATACTTTCATAAATTTAAACAATCCTCAAAAAGCCGTTGATATATTAAAAACTCAACTTGGAATAATATGTAAAATTAAGAATCAAAAGATATATCTTCACTGCGAGAAAGAAGAACGAGCAAAAATTATAAGCCTTCTTGCTAAACATGATATAGAAGTTTATGGATTTGGAAATGTTAAAGTTGCTCTTGAACAAAAATTTTTAAATACTATTTCAAACAAAAAGAAAAAGGATTGATATGAAATTTTTTAAATTGACATGGGCAGAAATAAAAAAGATTTTATTAAAACCAACTTTTTATATTTTAATTGGTTGCCTTTTTGTCGCTATTATTATCTCTTCTTTCATGTTTTCACCTTCTTCTAGAAAAAATTATGATATTATGCTTTCTGGAAATAGTCTTTCAAGCCTAAACACAAATTTTAACTCGCAAAATACAGCTGTTATTGATGGAAAGGCAAATTTAAATAAAAAAGTTGACGAAAAGTTTAATGAAATTGAAAACTTTAATAATCAAGCACAACTTGATGAATTAAACTCTAGAGTTGGAGTTATCTTTAAATCCTTCTTCTATAGACTTGAAGATGCAATTAACACAGCAAACTACAACACTAAACTTTTAACTGATATATACACTGCTAGCGGTGAACTTTTACAATATTTTGATTCAATCAAAAATTCTCAAACCGCGTATAACTATATTATAAAAGCTGATGATTATAATAATTATATAACTCTTCTTCGCAACATACGCTCCACCCTGCCTAGCACTATGGATGATATAAATTCACTTGAAAATGATAGAGATGCATTAATAAATCTATGCAAAACTATTTGGAAAAACTACAAACCAGGTGTAGATAATATGATAAATTCTTGTGCTAGCATAAGAAAAACAACTATAAATAATGAATTACTAACTTATATCGAAAATGATTTTAAAAACAGTTTAAACATGTTTTTACAAAAGCAATCACAAGAGATTGACAAGTATTATCAAAACAATTTGGTTAATGAAAACAACAGCAAAAATATAGTTGAATTTAGAAATTTAATAATTAATTACAAAGCAACTTGCGAAATTGCTATGCAGACTATTGATAACTTGATTGATATTGAAAGATTAAAATCTAGACAAGGCAATGAAAATTTATATCTAGGGTTCCAAGAGATTTCGCTATATTCTCTTAACGAAGAAACAAATTTTAATATCTATCTTATAGAAAAGCAAATTAATTATTCAAATGCTTTGACTGGAATAAATTTTAATACCAATAGTGGGCTAAAAACAAATGGCTATGACTTTGCATATTACCTAGTTGCGGTAGCGAGTTTATTGTTAAGCCTTATCATGATTTATCTTTCATGTATAATATTCTCTGGCGAGCGACATGACGGACTTATGAGAATGAATTTAACAAAGCCATGTTCTCGTACAAAATTATACTTTGCAAAAATTTCGGCTTTAATTATGATAAGTTTGATTGCTCATTTATTACTTGCAATTTTATTTCTAATCATAGGTGTTTGTATCTATGGCAGCGCAAGCGGAAGCGTACTAGTTTGTGTATTCTCTGCAAGTTCTGCATTTGGTGTAGCACCATTTTGGAATTTTATTTATAAAGTGATAAGTCTTTTTATTTCAAATACATTTTATATCTTACTTGCTTCATTTATTGCCCTACTATTCTCAAATCCTGTATTCTCTGTGGTGGTTTCATATCTTGTTTATATTTTTGCACTTATCACAAACACTCTGCTTGCTCAATCGGCATTTATCAAATTCCTGCCATTCATTCATACTGATATTTCTTTCTTCTTTGGTGGCGGAGTTTGGGGAAATAATTTCCTTGCAAGCCTAATATATTCTGGGGCTAATTTCTGGCTTTCATTATGTTATCTTATCGCTTTCTCTGCCCTAGCCATCTTTGGAAGTATTCAAATTTTTAAACGCCAAGAATTATAAGCTTTTTGCTTCTTTTCTTGCTAAAAAATAAGCAAAAGAAATCCAACAACGCTTTTTAAGCGTTGTTTTTCTTATATTATTAAATATTTATTAATTTCATCTAGAAAATTGAAAGATATTGTTGGTCAAGAAAAAATAAAAATTTTTCTAAGCATACGAAATCTTTTATGAAAGATGAAAGTGCTTAGAATTAGTTTTCTTTTGTTTACTTATCTTTAAAAGAAAAGTAAATATAATATAAATAAAAAAACAAATTAATTTCTTAATTTGTCTATTTCTTTTCTTGCAAGTTCATCACACGCATTGTTTAACTCATTATCAGCATGCCCCTTAACTTTGTGCCAAGAAACCTTATGCTTATTCACCTGTATTAAAAGTCTTTTCCATAGATCAATGTTTAAAACATCTCCACCGCCAGCAGTCTTCCACCCCTTGGCTTGCCAAGAGCCAATCCAATTTTGAAGAAAAGCATTAACTACATATGCACTATCACTGTAAATATCAACTTCGCAAGGAATTTTAATAGCCTCTAAACCACGAATAACAGCCATAAGTTCCATACGATTGTTAGTAGTATTTTCTTCACCGCCAGAAACTATTTTTTGTTTACCATTATGAAGCAAAATCGCCCCAAATCCCCCCAATCCAGGATTGCCAGAACATGCTCCATCTGTATAAAGAACTACTTTTTGTGTTGGAACTATATCTATAACTTCTTCTTTAATTTTAAGTTTTTCGCAAACTTCACCTAAATCACAATCAACACCACTAAACTCAGGAAAAACTTTCAAGCCATCTTCATCATGCCTTGGAATAATATGAAAATGCAAATGTTTAACTAAAGCACCCTTTTCACTATTATTTAAAATATTAACTCCATCAAAACCACAATTGTCAACAAGATGATTAGAAATTTTTTTAACAGCCGAAATTACCCTATTTAAAGTTTTCTCTTCAACATGCAAAATATTTTTGCAATGCGTTTTTGGTAAAACTAAAATATGCCCATAAACATCCTTTGCGATGTCTAAAAAAGCGAGTACATAATCGTCCTCATAAATTTTATAACAAGGGATTTCTCCTTTAATAATCTTACAAAAAATACAATCTTGCATAAAAACCTCTTAAAGAAATATTAACAAATAAAACAAAAAAAGTCTAGCAAAAAAGAGGCAAATTTGCCTCTTTTTAATTTATTGTTGATAGATAATATTTCCAGAAATATAATTTTGGGAAGAGATATTCTTAATATTTTCAAGTTCATCATAAACTTTTTCAATATCTCCCTCAGCCTGTCTATAACAGCCTAAACTTCTACTTGCATCCATTGGAAGTCTATAATCTTTAGCAATTTTATTTAATCTTGTATCAAATTTTGCTACACTTTCTTTTGTGTCATATGTAATTGGCAAATCTCTTTTAATATCACAAAGGTCATTATATTTTGCATTAATCTTATCTGCTAAAATTTGTTGTTGTGTTATAGGTTTAACAACTTCATAAGATTTGCACACAACTTCTTCTGGCTTATTATTTTTATTAACAATAGCATATACTTTTTCAATTTCTTCTTTTTCTTCAAGTTCAAGTTGAGCCTTTAATTGGGTAACAGAAAAAAGTTCTCTATTCTCATTCATAAACTTTTGTGTGTATTTTACAGCTTCATCCAAACCTCTTTGTTGAAAACAATTCACAAGATTTCTGTTGTTTTTATTGATAAGTTTTAAATAGTCTACTGGTGCTGCACAACTTTCTAGACAGTCCTTAACATCTTTAATTATCTCTAAAATATCTTGTAATCTTGCATCTGCCTTCATGCATTTGATATATAATAAAGTAGTTTCACGACCAATTTCAAAATTTCTATCATAAGTTGGCATTTTTAACAAAGCTTCTGTTTGTGTTAAAGTAGTTTCTAACATTTCCGCCCTAACAGAATGAATTGTAGAATATAATTTGCATAGAAATTCATTTTCAATTTCCTTAACCATTATAAGTCTTTCATCACTTGTTATTACTTCTTTTTCCATCTCTTCCTCCAATCAAATTATAACTAATTTTACACTATAAACCACATGTTGTCAATACCCAATTTTGATATATTTAATATTTTTTCGACAAATTTCAACCATTCACATCTTAAAAGACAAAAACATATAATGTAATGATTACATTACCGTAATCACACTATACAGGAGATAAAAATGTTCTTTAGAAATTGTTGCAATCAAAACAATCATTGTTGTTCTCATCCTCAACCAAACAACTGTTGTGATAAACATATCGTAATTGTTAGTGGTCCAACTGGAGCTACTGGTCCTGCTGGGCTTACAGGACCAACAGGCCCCACTGGTGCTACCGGCCCTGCAGGGACTGGTCCAGCTATTACAGGTCCAACTGGGCCTACTGGACCAATAGGTCCAACTGGGCCTCAAGGCGTTCAAGGTATTCAAGGAATACAAGGTCCTACTGGGGCGACTGGGGCCACTGGAGCAACAGGTGCTACTGGAGCAACAGGAACTGCTGTTAGTTCTAGTTTTGGTAGTTTTTATACAACTGCATCTCAATTGGTAGACAATACTTCGTTCCCTCTTACAAACACACTTGAAGCAAGTGGAATGACAATAAACACCACAACAGGCGTTGTCACTCTTCCTCAAACAGGTTTTTATTCAATTGATTATGGTGTGTATGCTGCTTCTAGTGCAACTGCAAACGATCATGTGTCTCTTTACCTTAACGGAGTTGAAGTGACAGGAACTGCAAGAGGTTTAGAAAATAATACAATGATAAATGCAAGTGCTATTATTGAGACAACTTCAATAAATAGTACTTTAAATATTCAAATTGTATCAGGCGGTCCAGTTAATTTTTTAGATAATGATGAAATAAATGGTTATTTAGTGATTTTAAAAATAGCTTAAAAAACTACTGCTATATGCAGTAGTTTTTTATTTTTTATAAGATTTATCAATAATTCCACCGCCATAACAAATGCCGTTTTCATCATAAAGCACAACAAACTGTCCAGGAGTGATTGCTCTTTGCTTTTCGACAAAATCAACCTTAATTTCTCTTTCTCCCAAAATAGTCACATGTACCTTTTGGTCTGGTTGACGATAACGAAATTTTGCAAGACAATCAAATCCCTTAATTTCTGGCTTCTCTGGAATCCAATTAAAGTCAGTAGCAAATAAACCATCACTAAACAAAAGGTCATCCTCCCCTTGTGAAACCAAAAGAATATTATTCTCTAAATCTTTGTTAAGAACGAACCAGCGTTCTCCATTTCCACCTTTCATGCCTCCAATATTAAGCCCTCGGCGTTGACCCAAGGTGTAATACATAAGACCTTCATGACGACCAACTATTCGCCCTGTTGTATCTACAATATCTCCTGGTTGAGCAGGTAAAAATTCTTTTAAGAAATTTCTAAAATTACGCTCACCTATAAAGCAAATTCCCGTGGAATCTTTTTTATTAGCATTTGATAATTCAAGTTCATTGGCTATCTTTCGAACTTCTGGTTTTTCAATATTTTCCAAAGGGAAAATAACACTTGCAAGTTGCTCTTGACTAAGTTGATTTAAAAAATATGATTGGTCTTTATTTAAATCATCTGCTTTTGCAAGATAAAATTTTCCATCCTTTTCTATCTTTTTGGCATAATGACCTGTTGCAATAAAGTCTGCACCAAGCTTTTTAGCCTGCTCTAAGAAAGGTCCAAATTTAACCTCTCGGTTACATAATACATCTGGATTTGGGGTTCTTCCCTTTTTATATTCATCCAAAAAATATGTAAATACGCGGTCATAATATTCCTTTGCATAGTTAACAGAAAAGTAAGGTATTCCTATTTTATTACATACCCTTTTAACATCTTCAAAATCCTCTTCCGCCGTGCAAGTGCCGTCTTTTTCTTCCCAATTTACCATAAACAAGCCTATAACTTCATGACCTTTTTGCTTCAATAAATATGCAGCAACAGAAGAGTCAACACCACCACTTATTCCAACTACAATCTTCATTTTATTTTTCCTTTATAACTTCATCAAAATCCTGCTTCTCAAGGTCGATAGCAATAGGCACTCTAAATTTTCTCATTAAAACAAGAGTGACATCAAATAACCAACATAATCCAAAAGGCCCTATTAATAAAGCACCGATAAGTTCCATCCATTGCGGAAAATGAGAAACAATATATGAATTCAAAACACAACAAACAATTGTTATTGTGAAAAGTATAGAAAAAATCGCACCCCGCAAATATCTACCCACATAATAATTATGCCCGCCCATCAAACCAGTAAAGATAACAAGCAATAACAATTTCCAATACTTAACATCACTTGGCAATTTGCGAGTTCTTATAATATACTCTCTATCACCTCGCTTAATCTTTCTTTTCGCATCTTTATTTGTTGCAAAATTAAGGCGTTCAAAAACAAGCCCACATTCTTCACAAGTTGGTACACTATCAAGCATCTTCATTCCACAACGAGGACAAGTTTTAAACTTTGTTCGCCTTTTTATATTCATGTAAAAATAATATCACCAATTAACTCAATTGTCAATCAAATTAATTTTAAAAAAAGTGCCAGTGGCACTTTCTATTTATTCTCAATCCTTTCACTTGCTCTGTTAAAGTATATATAACTTGGTTTATCATCTGAAACATATCTTAAAACCTCGGCAAGATTATTTTTAGCTTCTTCAAATTTACAATCATTATAATCTCTTACGCCTTGCTCAAAATTGCTTTTTAAAGACGCTAATTTTTCTCGCTTATCTTTTGAATAAACTTCTAAACTTTCAAATATCGCAATCTGTCCTAAAGTTTTATCACTGAGTGAACCAACATAGCGATAATATAATTTATATCTAGTTGGCAATTCGCTAAGCAAAGTTTTTGTAAATATCAATTTACTTCCTAAAAGTGTGTTAATTTGATTTTGTCTTTCTACAAATGAAACCACATCACTAACAATAGTTGGAGTCAATCTGTCTTCATCTCCAATTATGCCAAATATAACATCACCAGTATGTAAACTTATACTGCTTTCAACTTTAAAATCATTGCGTGACTTATTTTTAATTTCGATAGCTTTCACAATTTGATGAGCACAATCAAGAGCATTCTCTGGATGAGAAAAGACAGCTAGAACCCCGTCTCCTAGATATTTATCAACAAAACCACCATAGCGTTTTATAATCGGTGAAACTGTATTCATGTATGAACTTATAAAATTAAAGTTATCTTCCAAACTTATTTTTTCACTACTTTTATTAGATTTCAAATCACAAAATAAAGTAGTGGAATGTTTTTTTACTTGTTGTCCAAGTTCAAGTTCAGCAATATTATTTTTACCTAAAAATTTAAAGAATTCTTTAGGAATAAATTTCTTAATTTCAAGATCATTTTGCTTAATTGCATTATCTTTAGCATTATAGTTGTAATTTATTTTATTCAAACTATGTTCAATTTCTTTAAATTGTTTGCCTCCTCCAAGTTTAAAATGAGGGTCTTTAACTTTTCCATCACTAAGACGATTAACAATTTTTTCCATGCGAGAAACTGGTTTGCAAAGAAGTAAAAATATTAAGAATAACGCTGAAATATACACAACACTTAAAAGCACCGCCCAAAGTATTGTGTTATAACTATTCCCCTTTTCAAGATTAAGAAGCATTCTAACAGACTTTGCTGTAGCATTGTCATATCGAGTTATATCTGCTATTAAAAACACTAAAATACCATAAACAATAGTTAAAGGCACAACTGAAAAAAATATAGCTTTAGGAAGAGAAAGTGAACGAAGAAATCTAAAGAATAATATTCCCCCAAAAATTTGATTAATAATCATAACTACTATTCCAATTATACCTAAAACAGAAAAGTTAAATGTAAAGCCATTATCGGTTGGGATTATTCCAGCCAAAAAGTATTGGCCTAGCCAAACCGAAGGAATCAATGTTAAAACAAACAAAGCAATAAAAATTTTAGTTGATAATTTCATACAAATATTTTTTGCAAGAGTTTAAATTATATACAACTTAATTTTCAATTTATTATATAAAAATTAAGTATTGACTTTAGTATTCTCATATATTATATTATTTTATATAAAAGAGAGGATAGAATGAAGAAAAATAAATTTATTGGTACAGTTAAAATTTTAACAGCCATTGCAATGTGTGCTCCAGCTCCAGTTATATTTGCATCAGGAGTAGCATGTGTTGCAGTTGCAGAAAATAATTTGAATAATTTATATGAAGATTTTCAAAACTCTGAGGCATATGTACAAACATTAAATGAAAGACAGCATAATATTGATAAACTTGAAGAATTAAAAGCTAGCCAAAAAATTTCAGATGCAAATTATATTAAATAATCAGACATCTATTATGATGTTGAAACATATTTACATAATGTATTTTATTCTAGTGCTTATGCAAAGCAAATAAATATAAATGACAATTTAAAATTTGTAGGCAAGGTTGCACTTTCCTTAGGAACAATTTTTGGAGCTTCTATAACAGGTGTCTTAGCGACAGAAACTAAAAAACGCGAATACATAAATAAAGATGGTAAGAAAACTGAGGGAAACATCATTCAAGCATATTTTAATGAAGGAATTTATCAATTAAGTTAAAAAAATCATAAGAAAACTTCTTGTGATTTTTATTTTATGTATATAATCCTTGAATTTGAACAAATTAATTTCAAGGAGGCAAAATGGACAACAAAGAACTTATAGTAGATTATCTTAATGCAGTTTATCAAAATACTCGCACAGGAATACAAAGTTTGGAAGATATTATGACAAAGGTTGAAGATGACACTTTTAAAAAAGAACTCGCACTTTTACAAGACGAATATCAAATTATAGCAAACGAATGCGAATTGTTTGCTAAGGCTGAAAAAATTCAACCAATAAAAGATAATAATTGGTTTGAAAAATCTAGACTTTGGGCTTCAGTTAACATGTCTACAATAATGGATAAATCTAATCGCAAAATCGCTGAGCTTTTACTACTCGGTACGTTTATGGGTATTATAACGTGCATAAAAGACGAAAAAGACCATATTGGAATAAGTAAAGAAATAGACGAACTTCTTTCTAAACTCAAAGAACTTGAGCGGAATAGCATTGAACGCCTTATTCCTTATTTGGATTAATTGCTTTACTTTTCTTGATAAGAAAAGTAAAAAAACTAAGAAAGCATTTAAACTCTTTGTTAAAGACTTTAAATGCTTTGTTTTTATACTTCACTCTTTAACAAAAATCATATTAAATGTAAAATACAAAGGGAATTTGGTTGCAAGTTTCATAATCAAGTTTTCATCAATAACCTTTGTTTTATCTCCATTAAAATCAACATAAAAAACTGTATAACGATTTTGTTGAATATGTTTCAAAGCATTGTTAAGTGTTTCTTCGCTAGACACATAAAGAATAAGAGGTCGAGAATAGTTTTTATTTTTCTTTTTTAGTAAAGCCATAATTTTATATTTACTTTCCCTACCAGTTTGGATAACACCAACAATCAAAAATACAGAGGCAAGAGCAAATGTTGGATTAAAATCAAAAGTACAACTATACACAAAAAACCCAAAGAAGAAGAAAGCAAATACAAGGTTAAAAATCTTGATAAGCTTGATTGCTTTTTCTCTTGTCATAACCTTGCATAAACAAGATAACATCACCCTTCCGCCATCCATAGGATAGGATGGAAGAAGATTGAAGAGAGCTAGCATAAAAGATTCTTTAACAAAAATATCAGTATAATTATAACTTTCAGGAATAGCCCACCAAAGCCCTATACATAAAAATGATAACACAATATTAACACAAGGTCCGGCAAGAGCAATCTTGGCTTCATCACTATTTTCGAACACCTGCTCTTTATAACTTAAACTAACTCCATAAGGGGCAAGAAAAAATGAATCAAGTTTATAACCAAGTTTTTTAGCAACAAAATAATGCCCAAATTCATGAGTCATAACAACGCCTACAAAAATGCCAAAAGCCAAAAAATTACCCGTCACAGCAAACCATAAAAACAAAAGTAAAAAAGATGGATGAATAGGTAATTTTTTAATTTTTTTTGAAATATTCATAAAAAATTTTCTCAATTGTTAAACTCCGTTATAAAAAACTTGACTATAATTCTTAAATTCCGCATAACACAAGCACCAACAATGCTAGCCCTGCTGCTGACAAAAAGCTAAACACCATAATAAAAAGTTTGTGAAGATTAATTTTGTTTTTAACCCTCACCGCTTGATAATTTTCGCCGTAACTTTTCACTACCTTTTCTTCTATAATAACATCTTCGCTAGGGATTGCCCTCACTCTTTCCAAGTCTTTGTCCATAAAATATGATATGAAATTAATATAAAAAAAAGAAGTACATAAGCACTTCTTTTATTGTTCACTTTCATGAAAATTTAGATTTTTTATTGGAAAACTCGCAGCTCCAGGATGCCCTCCACCGCCGTGTCTAAGAGCTATTAAATTTACATCAAAGTTTTCTTTTATATTTCTAAGAGAAACCGTACCTCTATCAGTTATAGGCATAAGCATAAAATCTATATCTTCATCTTTTGCTAGTTTAGATTTTTTAACAGCTGTTGCTAAATCGTTTTTAAATAATTCTTTTGTTTCCACATATCCAGCATTATAGCCATCAAACTTTATAACTCTAACTTTTTCAACCATATTTTGTAGTTGAGCTCTAAACCAAATTTGATAGTTTGTTATAGTCAACTTGTCATCTGGAGAAAACTCAAACTCTCTTTCTGTTGAAAGTTTATTTTGCATATGTAAAATATATTTTTCTCTACCCATAGCAAGGGCAAGCGTATTCAATTCGTTAGCCAACAAATTGCCATTCTTTGTCCAATCCCAAGTGTCATAAGCCCTTGTGAGCTCAACAAATTTATCAAATGAAGGTTTTTTATTGAGTAATCCCTCATTTACTAAATATTCATAAAACAAACTTGTTCCACAAACATTTTTGCCATTTACTTTTTCAACTACCTTAACAAAATCAAAATCGTTTTGATCGTTGCGAGCTTCATGATGATCCAAAATCTTCAATTTTGCTCTTAAGGTTTTATCTTTATCTACCTCTGCACATTTATCATAACTTAAACAATGGTCAGTGATAAAAATTCTATCAAATTTATCTAATTCACCATCATTCCATTTATCTTGAAATAACTTATCAAGATTAAAATTTTCAGCAAAGCAAATTTTGGGATTTTCAAAAGCAAAAGAACCTAAAATCGCCCCACCATAACCATCAATATCTATACCATGAGTAAATATTAAAACCTTTTCCATAATTTCTCCCTCACAAAGATGATAGCATATAAACAATAATTTGTCAATGCCATAATTTTGCTATTATGCCAAATCCTCACCTTTGACTTCTTGAATTTCTTCCCCTTTCAAAAAGTCTGGAAGTTCTTCGTTAAACTCAAGATCTTCAACATTACGGAATAAAGTTTCTTGTGGAGTGCCTTCTTCCTCACGAATAACATTAATGCGTTCCATAAGTTCCTCATAATCAGGAAGTTCTGTAAGATCAGCGATATTAAATCGCTTTAAAAAATTCTCAGTCGTTCCAAACATTAACGGCTTACCAACCGCGTCCTTACGCCCTACAACTTCAATCATATCTTGGTCAAGAAGAACCTGAACTGCATAATCACTGTTCACCCTTCTAACATCTTCAACTTCAAGTTTTGTAACTGGTTGTTTATAAGCAATAATTGCCAAAGTTTCAAGTGCTGCACGAGTTAAAGACTTTTCACGAATAGGATTAAGTACATCACTGATATAACCTGCATAATTTGGATTTGAAGAAAGTTGAACCTTATTTTTATATGAGATAACATGTATACCTTTATCGCCATTATATTCAGCTTTAAGTTCTTCAATAGCCTTATCTAAAGACTTTTTATCTACATCAAGTTTTTCAGCCAAAAAGTCGCGTTCAATTCCATCACCTGATATAAAAAGAACACCTAAAATAACTTCTTTTAAATTCATAATTGTATCAATATTAGCCATAATTACCTCTTATTCTTCTGTTGAAACAACATTTATTTGTCCAAATATATTTGATTGTTCAACCCTAATGGTTTGTAATTTAAGTAACTCAAGCAAAGCCAAGAAAACATTAATCATTTCACTCTTTGTCATATCATTTGCAAAAAGTTCTTCAAATGGAAAACGCTTGTGGTCATGAGTATAAGAGCGGATTGACACCATTTTTTCAGCAACTGTAAATCTATCTTTAACAACTGTTTTAGGTTCTGGTTTTTCTGCCCCTCTAGCCTTTTGACGAGATAATAAGTTTGCAAAAGCATCCAAAAGTTTATCAAGAACCATATCTTTGATAACAATTTTAACTTTCTCAGTTTCTTTACCTGGTGCTCTATACATCTTATTAATATCTTCAATTTCTCTTAAGCGTTGACCAGTTTGCTTAAACAATTCATATTCTTTAAGGCGTCTTAAAAGTAAAGTTTCGCTGTCCTCTTCCTCAGGATCTTCTTCAACTTCAACAGGAAGTAGATGCTTAGACTTGATTTCAAGTAGTGTTGCAGCCACAGTTATAAACTCACTTGCTCTATCCATGTCAATACTGTCAAGGTCTTTCATATATTCAAGATATTGTTCGGTAATATCGGCAAGCTTAACCGTCATAATGTCAAGTTTAGAATCTTTAATAAGGTGCAACAAAAGATCAAGAGGCCCTTCAAAGTTCTCTAGTTTAAATCTATATTTATCATCAACAAAACTTAATTGTTCTGTTTCAACCGCTTGATTATTTTGTAATTCTTCCATAGTACAGAATTGAGTATATCATAAAGCAAGATAAAATGCAAACAAAAAAATGGCAATGCCACTTTTTTTATTCGCTTTTTTCATTTCCTGTTGCAAATGAACCGCCCTCACTCACAACACTTTGAATTACATTCCACACCGCCTTCCAAGTGCTGGCGATGTTAGAAAGATTTTTACTCCTCTTCAATTTTTTATTATTCAACTTAGTAGCTCCCGTATATAAAATACTTTTTTGTCCTACCTTTTCAGCGTCACGACAATTTTTTGGCAAATCATCTATAAGTAAATCTATTTTATTTTTTGTGATATAGTCCGTTTTATTATTACAACCCATTATGAGAGTATCACAATTAAGTTTATGGGTTGAAAGCCATTCTTGCAATGAAGAAACAAAAGGACCAAATGCTGGACGAGAAGTTATAAGAACAATTTTATTCCCCGCCTGATGAAGAAGATTTATTGTTTCAATAGCTTCCTCACAAGGTTTATATGCATTGGGATTAAAAAATCTAAACACTCTGCGATAAAATGAATTAACTTTAGCTTCCTTAATTAAAGGAACTTCTACATATTTTAATTTGTATTTCAAAGAGGAAAATTTAAATTTAGCCATTATTTTATATAAAAAAGATTTGCAGTAAAATAAGGTATTGTCAACATCAATTCCAATCTTTAATAGCCCTTTCATAAAGCCTCCTTTTTTAGGGTGTGAGTGCAAGTATATCACATCATAATAAATATTCCAAATAAGATTTAAATAAAAATTATCGAATTTTTTGTTTTTATAAACATTCTATGCACTTTCCCATATACCCTTGCAAAAATGACAAAAAAAGTGGCTTACGCCACTAATTAATTTTTAATTTCAAATTGATAAAACAAGTAATTTTTTCTAAAAAGCATCTATAATCCTGTCTAAACAATCCTTGTACGATAGTTTTTCAAGAGCGTCTTTAATGATAATTTCAATTTCCTTAACAACATTGCCACTCTTAGAAATAATTGCCTTACCAATTACAGTTCCAGCCTCTGTTGGTGCTTTAATGCTTTCAGGAAGTTCATAATTAATTTCAATTTCACTTTTGTCCCCCTTTTTCATTAAAAGAGAAAAATCTTGATTTGAATAAATTTCAACTTCATCTATCTTACCCTTGTTAACAGGAAGGGTTTTGATAGCTAGATCACTATTGAAAACTGTTTTATTTTCAAAATTAGCAAAGCCATAATTGAAAAGTGATGAACATTCATTAAATCTAGTTTGGCTATTATTAGCTCCAACAATAACAGAAATCAATCTCATATCTCCTCGTTTTGCAGATGCTGAAAGACAACACCCTGCTTCATTGGTTGAACCTGTTTTACCGCCATCACAACCGTCATAATAACGAATAAGTCTATTTGTATTTACAAGTCCAGTCTTACGACCTGATGGATGTACCACCTCATCCATCCAAATTGTAGAATAATTATGATAAATATCATGCTTGATAACTTCTGATAAAAGAATAGCACTGTCTTTTGCACAGGAATATTGCTCAGGGGCAGGAAGTCCTGTACAATTTGAATAATGAGTATCAACCATTCCAAGTTCTTTAGCTTTTTCATTCATCTTGCCAACAAAAGTTTTTTCACTACCCGAAATGTGTTCAGCCATAGCAACAGAGGCGTCATTTGCAGAAGCAATAATAATCCCTTTTAATAAATCCTCTGTTCTGTATTCAACAAATGGGTCAATAAAAATTTGTGAACCACCCATTCCAGAAGCATTTTCGGTTGTTGAAACCATTGTGTCAAGCGTTAAAGAACCATTATCTATTTCCTCTAAAATAAGAAGAATTGTCATCATTTTAACCATACTTGCAACAGGTAAATGCTCAGTAGAATTCTTTTCGTACAATACTTCTTTTGATGCAACATCAAAAAGTAAAGCAGATTTTGCTGTTATATCAAGGTTAGTATCTGCCATTACACAAAGCGCTGGCGAAAAGAGATAACTACAAAATGTTGTGGCTAGTATGCATAACATAATACCAAATATAATAATTTTCTTCATAAAAACTACTCCTTTTTTAGAAGTAGTTTTTTCAATAATTTGATTTTTATGCGTCTATATCACTAAAATAACATTTACATTAAAGACAATTAAAACAATGCTTTCAAAAAAGTTGCAAATAAAAAGCAATAACATTGTTATTAGAAGAATCTTAATCTTGCTACCCCCACAACCGCCGTAATGCTTACATGCACAAGCATTATTATATAAAAGCACATAAAATACTAGAAGAATCAAAATAATTAAAATTTGACATGGTAAAGCAATAATCAGCGAAATCAACATTCCAGGTATTCCATAAAGTATAAACATAAGTGTGAGATTCAGTCCTAAAAGATAGGTACGATATGCCAATATTAAAATTGCAAGCGGAAATGTCCAAGAGGTAAAACTGCATACAAATAACAAAAGCATTATAAGTAGCATAGAAAAGAATCGTGAGAAAAAACTTGAGGAAATTATTCCTCCAGAAAAATCAACAAGACCATAATTAGATAAACAAATACTGCTCGAATCGTAATATTTTATTGCAATTATAATCCCCGTCAACAAAGCAATTAAAAGAACACAAAAAGAAACAAGAAATTTAATCTTGTGTTGCTTGAAACAATCTGTTAAAGAATATTTAAACTCGCTAAAAAGTGACTGCCCTTTATAAGTTTTACGCATACAATAGAATATTTATATTTCGACAAAAAAAGAACAGACTACCTGTCCTTTTTTATATAGCATATAACTATTAATATAATTCATTTAATTTTTCAGCCATGATTTTAACATGCTCATAAGTGAGTCCACCTTGAAAATATGCAATATATGGTTTTTTTATTGGACTATCACAGCTAAGTTCTATGCTTGCCCCGCCCACAAAAGTGCCTGCAGACATAATAACTTTATCTTCATAGCCAGGCATATCCCAAGGCATAGGAGTCACATAGCTATCAACAGGAGAAAGTGCTTGCGCAAGTTGAACAAATTTTATAAGTTCTTCCTCTGTATTAAAAACCACAGACTTAATAATATCATAAGCATTTTCATCGCTGGCAGGAAGGACTTTATAGCCCTTTTCTTCCATAACTTTTCCAACGAGATATCCACCCTTTATGCATTGAGCAACCACATGAGGTGCAATGAAGAAGCCTTGATAAAACATGCGATATCCCGCTTCATAAGAACCAACTTCTAATAAAAGAGAAGGTGAAGTAAAGCGAGTGGCAATTTTTTGAATAGCCTCATCTTTACCAACAATATATCCCCCTGTTTGAGCAAGCCCACCACCAGGATTTTTGATGAGTGAACCAACTATAACATCTGCTCCAACCTCCGTTGGTTCTCTTGTTTCAACAAATTCACCATAACAGTTGTCTACGCAAATAAAAGATTTAGGTGAAAGCTCTTTCACTTTTTTAAAAACTTCTTCCATGTCTTCCACAGAGAATGGTTTTCTTGATGAATATCCCCTAGATCGTTGCAAGAACACAACTTTTGGTTTAAGTTTTTTTACAGCTTTATAAATTTTCTCTTCATCCAGTTTGCCATCTATAAGATCTATTTGCTTATATTCAACACCAAACTCTTCTAAACTTCCATTATCTTTTCCAAAAAGTGTATCATGAAGAGTGTCATAAAGCTCTCCAGAAATTGAAAGTAAAACATCTTTTGGACGAAGTAAGCCATATAAAACAGTAGAAATAGCATGTGAACCACAAGTTATAAGGGGTGAAACAATCGCATTCTCTCCACCAAAAACTTTAGCATAAAGTTTTGCTAAATTATCTCTTCCTCGGTCATCATAACCATAACCAGTGCTACCTGCAAAATCCCCTGCTGAAATTTTGCAATCAATAAAAGCATTTAAAACCTTTTTTTGATTGAAATATGCAATTTCATCAACCTTTTGGAATTGTATTTTTAACTCTTCCTCACACATTTTTAAATCTACTTTCATACTTTTCTCCTTTATTTTAAAAATTTGAAAATTTCTTCACTAATTTCTTGATATGCCAATTCTCTATCTTCAATATCAACAAATTGAACATTACTCATTCCTCGCAAAAAAGTCATCTGCCGTTTTGCATAGTTTCGAGAATGTTGTTTTACAAGGTCAACTGCCGTTTGCTTATCTATTTCACCTTCCAAAAACGAAATTATCTCTTTGTACCCAATAGCTTTCATTGGCTGACAATCTTTTGAAATACCTTGTTTCAAAAGCCCTTCAACTTCTTGAAATAATCCTTGTTGAACCATCTTGTCAACACGCAAATTAATCCTTTCATATAATTTTTGTCGCTCTAAACTTAAAGCAAATATAAGAAATTTAAAATTTGCCTGAGATTTTTTTTGTTCTTCACCAAACTCGCAAACTTCTAATGCACGAATAATTCTTTTCTCGTCATTTTTACTTATCTTTTTTGCCATTTGAGGATTTTTCTTATTAAGCAAATTCCAAAGAGATAGAGTACCTTTTTTGCTCGAAAGTTCTTTCATGCTTGTTCTAAAGTCATCATGTTTATCTGCAGAGCCAAAATTATAATCTTCCACCAACGCTTTAATATAAAGCCCTGTCCCACCTACTACAATCGCAAGCATATTTTTGTTATTTATTTCTACTATTTTTTTTCGTGTTAATTCAACATAATCATAAACCGTAAAATAATCTTCTGGATTGCAAATATCAATAGCATGATGAACAATGTCATGCATTTCATCTTTTTTTATCTTGGCAGAACCAACATCAAAACCCTTAAAAATTTGAACAGAATCCGCAGAAATAATCTCGCCATTAAAATCCTTGGCAAGTTTTATTGCAAAATCACTTTTACCAACTCCTGTTGGCCCTAAAATAAAAATGACTTTATTCATACACTCCATTTAAACAATTCTTCCAAATAATTTTTCAATTTCCTTTTTACTATACTCAATACAAACAGGTCTACCATGTGGACATAACATAACGCCTTTTCTAACTTCACCTATTAAGTATGCACATTGATCATTAGATAAACTATCGCCACCTTTAATAGCATGTTTACAAGCAGTTTGGCAAATTTTGTTATGAATAAATTCGCTAGCCTTTTTCTCAAATGAAATACTTTCCTTTACAATCTCGCTAACAAATTTTTCAAGATCAAGTTCAGTTAAAACAAGTGGAATACTGCTAAGCTCATAAGTATAACCCTCAACATTTCGTATTGTGAAACCTATTTTATCAAGCTCATTAATAACTCTTTCCATGCTTATAACTTCAAGAGCACCAAGTGTGAAAACATAAGGAACAAGTAAATCTTGCTTTACAATTAATTCACTATTTATTTCCTTTTCAAGTTTATCATACAACAACCTCTCATGAGCAGCATGTTGATCTATTAAAAATAAACTTTGCCCCAACTCAACAAGAATATATGTGTTAAAAATAGTCCCCAAAATCTTCATCTCATCAGCAATAGAACTTGTTAAAAATTTGTCTTTTTCTATATGCAACTCATTTTTATACATAATATCTGCCGCAAAACCATCCTTTGAGTGGTCAAAGATAATATATGGATTTCCCTCTTTATTTTTTTCTATATATTCCTCTTCAAGTTTGACATTGCTAAGATCTGGAGGAAGTTCTGGCATTCTTTTCTTTACATACTCTTTAGGTTCAGTTTTAATTGCCACCTCTTCCAAAGGTTTTAAATCTTCAGTGTGATCTACACTAATTATATAACTTGAACCTTCCGTTTCACTTATTGGCTCACGCTCTAAACGCAGATAAGGATTAAAACCAGATAAATTGAATTCACTTCGAGAATCCTCTTCTGGTAACTTTTCTATGTCATTAGTCACAAAAGAAGCAATTTGATTTAATGGAAGTAAAGCCTTTTCAATTGCTCTACGAACAAAACCAAAAATCCAAGATGAATTATCAAACTTAACCTCTCGTTTAGAAGGATGAACATTTACATCAACGCTATCCCCAGGGACATTTAAATTAAGAACATAAAGAGGGAATTTACCCTTCATCAAAAAATTTTCATAAACACCTTGTACAGCTGAAGATATCAAAAAGTTTTCAACATATCTACCATTTACAAACAAGGTTTGGAAAGTTCTGTTGCTTTTAGAAATCTTTGGTTTTGTAATATAACCTGAAAGATGATATTCTCTTTCTTTATAATCAACCTCAATCAAACTATCGTAAACGTCCCTTCCGTATATCGTATATATTATGTCTTGCATACTACCACATCTTGTGTTATACATCAACTTTCCGTCTATATAATATTGAAAAGCAATTTCTGGATGTGCTAGCATAAACTTTTCAACCAAATGAGTCACTTCAGCTTCTTCGCTCTTAGGCTTTCTTAAAAACTTAGCTCTGACAGGAGTGTTATAAAATAAATCTCTAGCTATAAGGGTTGTTCCGTTTTGGCGAGCAACCTCTTCAACCTCACTGAAATAACCACCATCTACGCTAATAGAATAACCTACTTCTGCATTTTTTGTTTTTGAAGAAAGATAAACATGACATACAGAAGATATACTTGCCAAAGCCTCACCTCTAAAGCCAAGTGACATTATATTGTCAAGATCCTCAACATCTTTAATCTTACTTGTAGCATGAGGTTTAAACGCAACAACAAGGTCTTCTTTTTCAATACCACAACCATTATCAGCTACTTGGATTTTTGTTATTCCTCCATTTTCAATCTCTATTGAAATTTCGCTTGCACCAGCATCTATCGAATTTTCAACAAGTTCTTTAACAATAGAAGCTGGTCTTTCAACAACCTCACCTGCACTTATTCGATTATATACTCTTGGCTCTAAAACATTAATTGCCATGTTTTTCCTCCCCTGTCTTTGCATCACCAACAAGGTCATTTAATAAATCAAATGCCGTCATAGGTGAAACCATGTTCATATCAATATCCTTAAGCCTGTTTAAAATTGCTATCGCTTTTTTTGAATTTTGCTCTGCTTTAGGCTTTTCATCTTTAAAGATATTAAGATCTAATTTATTATTAACTTTTTCAAGCCCTTCACTTATTTCTTTAGCTCGATCTAAAACTACTTGTGGAAGACCAGCAAGACGCGCAACCTCAATACCAAAACTCCTGTTTGCCCCACCTCTTACAATTTTGCGAAGGAATATAACATTATCTCCACTTTCTTTTACTGCTATTTTATAATTTTTAACTCCATCAAGAACCCCCTCTAAATCTGTAAGTTCATGATAGTGAGTTGCAAATAAAGTTTTAGCTTTATATTTTTTTGCAATATGCTCAACAACTGACCACGCAATAGCAAGCCCATCAAAAGTAGAAGTTCCACGACCAATTTCATCCAAAATAATCAGACTTTTATCTGTAGCATTAGCTAAAATTGTTGCAACTTCACTCATTTCAACCATAAAAGTACTTTGACCAAACGCTAAGTCATCAGAAGCACCAACACGCGTAAATATTCTGTCTGTCACAGCAATCTCAGCACTCTTTGCTGGCACAAAGCAACCAATATGAGCTAAGAATGTTATAATTGCAACCTGCCTCATATATGTACTTTTACCAGCCATATTAGGTCCTGTGATAATCATTGTTCTATCAGCCTCTTGATCTAAGAAAGTATCATTTGGAATAAACGTTCCATTGCGAACATACTGTTCAACAACAGGATGACGCCCTTCAACAATACTGATATGATTAATCTTATTATTAATAACAGGTTTCACATAGTTATTTTTTACAGCAACCTGAGCAAAAGAAAGAATTGTATCAATTTCAGCAATAGCGACAGAAATTTGCTGAATTTGTTTTACATAATCAAAAAGATAATCACGAATTTTATTTAACAAAACAAGTTCAAGTCTAACTGCATTTTCTGCTGCACCTGTAATCTTGTCCTCAATATGTTTAAGGTCATCAGTTATATATCTTTCGTTGTTTGCAATAGTTTGTTTTCGCGTATAGCGAAGAGGAACAAGGTCGGCATATTGTTTGTTTATTTCTATAAAATATCCGAAAACTTTATTTGAAGAAATCCTAAGATTTTTTATACCTGTAGCTTCACGCTCCTTGTTTTCCAAATCCATAAGCCAAATTTTGCCTTTAGAGTGAGCTTGACGATAATCATCAAGATCACCATTAAAGCCATCCTTTATATATCCTCCCTCTTTTAAAGTAGTTGGACATTTTTCATCATCCATTATAGCCTTTTCAAGTAAATCAGCCATTGCAGAAAAATCAATTAAGTTATCTCTACATGAAACAAGTTTTGTAGTTCTGGCATTTTTTAATGCCTCTTTAACAGCAGGAAGTTGTTGTAAAGAATTTTTTAATGTTATCATTTCTTTAGGGAAAATAGTTTTAGAGGCAATTTTACCTGACAAACGCTCTACATCACGAATATAAACAAGAGCTTCGGCAAGCCTATCTCTCACTGGAGTGTTTTTTATAAGTTCCTCTACACTGTCAAGACGTGCATTAATTTCCTTTGCATCTTTTAAAGGTTCATCAAAAAATTGACGAATTTTACGCCTACCCATTGGTGTTCGTGTTTTATCTACAATAGACAATAAACTACCCGTCTTTTTTCTATCACGCATAGTTTCAACAAGCTCAAGATTACGGCGTGAATTCATATCAACCACCAAAAACTTCTCATTTTTGATAATTTTAAGTTTATTGATATTCTTCATTAGGCGTTTTTGAGTTTCATTTACATACTCCAAAATTGCCCCACAAGCATAGCAAGTAGGTTTTTGACCATTAAGTTCATAAACATTCAAATAGTTTTCACCCAGATGATTTTTTAAGTTTTGATTTGCCCTTGCATCACTAAAAGCCCACTCAGGATAATCTGTTGCCTTTGGAAGACCGCCAAGCCTATGAATAGGAAGTTGATTATAAAATTCTCTTGCCTCATTATTAGCAATAACCTCTCTAGGCAAAATCCTTGTGACAAGATCTGTTAAATCACTGGTATGATTTTCGATAGGCATTGCATAGAACTCACCTGTTGAAACATCAATATAACTAACGCCCATATCTTTTTCATTTTTATAAATTGCCAAAAGATAGTTATTTTTATTTTCATCAAGCATTTCACCTTCGGTTACAGTTCCAGGGGTCACAACTTTAACAACTTCACGCTCAATAAGTTTCACACCCTTTTTTGCTTCAGACATTTGCTCACAAATTGCGACTTTATATCCTGCATCAATCAAGTTTCCAATATAAGTTTGAACAGAATGATGAGGAACTCCACACATAGGAACATGTCCCTTATCTCCACACTTTTTTCTAGTTAAAGTAAGGTCCAAAACTCTTGAAGCTGTTAAAGCGTCATCGTTAAACATCTCATAAAAATCGCCCATTCTAAATAAAAGAATGCAGTCTTCATAATTGTTTTTTATCGTTTTCCATTGACGATAAAATCCTGAGCCTTCATTGATATCTTCAATCATTTTTTCCCATCCTCCATCTGTATTTTTTTATTCAAAGCCAAAAGTTTATTAACTCTTTCGTTTTTTACCTCTTCTGTAATTTGTCCATCCATCTTGGCAGCAACTGTATTTTCGCGTGGTGAATACATAAAAGCAAAAATACTATCAAAACGCACTTCCTCTACAAGTGACATTGTATGCAAAAACTCTTCCTCACTTTCGGTTGGAAAACCCACAATAAAATCGGAAGTTATTCTACAATTTGGGACACGCTCTCTAATTTTTCTAATAATTTCAAGATAAGTTTCGCGAGTATACTTTCTATTCATAAGGTGCAAAATTCGATTATCACCACTTTGAGCAGGAAGATGTATATATTTTTCAATCTTATCCTCAACAGCAATTGTTTCAATAACCTCATCAGTTAAATCTTTGGGATGTGAAGTCATAAAACTTATTGTAAAATCCCCCTCAATAGCACAAATGTCTTTTAATAATTTTGCAAAAGAAACTGAAGGTGATAAATCTTTTCCATAAGAGTTTACATTCTGTCCTAAAAGTGTTATTTTTTTATATTTCCCTGTCAAAACAAGTTGTTTTATTTCATTTAAAATGTTCTCTTTTTCTCTCGATTTTTCTCGGCCTCGAACATAAGGTACAATACAATATGTACAAAAATTATTGCAACCTTGCATAATATTAACCCAAGCATTATCTCCGCTTGATCTAGAATAAGGCAAACTTTCATCAATTTCACCCTCTTCCCAAAGTTCAAGCATGCGCTTTTGTTGCTTAGCTTTAACTTTCATAATATATGAAGCAAGATTTGGAACATTATGCGTTCCAATAACTATATCTACAAAAGGAAAAGTTTCTTTCATATATTGAGCCGTGCTAGCTTTCTGCGTCATGCAACCGCAAACAACAATTATAAGATTAGGATTAATCTTTTTTTGTTTTTTTAAGGCTCCAACATTACCAAAAACTCTATCTTCAGCGCCTTCACGAATAGCACATGTATTAAAAACAATAATGTCGGCTTCTTCTCGATTTTGCCCACACTTATAACCTAAATTTTCTAAAATGCCAGCAATTTTTTCTGAATCATGCACATTCATCTGGCAACCAAAAGTAACAATAAAGTATTTCATTTTTCCTCTTTGAAAACAAATATAAATTTGTTATTTACAATATATTTTAGCATTTTTGTAAAATTTTCACAAGCGTAATTCAAGAAAAAATTATTCTATATCTTAAATAATTTTTTGTGAATAGTCACATAATATATGCAATGAAGAAAATTGTCAAGATATCTTTTATAACTTTTGTGTGTATATTAGTGCTTTTATTTATTGCACTAGGTCTTTATTTTGGCGGAATTTGGTTTAAATACTCTTCAATACAATTAGATACAAATAAACTAACATCCCCTAGTCTTGCCATTGAGGTTTTTGATAGCAATAACAGAACTATCAAAGATGAAAATATGTTTAATTCAAGCTTTGTAAAAGAATCCGCTATTCCACAACATGTTAAAGATGCATTCGTTTCAATTGAAGATAAAACTTTTTATCAACATAATGGCGTAAACTATAAAAGAATCGCCAAAGCTATGGTGAACAATATAAAAAGTATGAATTTGAAAGAAGGTGCATCAACAATAAGTCAGCAATTAATCAAGAACACACATCTTACAAGTGAAAAAACTTTTAATAGAAAAATCAAAGAAGTTGCTTTAACAAAAAAACTAGAAAAACAATTTTCTAAAAATGAAATATTAGAGCAATACCTTAATGTTATATATTTTGGCAACAACTGCTATGGAATAGAAAAGGCTTCAAATTTTTATTTTTCTAAACCAGCTCATGACTTAACTTTAACTGAGGGAGCAACCTTAGCTGGAATAATCAAATCGCCTGTAAAATACTCACCATTAACTAATCCCGAAAATTCA
This sequence comes from uncultured Eubacteriales bacterium, assembly GCA_949001935.1. Lineage (GTDB taxonomy): Bacteria > Bacillota > Clostridia > Christensenellales > UBA1242 > Caccovivens. The sequence goes on along the minus strand of CARJLX010000001.1, from coordinate 253,020 downwards.
TTAAATAGACGAAACCTTGTTCTTAAAGAAATGCATAATGATGACAAAATAACCTTACAAGAATACATGGCTGCAAAAGAAGAACCTTTAAAACTCAACCTCAACACCAAAACACAAAACAAACTTAATTCTTATAGTGAAACGGCAATAGAAGAGGCTATGAGAATTTTAGGATTGCCTGCCAAACAAATAGCTTTATCAGGTTATCAACTTCATACATATCAAAATCTTGAAAAACAAGAACAACTTGAAAAAGCATTTGACAATGTGGACATAGGTGAAGACGATTATGCTGGTATAGTAATAAATAATCAAAAGCATGCGGTTGAAGCATACACAGGTAGAAGCGCCTACAAAATTATTAATGCTCGCCGTCAACCTGGTTCTTGCATAAAGCCAATCCTTGTTTACTCTCCAGCTTTAAATGAAGATATAATAAATCCCAGCACACAACTTCTAGATGAAAAAACAACAATTTCTGGCTACACACCTAAAAATGTTGGTGGAAAATATAATGGGTATGTAAGTGCTAGAGATGCAGTTTCTAAGTCTATTAATATACCCGCTGTTAAAGTACTTTCTTATGTAGGAATTGATAAAGCAAAAAGTTATGCACAAAGCATGGGAATCAAATTTGATGAAGGAGATGACAATTATGCTCTTGCCCTCGGTGGAATGCGTTATGGTGTCAATATAAATCAACTTGCCTCGGCTTACACCACCCTTGCAAATAAAGGAATGTACGCTGAAAATAAATTTATTTCATACATAACCGATAAAAATGATAAACTTGTTTATGTTCATAGACCAGAAGAAAAGCGAGTTTTAAGAGAAGATTGTGCCTATCTTATGACAGATATGCTACGCACTTCAGCCAAAACTGGTACAGCTCGCAAACTTAGCGACCTCAATATTGAAATAGCTTCTAAAACAGGAACTGTTGGCAAAAGTGGAAGTAAGGAAAATTTAGATGCATGGAATATGAGTTATACAAACAATCAAACATGTGGCATTTGGGTTGGCAATTTAGACAACTGTCCTACAAAAGCTGTCGGCGGTGGATTGCCTACTACAGTGGTAAAAAATTATTTCATAAATAATAAAGATGATTCAACATTCGAGCAACCTTCAAGTATAGTTTCTATGCCAATAGATATAACTGAACTAGAAGACAATCATAAAGTAGTACTTGCAAATTCCTTCACACCTGCAAGATATACTAAAGAAGAACTATTCTCACGCTTTAATTTACCTAGCGAGATATCTAATAAATTCACACAAATAAAAGACCCTGAACTTAAAGGAAAAGTTATAGAAAATAAGGCCTTTTTAACATTGAATACTAAAGATTATTATCAATATAAAATTTATAAAGAAAGTATAAATGAAAGCAATCTGCTTGAAAGTATTGAAGGTAAAAACGGCAAATTAACATTAGAATTTGATATGTTAAAGCCAAGAGAAAAGTTTATCCTTATCACTACTTTTGCAGGACAAATAACATCTTCTCAAACCTTAACAACACAAGTAGACCTAATAAAATCTACAAATAATCATTTGAATACAGACCTTTCGCAAAAATGGTATGTATAATACAAAGTATTGACAAAATTTATTAAATATGATATAATATTTATATGAAAAATGCTAAATATAAACCTTGTTTTGGAAAAGCCCTAAAAACACTTTCTGTTTTAGGACTTTCTGCAACTCTACTTGCAGGTTTTGCAGGTTGTAAAAATGGAAATGACACACTTTCATTAGATGATATTAAAGCTAACTACCCTCTTTTATCTCAAGAAAAAATTATGACAGAACTTGAAGAACAATATGGTGAAGAACATGCTTTATTTTCTGGAAATAATTTTTATCGTCTTCCAATGTCAATAGAAAGTAAGACAACGCCTGTTAATGTTAATTTCGAAACAAACGATAAACAAAAAGATGTTATCGAATTTTGCCTTGATGAAATCAACGACACCTTTGAATTTATTAATAAGAAATATGCGTTTGAGTTGAATTACAATCCTAACGATAACGATTTAAAAAATCCTTATGCCATTAATCTCTGTCTTGGCGATAATGAGAATTTACAAACCTCACTCACCTATCAACTTAAAGATTTAAGTGAAAATATAGATGGCAATGAAATTTATAACGCATCAATCTTGCTTCAAAAAGATAGCTTGAATAGTGAACTTGCACTTTCAAAGCAAATTAAATCTGCTTTTGCAAAACTTTTAGGGCTTGAAGAAAAGGAAGATTCAGTTATCTTATCAAAAACTTCTACTTCCTTCACAGCAAAAGATTTAACTGTTCTTTACTCATTATATCGTTCACCTGAAAATGTTTATGATTTGGAAGGACTTAAAAATTACATTACTAATCATTCTATTTTTACATATGAAAGTTTTGTAGCAGATAAGACTTTAGAACTTTTAAATCAAAATCAAAACTTTTTATCATCTCAATTTGAAAAGAATAATGATTTTAGACTTAATGAATTAGAAGATATTTCAAAAGCTATAATGAATGGAGAAAACGATAAAGAATTTGGCACAACTGAGATTAATTTCGTAAATAAAATAAAAAATCTCACTTATTATAAACAATATAGCCATATGTCTATTAAAGATGGTGAATATACTCAAACTAAATTTATGCTAGACAACAAAATGCAACCTATAATTGTTGAGCAAATTATAGAAAATGTAGCTCAAAATAATGGTGTTATTGTTGTTCGTGATGATGATAATATTTTGATTTCACTCAAAGTTGGAGAGTATGTTGTTTCAATCAACTCAGCATTATCTTCTCAAGTTTCTATTGATAATCTTTTACAAAATGCTCATGCAAATGTTTATAAAACAACTAATCAAGATTATCAAACCTATTCACAAACTTTAAGTGATGAATGTAGCCAAATCTATTCACCTAGCCAAGAATAAAATTATAAAAAACTCTTTCTTTACGAAAGAGTTTTTTTATTCTTCATCCTCTTCAACTTCACTCTCTATAAGTCCTGTTGAAGCTTTAACCTTTTCCATAATTTCATTGTAAATGTCTTGATTATTTTCAAGATAAGTTTTAACATTTTCCTTACCTTGGGCAACTTTTTCGTCATTGTAAGAAAACCATGAACCAGACTTGCCAATGATCCCAGCATTAAGTGCAAGGTCAACAAGGCAACCCACTTGGCTTATTCCCTTTCCATAAACAATGTCAAACTCGGCAGTTTTAAATGGAGGTGCAAGTTTATTTTTTACAACTTTAACCTTAGTTCTGTTTCCAATAATGTTAGCGCCATCTTTGATTGTATCTGTTTTTCTAACATCAAGACGAATACTTGCATAGAATTTTAATGCTTTACCACCAGTAGTTGTTTCTGGGGAACCGAACATAACGCCAATCTTTTCACGAAGTTGATTGATAAAAATAACAGTTGTTTTGCTTTTATTTACCGTTCCTGTCAACTTTCTAAGTGCTTGACTCATCATTCTTGCTTGAAGACCAACATGGTTATCACCCATTTCTCCATCTATTTCTGCCTTTGGAGTTAAAGCAGCTACAGAGTCAACCACTACTATATCAATAGAACCAGATTTAACAAGCATTTCTGTGATATTCAAAGCCTGTTCACCATTATCAGGCTGAGAAATATAAAGTTCTTGAAGATTAACACCCAACTTCTCTGCATAACTTGGATCAAGAGCATGTTCTGCATCAATAAATGCAGCTGTTCCACCAAGTTTTTGTGTTTCTGCAACGATATGCAAAGAAACTGTTGTTTTACCTGATGATTCAGGTCCATAAATCTCAATAATTCTACCTCTTGGTACACCACCTATTCCAAGTGCCATATCCAAAGTTAAACATCCAGTTGGAATCACATCAATCTTTTGATGAGATTGATCACCAAGTTTCATAATAGCACCCTTGCCATATTCCTTTTCAATCTGTAATAACGCCTGTTCTAATGCGTCTTTTTTCAAATCTTTCTTATCCATAAATTCACCTATATCCTTTCTAAAATAGTTTACCAAAAATCAATTAAAAAGACAAATTATTTTGGCGTAATTTTTTAACAATGTTAAATAAAATTGCTTCAACAGCATATTCAACTGCCTCTTCCTTTCTTACTTTAAAGGTATTTTTATAAACATCTATCGAGTTTTTATTGCCCATAGCGTATATACAAGTTATACCATCTTCTTCAAACTTACCTTGCACATTTATTGCAAAGATATCTTGATTATCTTTATCATCAAATAATGTTAAAGTTTGTTTGTAAACCTCGTCAGCCGTAATATCACCCTTTAAATATTCCACCCTTCCTTCGGCTAACAACTCTTTTATACAAATATTACTACAAATTTCTTTAAGAATAGACCCCCCAGTTATACCCTCGCAAATAGCAAGTTTAATACCTTTCAAATTAACTATCTGCCTAATACTTCTAGAAAGCCCCAAACTATTTTCACTATAAATAAAATCTCTAAATGCAGTTGCAATTTTCACTTGATTATCATCAATAAGGTCGTCAGTTCCATTATAAGATATGTACACATCCACAAGAAGCCTGCGACTAAGAACACTATATTCAAGTGAATCAATTTCATTTTTTAATCCACTGAGAATTTCTTCAACACGCTTTTTGGAAACACTAAACAATTTAAATGTGCATGTTTTATTACCTCTTTTTGGATTAAAGTTAATTTTACCCAACAAGACCTTCCAATTAAGATCATAAGGTACAAAAACAATTTTTTTATCATCATTATTAAATAATGCAATTTGGTCATCAATAATATGCTTGTTATTTCCCAAAATTTTGATATTATCGCAAATAACATCATCTATATCTTGATTTCTAAAAAATAAGATAAGATTGCCACCCTCTTTTATAATTTCACTAACTAAAGACTTATCAAATTTTTGTAGTGTAAAAACAGAAATATCTGCGTTATAACTAGCCAAAATATTTTGTAAGCCAAGAAAATCAAAATCAATATCTTGAAGTTTATCATTATTAAAAATATAAATTTTATATTCCATATTTCCTCTTTAAATTTGTAATATTTTATTTAAAAAGCTTGCCGTTTTTTTCAAATTCTTCTTTAGAAATCAAAACAGTTCTTGTTTTGGCTCCTTGATTTGATGAGATATAACCAAGTTCTTCCATTTGATCAATAATTTTTGAAGCTCTTGGATAACCAACGCCTAAATGTTTTTGAAGCATTGTTGTTGAAGCCCAACCTTTTTCCCAGAACATATCAAGAGCCTGTGGAATAAGTGCATCATATTCTCTGCCATTATTATCAGATTGAAATTCTCTATTAGCCAAATCTATTTTTGGTTTAACTGCTGTTGGATAACTCTTCTTTTTGGCAGGTTTCTTTTTAGTAGTAGTTTTAGATTGTGAAGGTCTTTTTGGAGTTGATTTAATAGTTTCAACATTTTCAGTTTCTACATTATTATCTTCTTTCTTTTCTTCTTGAGCAGTTTCAACAAATAAAACCATGTTTTCATTTGATTTTTCTTCAACCTTTCTAGGGTCAACAAAAGCTTGCTTATTTTTATATAAATATCCAATGCCAGAAGATATGGTTAAAATAGTAGTAATAGCAAGTAAAACTAGTAAAATAATAGCCATCACTGAATTTGCAGTTTTATGAACAGCCAGTTCACCATTATAAAACTCAACTACAAAAAATGCATAGAAGAAATATAAAGCAAGTGTGATAAATTGGAAAACGGCTTTAACCTTGCCAGATTTTTCTGCGGCAAGAACAACGCCTTTACTTGCTGCAACTTGACGAAGTGCAGAAACAGCGAATTCACGCATTAAAATTAAAATAGCACAAACTATTCCAAACCATTCTGGGCGAATAATGCCTTGAGCCACCCCATTAACATTTGCAATTGGAGTTGCAATAATTAATAAAAGTGCTGTCATTATGAGAATTTTATCTGCAATTGTATCTAAAAATTTCCCTAAAGTTGTCACTTGATTATTTTTTCTTGCAAGATAACCATCAAAAAAATCTGTAAAACAAGCAACAACAAAAATAGTGCCTGCTATAAATTGTCCCCAAGGAATAAAATTTGCAAGATAGAAAAACACAATAAAAGGAATTAAACAAATCCTTACTAATGTTATTTTATTTGGTGTATTCATACAACCTCTCCTTTAAAACTCTTTCCGTCAAAATCATAAATCTTAACATTAACAAAAGTTGAAATATTTATATTTCCATTATCCACAAAACGAACATCAAAGTCAACTGTTGGAGAAAGATATTCGCTATGCCCTACAAATTCACCAGTGCTTTCGTCAAAAAAATCAACAAGAACTTTAATAGTTTGTCCAAGTTCGGTAAATGCTTTACCTTCCGCAATAGCATTTTGAACCTTTCGAGCCTTCTTTAAACGCTTCTGCTTAATGAATTTTTTATTATGTCCTTTCATGTAGAAACTTGCAGTGCCTTCTTCTTGATAATAAGGAAAGAACCCTACATAATCAAGACTAGCCTCTTTCAAGAAATCGAGTAATTTTTTAAATTCTCTTCCACCCTCGTTCGGGTAGCCAACAATAAAGGTAGAACGAACTTTAATAGAAGGATATTGATGTAATAAATCTATTAAATTTCGAGTTCCCTCTTCATCAATCTTACGCCTCATACTCTTCAAAATATCGTTATCTATATGTTGAAGAGGAATGTCGATATAATTGCAAATTTTTGGATTAGTAGATATGTAATCTAAAAGTGTTTTATCCACCTTCTCTGGATAAGTGTAATGAAGTCTAATCCACTCCAACCCTTTTATTTTACATAACATATTGCAAAGTTCAATCAAACAATTTTTATTATATAAATCCTCACCATAACGAGTTATATCTTGCGCTACTAAAATTATCTCCTTTACCCCACGAGAAACAAGATTTTTAGCCTCTTCAACAAGTTCTTCTATTGGTGTACTTTTATATCTTCCGCGAATTCTTGGGATAGCACAAAAAGCACAAACATTATTGCAACCATCAGCAATTTTAAGATAAGCAAAGCTTGGAGAACTTGTTATAACGCGTTGAAATTTATCATTAGCTTTTGATTGTTTAACATCATAAAGCCCTTCAATCACTTGACAGATATCGTCATTTTCACGGAGAAGTATAAATTTGTCTACCTCAGGAATTTGGTCTTTAATTTCATTTAAATATCTTTGAGGAAGACATCCTGAAACAATAACTTTTTCAATAACACCTTTATTTTTAAGGTCTATCATTTCAAATATCGTTGAAATAGCTTCTTGTTTTGCAGGTTCAATAAAGGCACAAGTATTCACAATAACTATATCAGCGCCTGTCGCCTCGCCTGTTATTTGAAAACCATATGCTTGAAGTCGACCTAGCATTTTTTCTAGGTCGACTTTATTTTTATCACAACCAAGCGAAATGGCTGAGATTCTTTTGTTTAACAATTCTTGCTTATTCATAAGTATCTCCAAAAATCTCATAGAACTCTTCTATACTTGTATAAACTGTACGCTGTTTAGAGCCTTCTGCCGAAGAAATATAACCTCGCTCCTCCATTTGGTCAATAATTCTTGCAGCACGAGGATAGCCAATTGAAAGTTTTCTTTGAACCATTGTTGTAGAAGCTACACCAACATCAATACAAATCTTAAGTGCTTGAGGAAGAAGTGGATCCATCCCCGAATTATCATCTCCACTGCCATTACCAGAAGGTTTGCCTGGATTATTAATTGCATTAAATGCCTCTTCATCATAGGTTTCTTCGTTATTCTCAATAATAAAATTAACGACATCTTTAGTCTCTGGAGTATCAATAAAGCAGCCTTGAATTCTGGCAGGAGCAGAATCAGAAGGTTTATAAAGCATATCACCATAGCCAAGAAGTTTTTCAGCACCAGGAGAACCCATAATAACTTCACCATCTACCCTACTTGCCACCTTAAAGGCTATACGAGCTGGGAAGTTGGCTTTAATAGTTCCAGTCACAACATCGGTTGAAGGACGTTGTGTTGCCAAAATTAAGTGAATACCTGCAGCTCTCGCCTTTTGTGCAAGTCGCATAATTTTATCTTCAATCTCATTCTTAGCAACAAGCATAAAGTCGGCAAACTCATCAAAAATTATAACTAGGAAAGGTATCTTCTTTTTCTTTCCACTAACAACATCTTCTGTCTTATTATACTCATCGATATTACGAACTCTTGCCTCACTGATAAGATTAAATCTTCGCTCCATTTCATCAACAGCCCACTGAAGAGCATTAACAGCCTTAGTCGCATCAGTAATAACCTTTGGAACAACCATATGAGGAAGCCCCTCATACATAGAAAGTTCAACTTGTTTAGGGTCAATCATAATAAATTTAACATCATCCGGAGAAGCTTTGTACAAAATACTAACAATTATAGCATTCAAGCACACACTCTTACCCGAACCAGTTGTACCTGCAACAAGTAAGTGAGGCATTTTGGCTAGGTTACAAACTCTAACGGTACCTGTGATATCTTTACCAAGAGAAAAAGCGAGTGGAGATGGTGACATAGTAAATTCCTTACTCATCAACACATCCTTAATAGAAACTTTTGCAACCTTATCGTTTGGCACTTCAATACCTACAATACTGCGACCTGGCACAGGTGCTTCAATTCTTATTTGCCCACGAGCTGAAAGAGCATAAGCTATATCTGCATCAAGAGAGAGGATTTTCTTAACGCTTATACCCTCTGGCATAGCAATTTCATAACGAGTTACAGTTGGTCCAATAACAACACTAACAACTTTTGCTGGAACACCAAATTTTTCAAGAGCATTTTCAAGAGCTACACGCTTTGCAGGAACTTCACCATTCAATAAAGAAAGGTCGTCAGATGCTGTTGTTATTAAATCAATAGAAGGTTTTGAATACTTATAAGGCTTAAATCTAACTTCCTTTTCTTGCGGTTTATTTTGTGACACATCAAACCTGCGAGAACGATCGTTATTTTCAAGTCCTCCCCGTCTAGACATATCATTATCTCTAGTTAAATTGCCTTCACGCCTGTCTAAGCCTCTAGCTAAATTATCTCTTCCACTACGATCTGTTAAAGAAGTTAGGTTTTCTAAATTACGCTCCCTAGCCAAATTCTCACTTTCACTAACACGCGAATAACCTGTAGTATCGCGTAAATAACCATCACTTCGTGAAGTGAATGAAGTGTTTATCTCGTCATTTGTAGACTTGTGCATATCTTCTTCTCTTGCTGTGATATTGCTATCTCGTCTAATAATAAAATCGTCATCATCATTTTTAGCAAAGGAAATATCTTCGCCAAGATCAGCAAGTTCCTCTCTAGTAGCATTAAAAATTATGTTATCAGCTTCAGACAATAACTCTTCAGGCTTAATTTCTGGAAGATTTCCACGCTTTATTGGTGCTTGTTCTTGTGAGAAATCATACTGGGCTTCGTAAACATGCTGAGTTGGTTTTATATAATCATTTTCCTTCAATGAATTTATATTATTATCTATTTTTGACTTAGCCTCTCCCATGTCAATTGTTTGAGGTTGAGTTTTGGCATGAGTACGAGTAAACTTTTGTTGCCTTGCAAAAAACTCTTCCATATCAACAGTTGGGGGTTCAAGAAGATATTCCTTAACACTTTTCCCTTCAGGAATACCCCCTTTTTGTTTCGGCTCTGGCTTACTATTATAAGCTCCAAAAAAATTATTGTCTGTTGTCATAGTTCGAGTTAAGCCTGCCATGGCTTTGGCATTCTTCTCACGATCAAGTTCTTCTTGAATTTCACCATTCATAACAATATTGATTTCTTCCTTAGGCTTAATTGCTTCTTGCCTTGCCACATCAATATTTTTCTTTTTATTCTCTTTAATTTGAATTTTTACAGGTGCATTAACATTTGCATTTTTGCGATAACTTATCAAAGCCTCGGCAAAGAAAGCACAAGAAATTAAAAGTGCAAGACATAAAATAACATATGTGCCAGCCAAATTGAGAGGAATTAAAAGCGAAGTAGTCAAAAGACCAATAATAATTCCGCCAGCTGTCCATTTTTGGGTAAAATTTAAAGCAAGATATTGCCCATAAGAATATTGCACACCTTCTACATTAAACTTGTTTCCAACGATTATTAGTTGAATTATTGCAAGCAAAAAGATTATGCTTAAAGAAAGAAAAACAGCATAACGTTTACTCATAACATATCTACGATTATTTAGTAAAGCAAGCCCAACAATCATAGAAAGTATACAAAGAGGATAGATAAATACCCCAAAAATGCCTAAAATAACACCTTGAGCCCAAGGCCATAAACTCGTTACAGAAAAAAGGAACAAAACAGAGGCAACACCAAGCATAGTTGCACCAGTAATTTTTTTAGCATTGGCGGTGTTTTTTTCTTTCTTATTTTTTTTAGAAACTTGAAATATAGCCATATTACTCCCACTAAATAAATCTTTTTATAAATTATAGCATAAAAAACAAAATATCTCAAAACAAACTTGAGATATTTTTGACAATTCAAAGGAATTTAATAGCAATTTTTGGTCTATTTTGTAATTTTAGAAGATTTCTTGAATAAAACATTAACAAAATATAATTTTACACCAAAAACTAATCCGAAAGTCCCCCAATATTTGTTGAAACAGGAACTAAATTATAGCCATTTGATTGAAACCAATCTATAATTTGTGGCAAAGCCTCCATAGTATTTTGAGTTGGATGCATCAAAATTAAATCACCACCATTTGCATTTTTGATAGCCCTTTGATAAATCAATTGAGTATTATGATCACGCCAATCAATTGTGTCACGAGTCCACATGATAGTTTTATAACCTAGATTTTGAGCAGCCTCAACTGTCACTTTATTATAAGCACCACTAGGTGGAGCAAAAAGTGTCATATCAACATCTATAAGCTCTTTAATTATTTTATGAGTGTTGGAAATTTCATTAAAATTTTCTTGCTCACTTATTTTATCATGATCTTTATGATGATAACCATGATTAGCGATTTCATGACCATCTTCTTGTATTTTCTTTAAATATTCCTCGTTTAAAACTGCCCAAGTTCCGCCTACAAAAAAGGTGGTTTTAACATCCTTTTCCTTTAAAGTAGCAAGCATATTATCTAAATACTCAGTCCCCCAATAAACATTTATCATAAGAGAAATATTTTTTGAACTTCGATCACCGTTATAATAAACACCACTCACTGCACTAGAGGCAGGAAGTCCAATGCTTCCTACAAAAGCCACTAAGCCGACAACCAAAATCATTGCAAAAATTGCAATGTTTGACCAATATTTTCTAAAATTAATAACGCCTATATGAATTCTTTTCATAGGACAATATATGTCTGTAATTCAAACTATATTCCAAAATTTTAATATTCTATTGCTTTAACTTTGTTAATTTCAATCTCGTTAAAGTTTGCAGTTTCATTAGTGTTTGGAATATGAAATTCACGCGAGCGAATTCGACCTAAAAAATAAATTCTATCATCAACCTGCAAACATTTTACATCTTGTTTGTAAGAATTTTTTGCGAAACAAGGAATATGACTTTTAAAGCCTAAATTATCTACACATATATTTACATAACACGACTCACTTCCATCATTAAATGGTCGCAATTTTGGCGGAGATTCCACTCGCCCATAAAGCTCAATATTGTTATTACTTTTGTATTCATCAACATTTTCATCAATTAAATCCACAAGAATATGACTATCAAACTTGCCTTGATATTTCCTTCTTGCACGATATCCTCTAAAATCCCCTCTATAAACAAGCTTTTTATTTTTAATACTTTCCTCATGTTGCATATAAATATCATTTTGAATAGCGATAGGAATATAATCAATCCGTCCACTCTGTCTTGGAACTTCTAAAACAGTCCTAACCAGAATCTGACCTGCATTAATTCTAAATTTCAAAATTTCACCATTTGCGCAACCAACAATGTAAGCATTGTTAATATCTTCATAATTAAAAGTACCCTTTTTAAAATATTTTATCATAAATCACTCCTCAAGGAATTATATGACTTACCTTAAAAAATATGGCAACAAAAAATGCCAAATTATTGGCATTCTTATTCATTTTCACTATTAGAAGTGATTTTAGTGTTGCTTTCTAAATATTCAACACTATTTATCCTAGCAATAGAAATTTCGGTTATAGTTCTAATTTTCTCCTGGCTTTCATGATATTGCCTAGATTGAATTCGACCTAAAAAGTCTACTCTATCTCCTACCTTAAGATCTTTAATTATATCGCCAGCCCTTTTCTTAGCTCTTACATAAACTGGAATATAATTATCTAAATTAGGAGTATTCACTGCAAGTTTAAAGTAATAAATCTGGCTGTTTTCCAAACATTTTAAAGTAGGTTTATTACAAACTGTTCCACATAAATGTAAAGAGTTATTGCGTTGTTTATATTTATTTTCATCAAAATCTAAAGAGGTTGGTTGAAAATAATTAAATAATGTATTTTTCTTATTAACTACCCTATTTGCAGATTGAAAGGTACCAATCAAAGTCACCCTTCCTTTATGTAGTTGAGATTTATATAATTGATAGATTTTATCTGTAAAAACTACAGGGATAATATCAACATTGTTTGACGTTCTAGGGACATAAATTGCTGTTTCTATAAAATGTTCACCATTATCAGGAAAACCAAATGTAATATTGTTTAATTCTCCAGAAATATAACCTTCATTAATATCGCCTGCAATTTTATTATAATATTTTTTACATCTTCTTGGGTTTTCGCGTTGTTGCCCCTTGCAAACTGCCTTTCTAGTCTTTGGATGTTTGTCAGCATGTAATTTTTTGATATATTTATTTTTATTCTTCTTTTTCATAATACCCTCTCTTGTAATAGCCAAAGTATAACACATAAAATTTAAGTTTTCAAGAGGTAAATTTAAAATAATCTACTTTTTTGAGTAATTATATATAAAAAATAAAACGATATGTATTCATATCGCATTTTGTCGAATTTTATTATATTTTGTCTTTATCTGTTTGCTTGTGATTGAATTTTCTATTTTTTCTTTATTATTGCAATCCCATCTTCAAGCTCATAAATTGTTGTTTCTAGTTCCTCATCATGGGTTATATCATAAAGAAACTTCCTCAAATTGTTGACCATTGCTCTATGTTTATGTTTTATAGGTTCTTGTTGCAAAACCATTCCATGAAGATAAACATTATCTGCAAATATAATTCCACCACTTTCTAACATTTGTTTACAATAAGGCAGATATTTAATATACTGCCCTTTTGGACCATCTAAAAATATAAAATCAAACTTTCTGCCCTCTTGGGCAAAAACTTTCAAACATTCTATAGCATCACCATTACATGCTTCAACCTGATTTTCAACACCCATTCCAACAAAAACTTCAAGAGCTATTTTATATGAAGCTTCTTTCAGCTCAATAGTAGTTATATTTGCATCAGTATTAGCTTCAAGCATAAGACAGGTTGAATAACCGACAGCGGTTCCTATTTCTAAAATATTTTTTGCCTTTGCAAGTTTTATTTGTTCTTGCAAAAAAAACGCACTTTTATCACGAATGATAGGTACGCGTTTTTCGAGAGCATAATTTTTTAATTCTTGCAAAAAGTCTTTATTCATACTGCTCTACTTTTCACTTGATTTAATCAAGTGTGACAATAGTTATAATCATAGGACGGCGTTTTGTTCTTTTGAAAATAAAGTTAGAAATATTGCGTCTAATTGATGTTTTAATAACCGAAGGTTCCATACCACGAAGGTCAGACTCTTTGAGTGATGCAATGATGCATGCCTTGGCATCTTGAACAAAACTTTCTTGTTCGTCAGCATACACAACACCTCTCGTTATAATAAATGGATCAGATGTGATTTCACCTTTGATGTTATTAAGCGAAACCACCACAACACAAATACCATCTTCAGAGAGTTGTTTTCTTTCTTTAAGAACATTAGAATCCATATCACCAATCCCAATACCATCAACAAGGCGTTGACCTGCTGTCACAAAGCCAGCCTCTTTAATAGAGTTTGGAGTAAGCTCAACCTGCATACCAAGACTAGGAAGAACAACATTTCGCCCATCCATTCCAAGACCCATAGCAAGTTCTTTATGAGTTTTCAAATGTCTATATTCGCCATGAACTGGAATAAAGAACTTTGGTTTAACAAGGCTATGAATAAGTTTCAATTCTTCTTGGCAAGCGTGACCAGAAACATGGACATCCGCAAGCTCATCATAAATCACATCTGCACCAAGTTTATATAAAGCGTTGATAACATTATAAACATTTTTCTCATTTCCGGGAATCGGAGAAGCAGACAAAATAACAAGGTCGTTTTGTCTAAGTTTAAAAGCCTTAAATTCCCCTGCCGCCATGCGTGTTAACGCACTCATAGGTTCGCCTTGACTGCCAGTAGTCAAAATACAAACTTCCTTGTCAGCCATTTTATCAACCTTTTCAATATCGACAATATTTTCACGATTGAAAGAAAGTTCCCCAACTTTCATAGCAACTTCACTAACATTAACCATACTTCTGCCAGTAAAAGCAATTTTACGTTTATATTTTTCAGCTAAATCCATAATCTGTTGCATTCTGTGAATGTTAGATGCAAAAGTAGCAACTATTATTCTTTGCTCAGTATGACTTTTAAAAATTTCTTCCAAGGCGCGACCAACAGATTTTTCACTCATTGAATAACCTTTACGACAAACATTGGTACTTTCGCAAAGAAGTAGATTAACCCCCTTTTTGCCAAGTTCACCAAATCTTGTAAGGTCAGTAATAGTTCCATCAATAGGTTCATAATCAATCTTAAAGTCACCTGTATGAACAATGTTCCCAGCAGGAGTACCTATACAAAGAGCCAGTGAGCCAGCAATAGAATGGCTAACCTTGATGAACTCAACAGTAAAAGAACCTATCTTTAAAATATTTTTAGGCTTAACAGTAACGCCTTTAAATTTTATATTAGGATGTTCTTTCAATTTATTTTCAATTAATGCAAGAGTTAATCTTGAACCATAAACTGGAACTTTTAAAGTAGAAAGCACAAAAGGCATAGCCCCAATATGATCTTCATGTCCATGAGTGATGATCAAAGCTTTAACTTTGTCTTTGTTTGCTTCCAGATAAGAAATGTCTGGAATAACAATATCAATACCAGGAAGATCATCGCCAGGGAATGTTAATCCAGCATCAATAACGATAATTTCATCATTATATTCAATAGCGGTCATGTTTTTTCCGATCTCACCTACACCGCCCAAAAAGGTGATTTTAACTTTAGAATTCAATTTTTCATTCTCCTTTTAAAAATATGTAAAACTTAATTTTTTACAACAAAAAACCATCAAAAAAGATTTTATTCCCTCTTTAATTTAACATCTTACAAAAGATATTTTGCCTTTTCTATTTTATCTATCTCTTCAAGTTTTTTAGGTGACTTGATTGTGTCGGCATCAACATAAAAACGCATTCCTTGACTTGAGAAAAATGCCACCATTTCAAATATGTTGAGAAGTGGAAAGATACAAGGAAGGATGATTATAAGAGAATAAAGCCCAATAATCATAGCAAGAACCAAAGCCAAAACAAAGATAACAAAAGCAGTTGAATAAACTTTTCCACCTCTTCTAAGTACTGCAATCATTCCCTTTTTGTAAGCAGAAAATACATTGTCATCAAAAACAATCATTGCTGGAGCCCATCCCGCAATAAAAGTTTCCTTGAGAGCCAAGAAAATGGCTGGTATTAAAACAATTGCAATAGGAAGAACATAAACAAACCATTCCGCCGTCACTCTTGTAAGACCAAAGAAAGAAATAACAATTAAAGCATCAAAAACCATGCTATATAAAGCTCTCATACAAGCATAAGGAAGAGATTTTTTCAAAGTTCCTAAAAGTCTACCAGTAAAAGAAGTTTTTGAACAAGACGACATATAGCCATACATCATTTCACAAATTGTATAACGACCAACACCTGTCAAAATAGGTCTAATCAAAACTATTATAATAAGGAAATAAATGCCACAAAATAAATTTGCTTTAAACATCAATTCAAAGAACATAATTATTGCATTAACTATACTTGAAAAAGCTTGCAAAATATTTATGCCATAGAAAGTTCCTGTTGAGAAAAAAGTACTTAAATTTTGACTCTCCCAAGCCCCAACAATTGAAGAAGAAATAATGCCATAAAAAGGAGCGAGAAATGCAAAAACGATACCCCAGCAAAGGAGTTGATATACAAGATATTTCCAGACTTTGTCAAAATTAGCACAAAAAAGTCTAAAAGTATTTTTAAACATCATAAATGAAAATCGCCCTTTTTATTAGTTTTTGTTATGCTTCAAAAATATTTCCTATTGATATAATATCATGCTTTACAAAAAAATACAACTATTTTTAGGGCAAATTTAAAAAAATGTAAGCAATATTTATGCTTACATTCTTATATCTAAAACTTTATATTTAATTGTGCCTGCTTGCATATGAACAGAAACAACATCACCCTTTTTGTGTCCAAGCAAAGCTGAACCAACTGGTGAAAGGTTTGAGATCACTCCATTCTTTGGGTCACTTTCAGTTGAACCTAAAATTTTATATGTCACTTCTTCATCAAATTCTTCATCATAAAGAGTCACACTGCAACCAATAGAAACATTTTCTGTATCTACATCTTTTTTCTTAATAACTTCGCAATTCAATAAAATGTCTTCCATTTCGCTGATTTCAGCTTCAATAAGTGCTTGCTTATCTTTAGCTGCTTCATACTCGCTATTTTCAGAAAGGTCGCCATATTCTCTTGCAGCGCCAATTTCCTTAACAACTTCAGGTCTTAAAACAGTTTTATAATGAGCAAGTTTTTCCTCAAGTTGTTTTTTACCCTCTGGGGTCAAATAATGTTTTTCCATAGTCCTCTCCTTTTGGTGCTTTTTAAATTTCCGCTATATTTTAGCCTAAAATAAAAATTAAGTCAAACAAAAACATAAAGTTTTTATAAATATTTTTATATTGCCTGAACATAATATTTTTAACAAAAGTGCTTAAAAATGCTTAAATTCCTTCATTTTTCAAGGTTTTTAAGTAAAATTTAATAAAATAATTAATTTTAGCAATTTTGCCATTGGAGGTATTATGGTCACAATTTTAGCATTTATTCTAACAATTTTAGGCTCAATCAACTGGCTTTTGATTGGATTACTACAATATGATTTTGTTGCTGGTATATTCGGCTATCAAGGAAGCATATTCTCTAGACTTATCTATATTATTATAGGATCTGCTTGTATTATGCTTGTTTTTAAATTAATTAAAGGTAAAGGTACAATTGCAGTTTTTTCAAAACGCAATAAAAAAGATCTTCAAAAACAAATCTCAAAAATTGGTAATAAACAAAAACCAGCAGAAACTAATATTGAAGCCTCACATGAAAGTACTCCTGACTTTGATGACCACTTTGGAAATAGCAACGAAAGTTTTGCTCCTCCACAAGAAGAGCAAAACCCGCATGGTTTGCTTGACGAAGAAATCAAAGATTAAAAGCCAATAATAATTAATATTATGATTTCTATAAAATTGCTACATTAAAAGAGGAAATATGCAAAGAAATTTAGCTTTTTATATCTTTATAAGTTTGATTGCGTGTGGACTTTTCCTCACGCTTTTACCCTACCCCACATTTTACTCAGGTTCGTACAATTTAAGCCATAATGATGTTGCAAAAATAGGCGAAGGAAATGAAAGTGAAGATTATAGTTTTTCATCACCCATAGAAGCCTCTCCTGTCTTGGCTAAACTAGATTGGTTTGAATGTGTAAATCCAATAATGCCATATAACACACCTATTAATGTTGTAGATGTTAGAACTAAAGTAGAATTTAAAATTTTACGAATTGGAGGAAATCTGCATGCTGACATATCTCCAAATGAGGAGCAAGACAAACAAACTATAGAAACCTTATTTGGCTATGAAAGCAATCAAAAAAGAGCAGTTATAGTGGAAATTTTGCCTAATGTTTGGACAGCCGCAAGTTTAAGTGGAAGAATTGTAAATAATGAAAATGAAAGCCATTATTGTTTACATTTTTATAATTCACAATCTCATGCCACAGGAATGAGTGATATAAATCATCAAAAGATAGTCAATTATGCTTATAAATATGGAAAAAACATTATAGACAAAAAATAATGGCTCACTTATGATAAGTAGAGCCATTATTTATCATGAATCCACGATAAATTTGTTCTAACAACATAATCCTTGCAAGATTATGCGGAAAAGTTGGTTTTCCAAAAGATATTTTTTCTTTAACAATATTTTTAACTCCATCACTCACCCCACAAGAAGAACCAATAATAAAAGTTAATTCACTTGATGTTAACGCTTCTTTTTCAAGCTTGTCAGCAAACTCTTCACTTGAATACTGCTTGCCTTCTATTGCAAGAAGAATTGTTTTCCCAGAAATATGTTTCAATATTTCCTCTCCTTCTTTTTCTAAAGTTTTTTGAGATGAAAGATTGTTCTGTTCTTCAAGTTCTATAATTTTAAGTTTGCAAAATCTTGAAAGTCTTTTTTGATATTCTTCACAAGCTTCACGCCAAAACTTCTCTTTTAAGTTTCCGACACAAACTATTTTTATAGTCATCATATCATCAGCCCCCAAACAAGAGTAAAAATAGTTGCAATAAGCCCAACAGCAAAGGCAAGCGAAAGCGACAACATAGAAATTAAGTCTGGTTTATATTTTTTTTCATCTTGAAGCATTTGTCTATCAATGATCGTCATGTAGCCAAGTTCGATATTTTTATCTAAAAACATTTCTTCAACATCAACATAAATTTCTTCTGTCTTGTCACTCACCTCACCCCTAATTGCTTTTTTGCTTTGAGAAATATTTTCCATATATTCTTGTTTAACAAGATCATTGTAAATATGTGATTGTAAATCTTTAATTCTCGCCTCAGAGGTTTCGTGAATTAATTTTTTAGTAAAATAAATCAATCCCGTAATTAAAACCGCAATAAATACAACATTAAACATAACTCCTATAACAGCATATTCGTTTGAAATAGTTGTCAACTTGTTAATCAAATTCCCAAAACCAAAGTTGTTTACAAGTGAGAAAGTCATAAGTGTACTTAAGGCGTTATTCATAAAATGAACAACTATGCTTGGATAAATTGAGTCGCTATGAATAGCGAGATAACCTAGATAGAAACCAATTATGGTTGCATAAAACACTTGTTGAATGTTCATATGCATAAGTCCAAACATAAGAGATGAGATAATAATTGCTCTAGTAGAGCCAAAGCATAAACTTCCCCTCATCAAAAGTCCTCGATGAGCAGTTTCCTCACATACAGCAGGCAGAAGTGCTGTTAAGAAAATATTGAGAATAAACATCCACCAAGGATAACTCGTAGGCATTTCTCCACCGCTTCTAAAGCCTAGGAACTCCAAAATGCTAGCAAAGAAAGAAGCTATATAAGAATTCAAGAAAAATACAATTACTCCTAAGACGATGGCAAATAACCATGCTTTTTTGGTAATTTTTTTGTATCCAAAAAACTTAAGCCCCTCTCTAGGTTTTCTTTTCAAAAGTCCAGAAAACATAAATAAAGTGACAGAGAACATTAGTACTACTTGTATAAATATAGTAGAAATAATACTTCTTGCAAGTTCTGGAATAAAATCAAGCACGCCAAAACTCAAAAGCATTCGCCAAGTAATGAATAATAAGGCGATCAAAAAGTAAGTGCCATATGCTGCCTGTGACACCTTATTTCGAACAGATAAAGAATTATTAGAGTTATTTTTTTTCATAGTTTATTGTATTAAGCCCTCTCATAAAAAATTATAGTTTTACCCCAAATATCTCATAATCGTATCTAAAACCAATAAAATAACGCTAACGCCAATTCCTAACCATATAAAAGGTGATATTTTTGCAACCTTTTCTTTTTCAATATCGTTATGATTTTTTCTTTTGAAGTAAAATTTGTCTATTAAATAAATTATTAATCCTGTTATAGCCAGAAGCACAAAAGCTAGAAGATAATACCACCAAACATTTTGAAAATCAGCAAAAGGTTTGTTAATATAAGCAAGCAAAACCACTATAAAATTGTTCGTTGTATGAACAATAATAGAAATTGTTAAACTTCCACTTCTAATAGCAATCCAGCCTAAGATTAATCCTAGGATAAAAGGATAAATAAATTGTTGCAGATTTGTATGGAATAATGCAAACATCAAAGCAGAAACAACTATAGCAACCCAATCACTAAAGTTTTTTCTTATTCCTTGCAAAACCACTCCTCTAAATATAAGTTCCTCGCAAACACCTGGCAAAATACCTAATAAAAGAAGATTTAAAGTAAACCAACCAAAATTATCAAGTGGAATTCCAGTCAACCCCTCATTGACAGGAAATTTTAAAACATTGTTCAAAAAAACATCATAACAATTAGTAAACAAAAGTAAACCAAATAAAGATATACAAGCAACTAGAATTGCAATTAAAATATCTTGCCATCTAGGCTTATTTGTAATTGTTGAAGCTTTATATGTAATACTAAACATTTTATTGTAAAGTATAAAAATTCCAAGGAAAGAAAGTTGTGTTAATAATGTGGCTGGAATTAAAAATCCTACATGACTAGTTATTGTGCCAGCCTCAGCATTCATTCCTCTTTCAATAAAACCTGCCACAAGTGATAAAATAAACATAAGTATATAAGGCAATAGTAAAGCAAAAATAAAAACTTTTCCACTATCGTCATTAGTGTAAAAATTTCGCTTTTCGAAAGTTTTATTGTTGATTTGTTTTTGTTCTCTTTTGTTTTCCATGGTGCAAGTATATAACTTTTTTCAAAAAAAAACAAGAAAAAACTTTACTTTTCAAGATTAAAAAATTATATTATATTTATGGACAAATTTATGGAACTTGCCATTACTATGGCAGAAAAAGCAAAATTAAAAGGCGAAGTCCCAATTGGGGCTGTGCTTGTATATAAAAATAAGGTTATAGCTAAAAGCTATAATAAACGCGAAAGAAAGCAAAATGCACTTGCTCATGCAGAAATAAACGTGATCCAAAAAGGCTGTAAGTGCCTAAAATCCTGGAGATTAGAGGATTGTGAACTTTATGTAACCTTAGAACCTTGCCCTATGTGTGCAGGGGCTATTTCTAATGCAAGAATTAGAAAAGTGTATATTGGGGCTAAAGAAAAAACATCTAATGATGACCTTTGTGAAAAAATTTTTGCTTCTACAAGACTAAATCATAAGGTAGATTTTGAGTATTTACAAGATTATCAAGAAAGCTGTTCAAAACTTTTAACAATTTTTTTTAAAGAAAAAAGATTGCCATCAACTACAAAAATAGAAAATAATCGACACTATAAAACAAAATAACAAAATAAAAAGTCAAGATTTTGTCAAATCTTGACTTTTTTTAGCGAATTTGAAAGAATTATGACTTTCTTTGTCAAAACAACCTATAAAAGTTTGAAAAGCTGTTCATTAAACTCTTCTTCAGTAATTTTCCCTTCTGCTTTAAGCTTTCTTAAAGTATCAATTTTTTTTGCCCTTTCCTTATCTTTATTTTCTTCAGCCTTTTCTTCCTTTTTAAAATAAGCATCATCTTGAGGCTTAACCCAAACCCAATCAGATAAAAACATAGTAATAATCAAAAGCATAGATGATATTGAAAATAAATTTAAAAACAAACTTAAAATAACAGCCGTCATATAATATCCATTGCGTTGCCTAAAATGCAAACCATGATCCGCAATAGAATAAATCAAAAGTCCAGCAGTTACGACATACGCAAAAACACCAAGAATTTCATAAATAACATACATCCAAATTAAAGCTTCATAGGGATTATCTATTAATATTAAAATTCCATTAATTGCCAAATAAACATTTAAAGCAATAGATAAAAAATTCATAACAATAGCAGCTATAATTAGCCCTCGTTTTGTACCATTCACAACGACCTCCCCGTTTATTATTTCTTTATTATAATAAAATATATCACACTGAAAAATATTTGTCAAATTTGTTTTGTGCAAATTAATAAATTTAGTATAATATATATACTTTTTGGAGGAACTTATGCAAAATATTGTTATAACAGGTGCTTCAAGCGGAATAGGCAAAGCATTAAAAGAGTATTATGAAAAGAAAGGTGACAAGGTTTATAACATCTCTCTTGCTGATGCCGATTTTAACTGTGATGTGACTGATAGAGCAAAAATGGAAGAGGCTTTTAAAGATATTAAAGAAAAATTTGATAGAGTTGATATGCTTATCAATTGTGCAGGATTTGGAGGCTCTGGAGCTATTGAACTTACTCCTATTGAAAAAGTTCAAAGTATTTTTGATGTTAATATTATGGGAACAATAAATGCAATTCAACTCGTCCTTCCGCTAATGGGAAATAAAGGCAAAATAATTAATTTTGCATCAGCAATGGGGCTTTTCCCAATTCCATATCGAGCATTTTATGGAGCAAGCAAAAGTGCAATTATCGCTTTAACTGACTCACTTCGCTGTGAACTTTGCCAAACAAAAATACAAGTAACAGCAGTTTGCCCAAGTGATATAAAAACAAACTTTACAAAAAATAGACTTAAGGACTTCCAAACTAATGAGCGTTATGGCAAAGCGATTGAACTTTCAACCCTTCATACCGACTCTAGAGAAGAAAAACGCATGAGCCTTGAAAAGGCAACTAAAATATTGGTACGATGGATTAATAAAAAGGAATTAAAGCCAATGTATGTTATGACTTTCAAATATAAACTCCTTTATTTTGCCAAAGCCCTTTTGCCAAAATCTTGGTATCTTGCCGGTTGCAATAAAGTTATGAATAAGCGTAAATAACGAACCAAATGTTCAATGACTGATTGTTTAACATATTGCAAAAATTTATTAGTTAAACACTAAAAAAACGGACAGCCTTGTCCGTTTTTTTAATAAACATCTACTGGAGCTTTGCAACCACAGTCTTTTTTATCTTCAATCTCAACAACAAGTGCTTCGGTTGTAAGCATAGTTGCCGAAACAGATGCTGCATTTTGAAGTGCTGAGCGAGTCACCTTGGCAGGGTCAATTATTCCTCTTTCAAGCATATCGCAGTATTCAAGATTTAATGCGTCAAATCCATACGCCTTCTTTTCAATGTTCTCATAAATGTTATTTACAACAACTCCACCATCAACACCTGCATTTTTAGCTATCTGACGAATAGGCTCTTCAATAGCCTTTAAAATTATAGAAGCACCTGTTTTCTCATCTCCTTGCAAGGTTTCAATAAGTTCTTTAATTGCTTTAGTTGTTTTAAGCAATGCAACTCCGCCACCAGGCACAACACCTTCCTCAGACGCAGCCTTAGTTGCAGCTAAAGCATCCTCAATACGGAGCTTCTTTTCCTTCATTTCAACTTCAGTTGCTGCACCAACTTTAACTACAGCAACCCCTCCTGCAAGTTTAGCAAGACGCTCTTGTAGTTTTTCAAGCTCATAATCACTTGTAGTTGCTTTTATCTGTTCCTTTATTTGCGCAACGCGACCTTTTATAGCCACAGCATCCCCAGCACCTTCAACAATAGTGGTTGTATCTTTATCTACCCTAACAGTTTTGGCTCTACCTAAATACTCAACTCCAACAGATTTAAGGTCTATTCCAAGTTCCTCGCTAATAACGCGTCCACCTGTAAGAATAGCAATATCTTCAAGCATTGCCTTACGCTTATCACCAAAACTTGGAGCCTTAACTGCTACACAATTAAATGTTCCTCTAAGTTTGTTTACAATAAGTGTTGTTAATGCTTCACCCTCAACCTCGTCAGCAATAACCAATAACTTAGCTCCTTCCTTAACAATAGCTTCAAGGAGTGGCAGAATCTCTTGAATATTTGATATTTTCTTATCAGTTATAAGAATATATGGGTTGTCAAGTTCAGCAATCATTTTTTCGGTGTTAGTAGACATATAGGCAGATAAATAACCTCTATCAAATTGCATACCCTCTACTATATTAAGCTCTGTTTTCATTGTTTGACTTTCTTCAACAGTGATAACACCATCTTTACCCACTTTTTCCATAGCTTCAGCTATCAATGAACCAACTTCTTCATCCCCAGCAGATATTGAAGCAACCTGGGCAATTGCTTTAGAATTCTCAACAGGTTTAGCAATTCTTTTTAATTCTTCTGTAGCCACTTCTACAGCCTTAAAAATACCCTTTTTCAAAATAATAGGATTTGCTCCTGCTGCAAAATTTTTCATGCCTTCTCTAACAATAGCTTGAGCAAGAACACATGCTGTTGTTGTTCCATCACCAGCAACATCATTAGTTTTAACGCTAACTTCTTTGATAAGTTCAGCCCCCATATTTTCACAAGGGTTATTAAGTTCTATTTCTTTTGCAATAGTCACACCATCATTAGTGATAAGCGGACTTGCAAACTTACGACCTAAAATAACATTTCTACCTTTAGGCCCAAGTGTAATTTTAACTGTATCTGCGAGAGTATTAACCCCCTTTTCTAATGCCTTTCTAGCTTCAATACCTTCCAAAATTTTCTTTGACATAACTCCTCCTAGTCAAGAACAGCCAAAATATCGGCTTGTCTAACAATAATAAATTTCTTTTCATCAATAACAATTTCACTTCCTGCGTATTTAGAAAAAACAACTCGGTCACCAACTTTAATTTTCATGCCTACATCCTTGCCTTCAAAAGTAGTTCCGTCACCAATAGCAACAACTTCCGCCTCTTGAGATTGATTTTGAGCGACTGTAGGCAAAATAATGCCAGATTTAGTTTCACTTTCAGCCTCTTTAGGCAATAAAACTACTCGGTCAAAAATAGGTCTAATCTTCATAAAATCCTCCTTAATTTCGATTATAATTATATTCTTTTACAACAAAAATGTAAAGCAAGTTGAGTAAGATTTTACTCATAGATTGCCAGTTTTTGTCATACAATAATGTAAACAAAGAATATATGAAAAATCAAGAGTTAGTGCCAAAAAATAATAAAAAAATAAAAAAAGTGCTTATTTTATTCACTTTTACCTTTGTTTTTGCAGCCTGTTTAGGTTTCGCTCAAGTTATTTCTTATTTAATAATTCCTACAAGCACTCAGGTTTCTCAAGGGCTTTCAACTCCATCATTTAAATTATATTTTATCTCCCTTACAAAAAGTCAACTAGAAAATTCGGCACACTCACTGGCATGTGATTATCAAAAGCTTGGGGCTGGAGGTTATGTTTGGAAATATAATGGATATTATCATGTTATAGCCAGTTGCTATGAAAAAGAAAATGACGCAACACTTGTGCAAAACAATATAAAAGTTAATTATAACTTAGACAGTGATATATTTAGTATAGATTTCACAACACTTTCGCTTTCTGGAGATTATGATAATGATGGCAAAAAAGTTCTAACTAAGGCTTTAAAAAGTTTTTATGTAGCTTATCAAGAGTTATTTGATATTGCAATTAGCCTTGATACAAGTGTATATAATGACATTTCTGCAAGGCTTGCAATAAATAATGTTTACTCAACTATGAATTCCACCCTCGCAGATTTTAACACTTTATATAAAAACGTCCAAGAGCAAACCCTGTCTTTGCTTGGTAGACATTTAGGCAAGGCAGTTAACATATTAGAAAACTTATGTTCAGGCAAACTTGAAAGCAATACTCAAACCTATTCATCTTTAATAAAATATCGTTATACACAACTTCTTTCAACTTATTATGATTTTCTAAATAGCTTTTAACAGGTTTAACACCTGTTTTTTTAATAAAAATTAAGTGTCTTTAAACACTTAATCTTGTTCACCACCATAATCTATTGGCAATGCTTGAGTCCCAAAACAATTATTTTGCAATTCTTTCTGTTTTGTAAGATATTCCTGTTTAGATTTTTCTATTGCGTCTGCTTCATACTTAGCATTAGCAAAAGATGCCAAACGCAAATCAAAAAATTCTTCTGGAGATGAAGCCTTAAATGCTCTTTCAATTCCTTCCATTTCATAATAAAGACCATCATAATCAATATGCTTGTTAGTTTCCTCAGCTTTATCTATATAAAGATTAATCCTACGAGAATATTCTTCCTCTACAATTGCCTTACGAAATAAGTCACTATCTTTAATAAATCCAAATGGGATTTCATCAAGTGATATTTGTCTATTCATATATTGATAATATAACACCCCTGTTTTTGAAGGAGTTGATGTAAATTCCCCAAACATACTTAAATATGAAAGTGCAGGATTATCATTATGAACTCTAACAACTGCAAATGGACAATAACTATCAACAACATTGTTATCGTTATTGACTTTTAAAAATCCATAAACAGTTATGTTTTTTTCATCATTGAAAAGCAATCTAGAATCGTCACCTACATAACCAACAACTTCTTCAACACCGTGATTTAATAAATAAATAGGATTGCCAAAAGAATCTTTTCCTGTTTGAAAATTTATTAATTTAGATTTTTTAATTTGTACTTGTTTATATGGTTTATATTGCATCTCTGGCATTTTGCCATTTGCTGAAACAATTCTCATTTTAACCTCCATTTATAGTAATATTATAAATCAAATTTTATAAATTGTCAATATTTAAAATAAAAAACATGCATTTATGCATGTTTTTTAACAACCAACTTGTGCTTCTTCTTGACTATAATTAGCATTTTGTTTACTTTCAATACCGGCATTTTCAATAACTGCAATAGATTTGCAAGAAACTTCATATGCAACGTGTTCTTCTTCACCCTTATCTGTTGTTTTCTTATAAGGTCGAGATTGAATTCTACCCTCAACTTCAACGCTAGTGCCAACAGCCCATTGTTTTGCGAAGAAAGCATTACGCCCCCAAGCAAGACAAGGAATATAATCAGAACGGTTATAAACAGGTCTATTAACTGCAAGTAATAAATCGCAAATTTGACGACCGAATGGTGTTTCTCTAAAAACAGGAGGCTTACAAATAAAACCTTTCAACATCAATTGGTTTGACTCCTCAATATCAATCAACTTCTTTTCTTCTTCTCCAATAAAATTCTTGGCAAAGAAATATAGAATAAGCTTGCTTTTGTTATCAACAAGTTTGTTAAAACTTCTAAATTCTCCATTAACAGCAATTTCCTTCCCCTCGGCAATATCGTCAATACTTTTAAGCATTCTTTCTCCAAAAGAAACTGGAATAATGTCACAATTTTTGGAAAGTCTTTTAACCTCCAACATAACTTCATAAAATTTTTCATTGTAAGACTCATGAGTTTGAATAGGCTTGCTTACAATTTTTCCTAAAAGCTGCCCATAATTCGAATTTAGATTTTGTTCGTTGTTCATTTAAAAATTTTCTCCTTTTTATTTTTTGATTTGTTTTCCTGCGTTGTCGATAACATAATTATCTTGATAAATTAATTTCCCAATAGGTACAACTTTATACCCCCGTCCTTTCAAGCCCTCCAAAACAAGCCTTGTTGACTGAACAACATTATCGGCATTATTATGCATGAGAATGATAGATCCTTCGCTTAAATTATTCATAACTCTAGAATTAACATCAGGAGCAGACAATCCCTTCCAATCAAGGGAATCAATGTTCCATTGAATAGTTTTAAGCCCAAGTCCACTTGCAACAGAGATAACCGTGTTGTTATAAGATCCAAATGGAGCTCTAAAGAGTTCTACATTATCTCCAGTTATAGCGGTGATCTTATTCATAGATACTTCAAGCTCTTGCTTAATTGTGTCAGCATTCTTCTTGGCAAGATCTGGATGGCTATCTGTATGAGTTCCAATTTCCATTCCAGCCTCTTTGATAGCCTTCACTTTTTCTGGAAATTTATCTACCCAAAAACCTACAAGGAAGAAAGTTGCCTCAACATCATATTCTTTGAGTACAGCTAAAATATCTTCGGTTTTGTCAGCTCCCCAAGCTGCATCGTAAGAAAGAGCCACCACCTTTTCCTCTGTTTGAACATTATAAATAGGAACTAACCTAGACGCATACCCAAAAAAGACTTCGGCACAGGTTCCGCCATAAAAAGAAACCGTTAAAAGAGTTATAACAACAGCCATAGCAATAAGGATTTTGATAGTCCTTGATTTGATAACGCAAAAATGCATACAAACCTCACTTTTAAATATAAATTAAAACGCAGTTAAAAAGCAAGAAAGAAAATCATGAAAAAACTCATAATTTGCCAGTATTTGTCGAATAACTTACGCCTAAAATATAAATACTCATGAATGTAAAATTTATTACAAAAATTAATAAAATTTAATAAAAAAACAATATATTTTCTTTTGTGAAAATTAGAAAATATATTGTTTAATTTTTGTTTGTATACCTTGCTATTCTTGATGCTTTTCTGCTTCTTTATTGAATATTTTATTCTCTATTTTAGTTATAAACCTTTCTAGTTTTGCACCTAAATTAAACTTGTTACAGATAAAGAAAGTAAATTCTGCTAAAAAGACTGCCGAAATTAAATCAACTATATAATGTTGTTTTGTAAATTGTGTTGCTAGTAAAATAAGAATATCCATAATTAAAATACCCACACGATTAACAAAATGAATATTTTTTTGATTTCTAACACCAATATAGCAGAAAGCACTCAACAGGCAATGTATACTTGGAAAACACCCAAATGGAACATACCCCCCATCAAACAAATAAAAATTTCCAATCCAATTATCTATTGGATTATCACTTGCTAGCATTTCATCAATTGGACGAGAAATTGTTGTTGGCATAAAGCAATAAATTATGCCTGTTATCAAGAAACTTATCATAACCGCGACAAACCAATTGCAAAATCTTTTTTTGTTTTTTGCAGCAATAATTGGTGCAATAAACCAATAAGGATAAGCAAGAAGATATGGAATAAAAAATATTTTAAGAAGTGGAACTTTATCATCAAAACCATGAATTGTAAAATCAAAAACCTTAAAATTGACAGCTATATATCTTGTTAGCCAATAAACTATGCAGTCAACAAGAAGAACGATGATTGTCAAGACAACTGCATAGCCATAACGAGCAAGCCATGCTTTTAATTTTTCTTTTAATGGCTTTTTCTCAACTGTATTATTATTTTCCAAATTCCCCACCCCGCCTTTCTTTAAAATATTTTACTATAGTTGGAATATAGAAAACCACATTAGTTGCTACAAATATAAGCAAATACAACAGAATTATATACACTGCATTTGGCAAAACAGCACTCACATTTTCAATAGGAGTTCCTCTTCCACCATTAAGATAACAATAATCAAAATCCCAAATTTTATCAACTATTAGTGCTGGAATAAACATTATGCCAAGTGGAATCATAAATGTAAAAACATCAGTAATTTTAGGTTTATAATATTTTGTGAACCAAATAAGAGCTGAAACAAACAGCATTAAAAGATGGAAGAATAAAGTTCTAACTCCAACAAAACTCCAAACAGGATAACTGTTTAAATTGTTGTTTAATATAAGCCCCATAAGCCCTGCAAAAATATTAAATGTTGCTAAATATGCAAAACATGCCTGTTTAACTTTTTCTCTTTTAGCAAATACACCAACAGCAAGAGTCATATAAAAAAGTGAACAAAAATATAGTGGCAAAGTTTGCTCAAAATGTAATGTACCCGTTGTGCAGAGTTCCCAAATCCAATAAATAGGATCAATCAAAAGACCTAATATTGCACAAACAAGCAATATTATTTTTACTTTTTTGTGCTCTAATTTTCTAAGGAAAAAACAGCCAATCAAAATAGTAAGAATTCCAAGAACTATTATTAAAATATGTGCCAAATTTAGCATGCTATATTCACCTTGTGGTTGATATTCAAAAAATTTTGCTAATAAAGTATTCATAATATAAATTCCTCTACTTTGTTAGTATAACAAAACTTAATGACTTAAACAACTGATTACCACACAAAATAGTAAATTTTTAATAAAAATTTTACTAACTTTTAAACTTTATCTATGTTCATACGACCATTTGAAAAATAAATAATGTAGAAACCTTTAAAAGATTGAAAATATGCTTGTGAAACAAGCCTCTCAGCAAGGGCAAGGGCATTATATGGCAATTTTACTGATATAGAACAACTTCTTTCCCCTACTTGTGAGGGAGTGTTTATTACTCCTGAACTTATTCCATTATTTTTTAGCAATCTTGCAAAACTTAGAGTTTCATTCCGTGAACCAAAGACGGCTAAAATATAATTCATATTAACTCCTTTTTTGCACCTTATCTCCCAAATTCAGTATATTATAATATATACAACAAAGTTGCAAAAGAGGTAAAATTTATGATATATCTAGACAATAGTGCATCAACATTTGTTAAACCAAAAGAAGTTATAAAAGCAATGAATGACGCACTTATAAAATATACAGCAAATCCTGGTCGAAGCGGACATCAAGCCAGTGTGAGAACTGCTATGCAGGTGCAAGAAGTTCGTGAAAAATTATCAAAACACTTTAATGCTCCAACACCTGAAAATGTAATTTTTACAAATAATTGTTCGGAAGCCTTAAACCTTGCAATTCTAGGAATGACCAAACAAAATGGACATATTATTTGTACAGAAAATGAACATAATTCAACTCTCCGCCCATTGAATTATTTAAAAAATAAAGGTCTTATTGACTACACCGTTGCAAGGCAAAGCAAAAAAACAGGGATTTGTGCCTGCGACATTGCAAAACATGTGCAGAATAATACATATATGGTTATATGCAATCATATATCAAATGTAAATGGTGACAAAGCAGAAATTCAAGAAATTGGAGAATTTTGCAAAAATCATAATTTAATATTCTTAGTTGATGGGGCTCAAAGTGGCGGACATGAAAATATAGATATACAAAAGTTCAACATAGATATGTTGACCGTTGCCGGTCATAAAGGATTTTATGCTCCTCAGGCAATTGGCTCACTCATTCTTTCTGGCAAGGCTCTTCCAGAGCCAATCAAGTTTGGAGGGACTGGAACAAACTCGTTAGACCTAAATCAACCAAAGGAAATTCCCGACCGCTATGAAACAGGAACATTATCCACGCCATCAATTATTGCACTAGGAGCTGGAGTGGATTTTGTTGAAAATCATTACGAAGAGATACGCAACAGATTAGATGATTTAACAACTTATTTAAACTATGAGTTGTCCAAACTCCCCGTTGATGTTTATACTCACCCAGAAAATTCAAATGGTGTTTTAGCATTCAATATTCCTGGTGTTCATTCCAACGATTTTACAAATTATTTAGATGAAAGATGGGGAATTTGTGTGCGTGGGGGTTATCATTGTGCACCAGAGAAACACAAAGCTTTGGGAACTTTACAACAAGGAGCAATACGAGTTTCTTTCTCTTATTTTAACACCTATAATGAAGTTTCACGCCTAGTTCAAGCAGTAAAACATTTTATTAAAACCATGTAAAAAACAACGTTTAAATAGCGTTGTTTTTTGTTTTTTTCTTTAATTTTAAATTTAGTAGTTTGCTAAATGCTGGAAGTGATGTAAAATAGAAAATCGCTGTTGTTGTTAAAATGCAAATTATAAAAATTAAAATTCCATTTAATTTCCCTATAAGCAAGAATCTAATTAATACTAATATTAATGGATGAAAAATATAAATTGATAAAGTTCGCTTTCCTATTTCATTTATCGCATATTTATTTTTACTCACCCTTTCTCTTATTGGAATTATCATCATAAATGCAAAGCCATTTAAGATGGCAATTAAAAAGCAACAAAGTCGAAACAAAATTCCCCAATTATTTACATAACATTCTTTTCCGTAAAACATAGCTGTTGGAAGGTCTACAATTCCACTTAATAAAAATATAAAAGTAAAAATCAAAATTAAGCCAGAAACAGTCTGCAACAATGGTGTTTGTAGAGTTTTAATTTTGTTGACGAAGGTCTTTCTACCCCCCCCCGCCATTTTAAAGCCTAAAAGGAAAAACGGGTAAAAATAAAATGTTCGACTTATATTTAAAAACTCTCCAACATAAGGAATAAAACCTAAAAGCAAGGTAATAACAAAGAAAACAAAAATATCAAGATAAGATATATTTTTGAAAAACTTTAGACTAACCATCCACAAAACTAAGGCAGATAAAAACCAAAGAGTCCAACCCGGCGTGAATATAATTTTGAAAATATCATAAACCGATACTCCTTGCGGGCTAACAATCAAAGTTTGAATTATTGTTGGCACAACATGAATAACCTGTAAAATTAAAAATATAATTAAAAACCTAATGCATTTATTTTTATTATATTTTGCTAAAAAGCCGGTTATAAAAACAAACAATGGCATATGGAAGGAGTAAATAGTTAGATATAAAGCTTTAAAAAAAGGAATACCAACAAAGGGTTCAATGCAATGTCCAAACACCACCAAAAACATCAAAGCAAATTTAATGTAATTAAATATGGTATTTCTTTTTGCATTATTTCTCCTTATGTTGATATTCTTTTTAAATAAAATAAATTATTCTATGGCAATGCTCACATTGAAGTGTGCCATTTTCTTTAAGTTTTGAAACTTGAGCAATAGGAAGTTCCATATTACAACCACCGCATGAATTTCCGCGAAGAGGAACAAATACTGGAAATATATTATCGGCACGAAGGCGTTTATATTTGTCTAAAGTTTCCTTAGAAATCCCCTTCTCTGCTGTTGCTAAGTTGCTTTCAAGTTCCTTCTTTTTAGGTTCAATTTCTGTCATGGATTTATCATAAGCCGTCTTACTTTCGTTATACTTTACACGGGCGTCTTGATAAATCTTGGTTGCCTTTTGATATTCATCAATAACCATTTTAACATTTTCAGCAAGACGAGTGAGATTTTTATCTAAAAAGTTAGAATTTTGTGACAATTTATCTTTAAGTTCAATAAGTTTATCTACATCTCCAGCTTCAAGTGCGTCTACATCTTTACTTAAAACTTGGCCTAACATTTTGTTTTGTGCTTCAAATTGTTTTTTAATAGTTTCAATTTGTTCTGTTAAAACCTTTGCTTTATCTTCAAGCTCTACAGAACGCTTTTGTGCATCACTAGCTCGCTTTTGCATATCATTTGCAATTTTGCGGTTAGGATTTTCCCTAGACGCCTTTTCTATCTTGAAAAGTTCAGCATCAGTCTTTTGATATTCTATAATTTTTGCTATATCCATATTCTCTCCTTTAGTCTATAAAATCTATAAGCTTTTTGCTTCTATTTGGATGTTTAAGTTTTCTAAGAGCTTTTGCTTCAATTTGACGAATACGCTCTCTTGTCACACTAAATTCTTTTCCAACCTCTTCCAACGTTTTAGCTTTGCCATCCATAAGACCATAACGCTCACGAATAACTTGTTGCTCACGAGGTGTTAAAGTATCAATTACAGCCAATAATTGTTCACGAAGAAGATTTTGAGAAGCTACTTCCATTGGTGAACGAGCAGATTCATCTTCAATAAAATCGCTCATCTTGCTATCTTCTTCCTCACCAACTGGAGTTTCAAGCGAAACTGGGTCAAGTGCACTTTTTTGGATATCCACAACCTTTGCCTCACTAATACCCATTTCGGCAGCAATCTCCTCTAAAGTAGGATCACGAGAAAGCTTTTGAGTGAGTTGACGAACTGTTCTGCCATATCTATTGATAGTTTCAACCATATGCACAGGCAAACGAATTGTTCTAGATTGGTCAGCAATAGCACGCGTAATAGCCTGTTTAATCCACCAAGTTGCATAAGTTGAAAAACGGAAACCTTTTGTATAGTCAAATTTTTCAACAGCCTTTAAAAGTCCCATATTCCCCTCTTGAATAAGATCAAGAAAAGACAAACTATTTGTTGAAGCCCATTTTTTTGCGATTGAAACAACAAGACGAAGGTTTGCTTGGCAAAGTCTGGCTTTAGCCTCTTCATCACCTTCCAAAATACGCTTAGCAAGTTCTATTTCTTCCTCAGGTGAAAGAAGTGGAACTTTACCTATATCTTTAAGATACATTTTAACAGGATCATCAACAGAAGAAAATCCTCCTGTTATTTCAGCTAGTTCATCTATTTTATTTTCTGTATCAGTTAAAGGACGAATAATTCTAATCTTTCTGCTTTCAAGCTTCTTCAAAAATTTTTGAATATCTGCAGCCGAAACTTCATATTTAAGAAGTCTAAAATATACATCTTCTTCATTGATAGAGCCTTTTTTCTGTGCAATATCAGTGATTTTTTTCATTTCTAATTCAACTTTATTATCTGGCATAATAATCCTCCAAACTTTTTTCTTTTAGTTGTTTTGTTATTCCTGCAAGTTGTTTTAAAATGGCTGTGCGTTCATCCAAATCCTCGCAAGTTTTAAACTTTTCACTTAATAACTTTTGTTTTTCAATAAGTTTTTCTTCCACCAAAAGCCATAAACATTCCTCAAAATATCTGTCTTGAGCCTGTCCAATTTCCTCAAAATTGTAAGTTAAAGCATCTTTCAAAATAGGCATCTCATCAACATTAAAAATATCGAAATAGGAACTTATTGGTGTACTTTTTTTAACCTCTTCCACCACTTCAGTATAGCGAGGAAGAAGGGCTTTATAATTTATCTTTGTATTAACATAATTCTTTTTTGCGATAAGTGACGCTAAAATAAACTTAACTGCCCTAATATTGCCATTTTCGCGTGAAATTATAGCCTTATCTTCGCTTTCCTTGCTTTCAATTGGTTTTGATTTCACTTTTTCACCATTCACAAGGTCTCGCCTTAATATATCAATTGGAATATTCGTTAAAGCTCTAATCTTATCTAAATAAGGTTCTGCTTCTGTCAAACTTAACTTTCGTAAATGTATCAAAACAGCCTTAACAAATTTACCCTTTTCATCAGCCTTATTCAAATCATACTTTTTAAGTTCAACATCAATCAAATAATCGGTAACTGGTTTCGCATTTTCAATCAGTTCAGTCAAAAACTCTTTACCCTTAGTTTTCAAAATTTCATCGGGATCTTTTTTGTCTGGAAGAGCAACAATCCTAACTGTAAAACCTTGATTTTTCAAAATATCTATACTTCGAATAGTAGCCTTTTCTCCAGCACTATCACCATCAAAACATAAAACAACTTTATCACATAACTTTTTAAGCTCGTGTGCATTTTCATCAGTTAAAGCAGTGCCCATACATGCAACTGTAGATTTAAAACCCGCCCTGTGCATTGCAATAACATCAATCTGTCCTTCAACTATAATAATTTGTTCAAGCCCACCAGCCTGTTTTAAAGCTTTTAATAGGTTAATTGCAAACACAACTCGCCCTTTTTGGAAAACCATAGTTTCGGCTGTGTTTTTATACTTAGCAAAATCGGTCTTTTCTAAAACTCTTGCACTAAATCCAATGCAGTCGTTGAAAGAATTAAAAATTGGGAAAACTAAACGGTCAGCCATAACATCATAATAACGGTAATTTTTACTTTGAGCAATCCCAGCATCCACCATTTCTTTGTATGTAAAGCCCTGTTTTCTTAAATATTCAATCATCTCAGTCCAGCCATTCGCATAGCCAAGTTTAAAATCGTCAAGTTCTCGCTTAGTGAAGCCCCTCATCTTTATATACTCTTGAGCTTTTTTTGCAGAAGGAAGATATAAATTTTCTTGATAATGACGATAAGCCGAGTTTAAAAGTTTCAACAATCTTTCCTTTTCCTGCTTGCGTTTAGCCTGATTAGGATCACCACTAAACTCTGGGATTTCCATATGAGCATTTTCAGCAAGGATTTTAACGGCGTCCATAAAGTCGCAACTTTCCATTTTTTGAACAAAACTAATCACATCCCCACTTTCCTTGCAACCAAAGCAATGGAAAAAACCATCTTCAGGGTTTACAGAAAAAGAAGGTGTTTTTTCATTATGAAATGGACAGCACCCCCAATAACTCTTACCTTTACGCTCTAGATGAACATAACGCGAAATAATATCAACAATATCATTTTTTTGTTTAAGTTGATAAAGCCAATCAGCGTTATAACCTTTGTTATTTTGCAATTAAACCTCACATAAAAACATCAATTACTCTTAATATACCACACTTTTATAAAAATTCCTCTTTTTATTTCAAAAAAAATTTAACAAAAGTTATAAAAATAGAATTTTCATGTCTTTATGAGGCTTTTTTAACAGTTAAAACCAACTTTCTACAATAATAAAACATAAAATTTTATTATAATAATCTCAATATTTATATAAAAAAATCATATACTTTCATAGTGTTTTACTTAAAACCCACCAAAAATATATGATTTTATTTTTATTGAACCTCTTGGTCCCCCCCCCGCAATTCTTGCTCTTTTGCCTTCTTTGCAGCGTTTACTTTAGCAGCATGTTCTCTTAATTTTTTACCTTCTTCAATTGCTTTTTGACGATTTTCAATTCGTCTTTTTAAATATTCTTCCTCCCAAAATGGACTTGAAGTATAATAACCTGGTTTTATCTTGATATTATATGACATATTTCCCTCCCTTTCGTCAATAATATTATATCAAAAACTAAAATATTGTCAATATCTAACTTAAAAATTTTCAACAATTTTATTTAAAAGTTCTTGGTCATCAAGAAGTTTACCCGCTCCGTTTATTGAAGTAAATTCACCATCCTCAACAATTCTAACTGGATAACGGAAATTTTTCTTTAAATAATCTCCAAGTCCTGAAATTTGAGAAACCCCACCAGCAAATAACACTCCATTATTGATAATATCTGTAGAAATATCTGGAGGTAATGAAGTGATAGTCACATCACTTGCCCTAATAATCTCATCAAAGAAAGGTAAAATTATTGGATAAAGATCTCCAGAAGTTATTATGTAAGAGCGAGGCACTTTACTTTCAACATCAACTCCAGTTACCTCCATGTTCAGACTGTCATTATAATATAAACTTGCAACTTCATTTTTAAGCATTTCAGCAGAGGCAAGCCCTATAACAATTCCATCATCATAAGCAATAGTTTGTGCAATCACACTATCAATGTTTCTACCACCTATACCCAAAGTTGCACCTTTAATAATAGAATTACGATTGATAACAGCAATATCTACATTGCCACCACCAATATTTACTACCATATTGATTTTTGTTGAAGAAATATTTTTTCCTGCACCAACACATGTGCAAACCGCTGTTGGAATTAAAGCGACCTCTTTAAAGCCAACTTTATGAAGCAAATCACGATATAACTTTTTATCAGCTTCTGTTATTCCACAACCAACGAGAATAACTATGTTGCTTGAATTCTTTTTATAATCAATCTTATCAAAGAAATATTGTAAAAGTTCTTCAGCATATTCAAAATTGTTGATCTTTCCATTTGCAATAGGTGAAAAAACTTCAACTTCGTCAGAAGTTTTGCCCATTAAAGCTTTAGCTTTTTTGCCAAGACCTAAAACCACATAGCCAGAAGAAGTTGGTTCTGCTGCAACAAGGGTTGGTTCACATAACACAAGACCACAATCTTTTTGATAAATTTTAGTTTGTCCACCACCAATTTCAATTGCGTAATTGTATTTTGTCATATTTTTCTCCTTAAGTAAATTACAAAATAACATGTTTTTATTATTATAGCATAAGTAAAGCTAAAATTTAAAACAATTTTCGATATTATAATTCAATAATATAAGATTTTTCTTGCAATTTTGAATTAAAATCTACACCTTTTAAGTTTATAACATCGCCCTTTTTACATGAATATAGATAATAAATCAAATCGTTTCTATTTTTTATAACTTTTTCTTCATCGTTAAATGCAATAGATGTTAAAATAAAACCTTCTTCTAATTCACCCTCACTTGAAAAAATAATAAACCCATCGCCATCATAATCTTTATATTTATTCAGCTCTTGAGCATTAAAAAATCTGCCATCTAAATAATAACTTTTCTCACCTGTTTCTTTTATGCTTCCAAAATCCATGATATATAAAAGTTCGTTTTTATCACCACCAAAAACACCCAAATCTTGTATCTTTATAATATTGCTTATTTGAGTTATTCCCTCATTAAATTCAATTGCTTTATCTAAAATTCTTGTTAATGGATAAATTGGAACCGCAAAATTAAGGGCTGAAGTATTGGCAAGTTGATAATTTATACCTAAAGTTGAAAGTCCAACAATATAACCACTTTCATCAAAAATAGCACCACCAGAATTGCCATTTGTTATATCCAAATTCATCATAATCAAATCTTGATATGCATTGTTTAAAACATCATAATAGTATAAGGTTTGGCGACTTGGAATAACTTTTTCATTAGTAGTAAATTTATATTCAGAATTTGAATTATAAACAAACAATTCTTTAGAAGTATAACTTTCTTTTAACTTTTGATTTGAAACATAACCGAGAGCTAAGGTATTTTGATACTCCAAATTTAATGGTGTGCCTATCGTAAAAATCTTATCAAAATTTAATTTTTGAATTTCATCACAATCAATTGTTCTATCTTTAATATCAATCCAACCAAAATTATCAATTTCATCAACAAGATTATCATCACAATAAAGCAAAGCCATATCAACATCTTTATCATGCCAAAGCAATTTACACTCATGCTTACTAACTTGTCCATTTAAAATAATATATGCTTTGCTGTCAAACTCAGCAAAATCTTCCTCTACCAAATTGCTAATAACATGATAATTCGTCACGAAATATGCACCACGCTCTGCCACATACCCGCTTGAAGTTTTATAACCCTTTGCTGCAACGCATGCACCACTACCCAAAGAATATCCAATATCCTTTGTTTCAACGTAAACAGAAACGCAAGAGTTTATATAAAGCGAAGCAATATCAACTCTAGCCATGTTTATATCAACTTTTTGAGTTAAATTGCTTGTAGTCGAAAAAGTTTTATTTTGATATTCAAAATTAAAATCAAACAAAAAACAACATCCAATAGCGACTGAAATAACAAACACTAAAGCTAAAAAAATTGCAATACCTTTCTTTTTCATAACTCCTCAAAATAATATTTTTTAATATATTTTTAGATATTTTAAGTTAATTATGCAGTTTTTTAATTAGTTTTAGATGTTTTTACTATAATTTAATCTATTTTATAAAATCTATAGAATACAAATTTCAAAATAAAAAATCACGATTTTTAATCGTGATTATATTATTTGTAAGCTCTTTTTATAAACCTTTTTATATGCAGGAGCAACTTTCATACCTTCCATAATTTCAAAGTTAACATTAACACCAGTGTCAATAACGGTCTTCATAATTATAGAATCTCCTAAAATATCACAAACAACATCTGTTATAACATTCTTTTTAGAAGCATTCAAAGCGTCTGCAAGTTTAACAATAACTCCAAGTTTTCTAACTGCATCTAAATCCTCTTCTGTCAAAATATCTTTATATTTAATCCAATCATTAAGAGAAAAATTATCAAGATCTTGACAAAGGCAGATAAAGCCTGCAATCAAAAGTTCTCTATGGTTTACTCCATTTATACCTGAATATAAAATTGCATCAAAACCATGTTTTGTATAATTATCAAAATTGATGTTTTTGCCAGAATCATACATAAAGGAAGCAATACGAAGAGGCTTAACATAAAATCTTGGAAGTTTATGCATAACCTTTAATTGTTTGAACAGCACAAGTGCCATTGAATAAACATCAGCATTGTTAGAATGTTCATCTTTAATAAACTCATAATAATTTTCAAGAGAGTTTGTTAAAAGATCATTAAATTTTTCTTGAACAGGAATTGTCACATTCGTTAAAGCCAACCCGTCACGAAGATTTGCAGTAGAAACTGTAACAGCATTCATTTCAAGTTCTGCAAAGCATGCTTTAACAATTGCAAGAGAAGAAAGCACTCTAACTGCATCAGCATCCGCAATACCTTTTATCTTGCCAACTTTTTCAAGTTCAAGTCCACTAACAAAATTTGCTGTTTTATCTAAAACTTCTTTAGTAATTTCATAATTATTATCTAAATCTAATGGGTATCTAGCAATTTTCTTTGCAATTCTACCAATTGAAACGAAAGCAGAACCTGTTCCAATAAAATTCATATCTTCATCAACGAGAGATTTGATTTGAGAAGCTTTGATTCTAGATTTTACAATAGCAAGCATATCTTCATAACTTCTCTTTTCATTATTGTTATCTGTCAAAAGATTTACAGAACCAACATCAAGAGTTTCGCTTGCGATTATAGTGCGTCTATTATATTTAATAACATTTGTTGAATAAGGATTAACATTAATAATAATGCCCTTTGAAGTATCAATACTATTTACACTAGAAGTATAGATATACCTAACAAATTCTTCTTCACTTAAAACCGCAAAGTTAATTCCAGTATTGTTATAAACTTCCTCAATAAAGCCACGATAGTTTCTTGCATTTTGCAAAATACTTGAAGCAACAGCAACAATCTTTTCAACTTTATATGTTTCAATCATCTTACGGTAGATTTTTAAAACTTCCAAAATATCATTTCTTGTTTTTGGACGCATAAGTTCATCAGCTGCGATTTCCTCTCCTAAACGGAAAGATTGTTCTTTTTCTTCAACAAGTCTAAATTTACCATTATTAGTCTTAAAGATAGATAGTTTTAATGCTCCATCATTAAGTTCAATTATTGCTATATTTTCCATAAATTACCTCTTAGTCAAGTTTAATCGCATTAACAGGGCAACTAGCCTCACATGCACCACAATGTATACATTTTGTTCTATCAATTTTTGCCTTACCATCGCTATCAAAACTGATTGCACCAACAGGGCATATTGCAACGCAAGTTCCGCAACCAATACACTTTTTTTTGTCTACCATAGACTCCTCCAGTTGGCAATATTTTAACATAATTTTTCAAACTTGTAAACCTTTTTTTATAACTTTCTTATTTTTATTTATAAATTTTCTTGACATATCAAAACAAAAAAACAACTAAAGTTGTTTTTTAATTAATCCTTTTTAAAGGCCTTGGTAAACTCAATAATAGCCAAAATACATAAAAATCCTCCAAAACATATGCGTAATATTTTTGAAGGTAAAAGCCCAGCAACTAATGCACCCCCTATTGAAAATATAACCCCACTTAAAATTATATAAAAAATTCCTCTAGTTTCAATAAAGCCATTTTTATAGTGTATACAAAGCGAGATCAACGCCATTACTAAAAATGTGACTAAATTTATTCCTTGACTAAGTTTTTGATCTAAACCTAAAAATATTGTCAATAAAGGAATGAGTAATGTTCCGCCACCCATTCCCATCCCCCCAATAATGCCAGATAAAAAACCAAATAAAATATATAAAAAAATCGTCATATAATCATCCTAATTCCGCCAGCCAACATTATCAAGGCAAAAATAATTCTTACTGCTTTAGGTGGCAACCATTTCAAACAAAAAGAACCCAAAATTCCTCCTAAAAGCACTCCACTTCCCACAATTAAAAGTGGAAAGTTTTTTATATAGCCATTAAAGACATATATAAATGCCGAAATCAAACTTAATGGAAAGATAACAGAAATTGCAGTTGCATGAGATTGTTTATTTGGAAGTTTTAAAACTTTTTCCAAAATAGGCACACAAACCATGCCACCGCCACCACCAAAAAAGCCGTTAAGCAATCCAATTGCACTGCCACTTAACAAAAGCCATAATTTTTGTTTGACTGATAAAGGTTTTTTATGCTCATATGAAAACCCTTGCATATGTGATTTTTTAGTCAAAGACTTATTTTTCATAGTATTATTATAAATAAATATGTAAAAAATATTTGATATTTGCAAAAGATTGTAGTATAATCATAGATAGATTTATTTGCAAAAATAACAATTTAAAAAATAAAGGTGAAATTTATGGCTAGAAATTACAAACTTAAATCTAAATTATTTGGTCTTGGACTTGCAACACTTGCTCCATTCTCTATGCTTACAGGAGTGATTTTTTCGAATCAAGCAAGTCTTGCAGATACAACTGCTACACAAACAGAATGGACAGATCCTAATGTTGGGAATGACTTAATCCAATCAAACTCATTCGTTATTTCAGGCACCTCACAAGATGGTAATACACTTGCCTCTAGCTGGAAAGCTATTGATTATGATGCTTTTTCTGTTGGAATGATTATTGATGTAGGCACTTCTTTCAATAATAATAAAACTCGCTACTACTTGGAAGATAACCCAGGAAAACTTAGCGACACTATTAAAGAAGATAAAATTTTGATGATTAATTCAAAATATTCTGAAACCTCAACTCCTCGCTCAGCAAAAAGAGGTTATAGATCAAATGAGTTTACATTAAAATCAAATTCTTATTATAAACTTTCTGTTAATGCTAAAACTACTACAAATAACACAACTGGAATTAATGAAGCTTATGGCTCTATCTATCTTACCGGCCTTAAGGACGAAAAAGATAATGAAGTTGAACTTTCATATACTGGAATAACTGGCTCATGGTCAACTTATAATTTCTTCCTTGCAACAGGTGATGAGGACCAAAATGTTACATTAGACCTCTATCTTGGTAAATCTAACACAGAAGGCTCTTATGGTGCTGTTTTCTATGATGAAATTAAAGTTGAACAATATAGCCAAAATGCTTTCATAGCAGATTGTATTCAAAGAGGTTATGATTTCCATGATAACTATGAATCTAATGCTAAAATTTACAATAAATTCATGGTTGATAGACTTGTTCCTGTAGGTTCAAGCCTTATGCAAGATGATGAATATAAATATTACGACTATAATTTTGACTTTGAAAAAACAGTTGGCAACAACGGCTTGACAAATGAATGGTTTATTCCTGCAAGTCTTAACTCCCCTAATGCACATGCAATCATTTTTGATGTTGTTAATGGCAAAGAGTTTTTTGAAAGCACAACAAAATATAACTTTGTAGGAAACGACTTCTCTTACAATATGAAAGACCACAAGCCAAACACTCAAGCTCTTGCACTCTATACAGATAAAGGTGTTCCTTCAAGAATTACAGTTGAAAATACTAAAGCAATAGAAATCAAAGCTCATGGCGTGTATAAAATCAGCATGAAAGTTAAATTTGCTGAAATGACTGGCTCTTTCTATGTTAACCTTGTAGATGAAGAAGGTGAAGTTGTAGGTTCAACTGCAGGACTTTCTTCAAACACTACAAACAAGGCAACAAACGACTATACAGATGTAGTATATTATGTAAAAGGGAAATCTCTCGCCGACACTAATCTTAAACTCCAACTCGCTATTGGGAATGACTCTAATGATGCAACTGGTTGCGTTATGGTTGACAATATCAATATTGAATATGCTTCAAGCAATGATGCAGAAGATGCAGACAATTACCTTAACCTCGAAGGCGAAGAAATTACTTTAGACTTTAAAAACGCATATTTCAATTACACAGAAGTAGCAGATAGTGATTTTAATTATCCATTAAAAGCTAAAAACTGGACTGTAACAAAACCTACAGACAAGAGTTATAAAGTTGAAAGCGGAGTAATTTATCTTCATAATGACGAAACTTACAATAAAATGTATTCAAAATATACTTGGTCAAGCTCATACCCTGGAAACCCTATTCAAGGATCAATGGATGCACCAAATAATGTTTATATGCTTCATAATGGAAACTAT
Organism: uncultured Eubacteriales bacterium; assembly: GCA_949001935.1. Lineage (GTDB taxonomy): Bacteria > Bacillota > Clostridia > Christensenellales > UBA1242 > Caccovivens. Next base: position 209,250 of record CARJLX010000001.1, on the reverse strand, counting down.
TCTTATCAATCAATTAAATCTGAAACTTATACTTTAGAAGCAGATAATTATTACAACCTCACTTTTGATTATTTCACACTTGACACTGATCCCGAAAAGGATACTCAATTGACAGTAGAAGTTGTTGATGAAAACGGAATAGTACTCTTTAAACAAAAACTTCCATCATCCCACAACACATGGAGTAGCAAGAATGGCAATCCTATTAACATAGATTTCCATACTGCACTTACCTCTTCACATAATATCAATGTGATAGTTCACCTTGGTACTGAGGATGATAAAATGGTTGGAACTGCTTATCTTGATAACTTTGCCATCACTTCAACAAATAAAGAAAAATTTGATACAGCTTTAAATAAGATAGACTTAACAGATTATATGTTAAATCTTGATCCAAATGGGAATATTGGAAGTGCATTAACTTCTTCCCCTGCTTATGCTTTCAGCGTTGATAGCGGTTCAAGCAATGCAATGGTTGGTGGAATTGTTAAAGGACAAGGCAATGAGTTTGGTGTTGAATATGAAGATGGAAATCTTTTAGTTCTCGCTTCAAGATTATCTCCTGCAACTGGGACAATGAAATCTAACTATACCTTCAAACTTAACTCAGGTTCTTATTATAAACTCACCTTCTCACTTAAAACAATTTTAAATGAAAGACCTGATGCAGATCATGAGAATGATGAGAAAAATCATGAATGTAAATATGGAGTAAAAATTGGCTTAACAAATTTCACTCTTGTTGAAGAAATTAAATCTAATGAAGAATTCACTGATTATACAATATATTTTTATGCTTCAACCGAAGCTACAAGCAATCTTCAATTCTCTCTTGAATTAGATAAACACACCGAAGGCTCTGCTTATCTTACTAATATTAACTTTACAAATAGTAGCGAAGAAGCTTATAATGAAGCTAAAGCAGATGATAATGAAGAATATAACAAAACAATATTCACAAGCACATATGTTTCAAGTGACAACTCCGACACTAACCCACCTGTTGATGAAACACCTGACAATGTAGGCGACACTAACTTAATGAATTGGATTTTAATACCTTCAATCATCACAAGTGTTGCAGTAATTATCGCAGTAATAGGATGGCTTCTCCGTCATATCAAAATCAAGAAGATTGAAAAAATTAAAGAAGAAAGCTATGATAGAAAAATAAGTCTTAATCAAGAACTCATCCTTGGACAAGCAACTAAGGAAAGAGATAAAGAAATAGAAAATATTAAAAATAATATTTCTGAAATGCAAAAACAAAAACAACTTCTTGAAGATGATCATAAACAAATGATTAAAGATGCAAGACTTTCAAGCAAAGGAAAGATCACAAAAGAAACTGAAAAAGAGTTTAAGTCTTATGCAAATAAACTTTCAAGATTACAACAAAAAATTGATATTTTGAATGAACAATTAATTAAAGTTCAATCCCCTGAATATTTAATCGCTGTTGAAAGACGAATTGCAAGCGAAGAAACTAAACGCCAACGCGAAGCTATTAAAGAGTATGACGCTAAGCAAAAAGAACTTGGTAAAAAATAGGTAAAACAAAAAAGATTAAAGCATTCTCGCTTTAATCTTTTTTATAAATAAAATAAAAAAAAGGCAAAGCCTTTTTTTTATTCATCGTCATCATCATAATCGTCGTCAAAATCATCGAGGTCGTCGTCATCAATGTCATCAAAATCGTCATCATCTTCTTCCTCAATTTCTTCCTCTTCCTCGCTAAAATCAATTTCTTCGTCATCAAAACTAAGACCATCTTCATCATCAAAATCAAGATCAGAAGTAATCTCATCATCAAGCATACTTGTTTCGGTTATATCTGTAACAGTTGCCATTTCACCTGTTTCATCTTCAATAGTCATTGTGTCGTCATCATCGTCACGAGTGAGATAATCTTCCCAATCTCCATTAAGTTCACCATCTTCAGTTTGATGTTCCTTCAAACAAGAAGCACACATAATTTCGTCTGATTGAATATAGTTTGTTTTGCAAATAGGACAAAGTTCCAAATCAATGTCGTCAATATAATCATCCTTAGCAGCAAGCTCTGCCTTACAAACACTGCAAAGCTTATCTTTCTTTTGGATGTAATTAAGTTCACATCTTGGACATCTAACATAAACTGGTTTCTTCATATTTACTCCTTTATGTTTTGCATAATTATATGCTAAAACTCTAAACCTTGGCAAGCATTTTTAAAAGATTTTTTTATAAATTTAAAATTTTTTAAACCCTTTCAAATCTTCAAAAATATATACCAATGCTTTCCTCTATATATTACCCAACTAACATAAAAATGTCTACCAAAATCGCAAGATTTTTTAACTTTTTTTAAGATTTTTTTTCGTCTAAAGCTGCTTCTGCCTGACTTTTGCGTAAATAGATAGGGCTTAATGCCTTAATATCACAAACATCACAGTTTTCAAGTCTTAATTTAGCCAATTCTAATAACCCTTGTGCTGTCAATTTAATATTTTTCTCAACAATATTTTCGTCTTGTAAACCGATTTTATCTAATTTGATATTTAAAAATTCAGTACTGTCAATCAAACACTCTTGACCTAACTTTTTCCCATTATTATCATATTCACAAACAAAATATAAGCCGCTTAAAGCATTCAAAACACAAACAAAACCATCTTTTGGCTTATTTTTCTTTACATGTTCATAGGCCATAAAATCTAATGACGAAAGTCCAACAACTTTGGTGTTATCAAGTCCTGCACACAATCCCTTTATAAGTGCAATACCAATTCTAAGGCCTGTAAATGATCCTGGACCTATAACCACACAAAATTCATTGTTATCACCGATTTTAAGCCCATTTCTTTGCAAAACTTCGTCTATAGTCGCTAATATTTTTTCAGATTGTTTGCAAGAAGAATCAAGTTCTACACAATCTTGTTTGCCATTAATATCAATAGCCACCAATGAAGATGCAAAAGCTGTGGAAATTGCAATCATAATGCCCTCCTAAAATAGATTTTTCTTTCATTTTCATTATTAGTCTTTTTAATTTCAATTTCATAATAAGGCGGTTTTATTAGTCCCTCAACTTGTTCTGGCCATTCTACAATACTCACTCCATTCATAATGGTTCTGTCAAAATATTCTTCAAAACCAAGCTCACTTGCCTCTTCTCGTGAAGAAAGTCGATACATGTCAAAATGATTAATAATAAGTCTTCCGCCTTCATAAACATTAAGTAAAGTAAATGTAGGACTAGTTACCATGTCCTCACTACCAAGACCTAAAGCTAACCCTTTAACAAAATGGGTCTTTCCTGCCCCTAAATCACCATTTAAAATAACTATATCACCCTTTTGCAAAACACCTGCAATTTTTTCTCCAACGGCTATAGTTTCCTTTTCGCTATTAGTTATAATACAAATTCCGTTTTTCATATTTCTCCCCTGTAAAATTATTCTGTAGGCCTAACCTTAATTCTTTTACTTATTTCCATGTATGACTTAATTGATGCAAATCCAATTAAAACGCCCTCAGCGACTCCAGCAATAGTGTCCGTTAAATAATGAACTCCTAAAACCATACGCGATAGGCAAATCATAGCAGTAAATAAAACCATTACAATAATTGTTAAAACTCTAATCGCGATAGATTTAGAATACTTAAAAGCTAAATAACAAATAAACACAGTTATCATACCTGCAATTGCAGAGTGAGAGGATGGCATGCTATACCCCTTTTCATTGCCAAAATTAAAGATATAATCGTAACTATCAAAAGGTCTTGGACGCTTAAAAATATATTTTATACAAAGATTAAAAAGAGCAACAAATCCAAAAGTTAATATAAACCAAAAAGACAACTTTTTATCTTTACAAAAAATTATAATTGCAAAAACAACCAGTCCTAAAATACTCGCTAGCATAGTGAAATTTTTAAAGAAAGCAATCCAGCCAACACTTGCATTGCTTTGAAGAAATTCAATTATTTTTGCTTCTACCAACATAAAATTATTTTACCAAAAAATAATAAAAAAAACAAGCACAAACAAAACTTTATTAAAATTAATGAAACAATACAACCCTCTACTATACTATATAATCAAAAAAGACGATAAAATATCGTCTTTTTATATAATTAACTTTTAGTTTACAAAAATGTTAATACTGAAAAATTTCTTTTTGATTATTTCATTTCCTACAGTCAAGCGGTCACTTTCTGGCACTTTTTTAGTTTCTAAAGGAAGAATTTTTAAACCGAAATCTACCGCTAGCGTAGTTTTATCTCCTTGGCATGCATAAACAACTTCATTAGCACCTTTTGCGAAATTGAAATACTTCAATCCCTTTCTATATCTTTGTGACAATGGGAACTCAGCCAAACTGAGCTTTTTAATATAGCCATTATTTGTTACGGCAACAACTGTACCAAAATCTGTTTGTGATGCAAAGATGACATAATCTCCATCATCTAAATTGATACCTTTAACGCCACCCGAAATACGCCCTTGTGTTGGGACTTCACTCTTTTCAAAGTTCAGTGACATTCCAAGTTTAGTCAACATTAAAACACCCTTGCCTTGTTTATCAAGTTCAACACCAATAAGTTGATCATTATCATTAAGTTTAACCACTTGATAGAAGGATTTATTAACCACACATTCGCTTGCAAGCGATTTTTTTATCATACCAAACTTAGTAAAGAATAATAAATCTCCATCTTTTGGAATTGTCATAAATGAAATAACAAATTCATCATTTTTTGCACCTTTGTCTAAACTTGATAAGGCAATGCCTTTATCTCTCCACTTGCATTCCTTGATTTTATCCACCTGTATCTTTAAACAATTTCCATAATTTGTGAACATTAAGATACTTTCATTAGCAGAATAAGTTACAACCTGACTATGAACATCAGTTAAACTTGAATTATCACTCAAAGTTTTTTGTGACATTGAATAATTTTTAGCACTTACTTTTTTTATAGTATGCCCTGCTGAGATTGCCACAACATAGCCTTTATCATCTCCATCATGACCAGTTGAAGAAGGAGTATCATCAAACTTGATATCATCTGATTTTAAAATACGACTACGACGAGGGTTTGCAAATTTTTTCTTAATTTCAAGTAGTTCGGTTTTAACAACATCCAATTGAAGCCGCTTTGAACCTAAAATCTTTTCATAAAGTTGAATTTTAGCTTTAAGTTCTTTCAACTCTTCTTCAAGTTTGCTAACCTCTAAATTAACAAGTCTTGCAAGCCGCATATCTAATATAGCTTGGGCTTGTTTTTCTAATAAATTAAATCTTGCACGGAGTTTTTGTTTAGCTTCACTTACACTAGCCGACTTTTTAATAATTTTAATAACTTCATCAATATTTTTAATAGCAATCAATAAGCCTTCAACAATATGAGCCCTTTCTTTTGCTGCATTAAGATCATATTTAGTTCTTCGAATAATAATCTCTCGCTGATAAGCTGTGTAGTATGAAATTATTTCTAAAAGTCCTAGTTGTTTAGGCTTTCCCCCAGCAATTGCAACCATGTTTATACCAAAAGATGATTGCAAGGCTGTTGATTTATATAAATTTTCCAATATCTTTTTAGGTTTAGCATCTTTTTTAAGACGAATAACCGCACGCATACCAGTTCTATCACTCTCGTCACGAATTTCCTGAATAGCGGCATATTTTTCTTTTTCGTTTTCTTTGAGTTCTGCAATTTTTTGTAATAATTGAGCCTTATTTACCTGATAAGGTAACTCTGTTATAACAATATTAGTTTTATCGCCATTGACTTCAGTTGAAACCTTTGCACGCATTATAATCTTACCCTTACCAGTTTGATAAGCAGTTTCAATACCCTCTCCTAATAAAAGATCACCACCAGTTGGGAAGTCTGGGCCTTTGATAATTTTCATCATATCTTTCAAAGTTATATTGTTATTATCAATATAGGCAACAACACCATCAATTACCTCGCCTAAGTTATGTGGAGGTATATTTGTTGCCACACCAACGGCAATACCAGATGCACCATTAACCAAAAGATTTGGGAAACGCCCTGGAAGCATATCAGGTTCTTTTAATGTATCGTCAAAGTTTAAACTCCATCTAACTGTATCTTTGTCTAAATCACGAAGAAGTTCAAGAGCAAGTGGTGCCATTCTAGCCTCGGTATAACGCATAGCTGCTGGGCTGTCACCATCAATAGAACCAAAGTTTCCATGTCCGTCTACCAGTGGAGCACGAAGAACAAAGTTTTGCGACATACGACACATTGCGTCATAAACAGAACTATCGCCATGTGGATGATATTTACCCAAACAGTCACCAACAAGACGAGCAGATTTACGATAAGGTTTATCTGGCGTCATGCCAAGTTCAAGCATAGCATACAAAATTCTGCGTTGAACAGGCTTAAGTCCATCCTCAACTCTTGGCAAAGCTCTATCCATAACAACGGTTTCGGTATAAGGAATCATAGACTCATGCAAAACAGCACGAAGAGATTTTGTGACAATTCCGTCACTACCTTCGCCGTTGTCATTTCCATTATTTTCAAGTCCCCATTGATCTACAATTTTGCTTTCTTCGTTATCAAATAAACTTGTTTGTCCATCAACTATATTTTCATTATTCTCACTCATATAAACCTCTATTTGTGGCAAAATTTGCCATAATTTTGTTTAAATCTTTTTCAATCTCAACTCAAAAAATTTCATTTTACATCTTTATAATTTTTTATAAAATCATCCTCGCGATCAAAGTTTGCATGTTGATTGATATACGCCTTTCTAGCTTCAATATTATCTCCCATCAAAGTCGTCACCATTTTTTCAGCCTCAGCAGCATCCTCAATAGTAACTTGAACAAGAGTACGGTGATCTGGATCCATTGTAGTTTCCCAAAGTTGTTCTGGGTTCATCTCGCCAAGACCTTTATATCGTTGAATTAAATAATTTTTACCCGCTCTAGAAATAGCAGAAGGCAGTTCTGCATCAGAATAAACATACTCACAATAATCCTTCTTATAAACCTTATATAAAGGAGGCATACCAATATAAACATGACCATCATTAATAAGTTCTCGCATATAACGGAAGAAAAAAGTTAAAAGTATGGCTCTAATATGAGCACCATCTTGATCGGCATCTGAAAGAATAATAACTTTGTTATATCTAAGAGTAGACAAATCAAAATCTTCACCAAAGCCCGTATCTAATGCACTAATAATGGTTCTTATTTCTTCGTTTGCAAGTACTTGGTCGATACGCTTCTTTTCTGCATTAAGTGGCTTACCTCTAAGTGGCAAGATAGCTTGGAACCGTCTATCACGCCCCTGTTTAGCACTGCCACCAGCCGAATCTCCCTCAACAATAAAAAGCTCATTTTTCTCACGATTACGCGAAGTTGAAGCCGCAAGTTTACCCACCAAATTAAAATTTTCTGCAGAGTTTTTGGCACGAGTCAATTCTTTAGCTTTTTTAGCTGCAAGTCTAACTTTTGCTGCACCTTTAGCTTTATTAACAATAACCTCAGCCATAGTTGAGTTCTTTTTTTCTGCAAGGAATTTGGTCATTTCTTTAATTGTTAAACTTTCAACCAATGTTTTAGCTTCAGGATTGCCAAGTTTTGTTTTGGTTTGTCCTTCAAATTGGACATTGTTCATTTTAACATTAAGTACTACAGTTATACCTTCACGGAAATCCTCACCATAAAGGTTGTCTTCCTTGTCTTTTAAATACCCTTCGCTTCTAGCATAATCGTTCATCACCTTTGTAAAAGCAGACTTGAAACCTGTTTCATGAGTTCCACCTTCAATAGTAGGAATGTTATTTACAAACGAGAAAGAGTTTTCTGTATATGAATCCGTATAGATAAATGCTACTTCTAAATCAAAATTCTTGTCTTCTGCATGGAAATACACTGGTTTAGAAAACATCTTGTTTTTACCTTCAACCAAATAGGTAACAAAATCTGCAATACCACCCTCATAATGGAAAGTTTCCTGATTGCCACTTCGTTCATCACTCAAAACAAGCCTTAACCCCTTATTTAAGAAAGCAAGTTCTCTTGCTCTAACTGCAATAGTTTCATAAACAAAAGTTAAATTTCCAAACATTTCACTGTCTGGAAGGAATGACACCCTAGTTCCAGACTTCTTTGTTGTTCCAACTTCACGCAAAGGATACTCTGCTTTCCCACTATGCATTTTACCAGTTTCGTCTTTATATGAATGGAAGGCAATTTCATATTGCTTACCATTTTTAAAAACTTCCACCTTACACCATTTTGACAATGCATTTGTCACAGACGCACCAACGCCGTGTAAGCCACCAGAAAATTTGTAATTGTTATTATTAAACTTTCCACCAGCATGTAATGTAGTGTAAACAACTTCTACACCACTTTTGTGAAGAGTTGGGTGCATATCTACTGGAATACCACGACCATTATCTTCAACAGTTGCTGATCCATCTTTATTTAAAGTTATAGAAATTGTATCTCCATATCCATTTGCAATTTCATCAATCGCATTGTCCACAATCTCCCAAAGTAAATGATGCAAACCTTTAATTCCGGTTGTACCAATATACATACCAGGACGCAATCTAACAGCGTCTAGTCCTTCAAGGACAACAATGTCTTTTGAATCATAATTTTGTTCAGCCATGAAAACTCCTATAAAATTAATTTTATATATTAAGTATAGCAAAAATTTAAAAAAATTAAAAACAAAATGTGCAAAAATTGCGATTTATTTTTAATTAAACTAAAATTTAAATAATTGCATATTTATCTATTTATTTGTATATTTATTCATTTAAAATAATTTTGAAAGTTTTAGCGTAAAATATATAAAGGAGAAATAGAGATGAAGAAGATTGTTTTAACTGGCGGAGGTACCGCTGGGCATATCTACCCTGCACTAGCAGTAAGCGAAAATTTAGATAAAGATTATCAAGTTCATTTTATTGGCGGAAGCGGAATGGAAAAAGAAATATTAGCCAATGAAAAAACAATAACTTTTCATGAAATTTCCGCAGTAAAACTAGAGAGAAAGTTAACACCTAAAAATTTGCTTATCCCATTCAAACTCGTCAAAGCTATTCATGATGCAAAAAAAGTTTTAAAAGAAATCAAACCTAATGTAATTTTTTCTAAAGGTGGTTTTGTTTCTGTTCCAACTGTTATAGCAGGAAGAAAACTTGGCATTCCTATAGTAAGTCATGAAAGCGATCTTTCCTTTGGGCTTGCAAACAAAATAATTTTAAAAAGATGCGATGTTATGTGCACAAGTTTTAAACAAACTGCAAAAAGAAAAAAATGTGTTTTCACAGGGCAACCTATTCGAGCTAAGGTATTTAAAGGAAATAGAAGCAAAATTTTAGAGCAAGGCGATTTTGATAGACGACTGCCAAACCTACTTGTTATAGGTGGGTCTTTGGGAGCAAAGTTTATAAACGAAAAAGTATGGGAGAATTTAGAAGAGTTAACTAAAAAATTTAATGTTGTTCATATCGCAGGAAAACAAGCAAAAGAAACTCATACAAATAAAAATTATCTTCAGGTGAGGTATGCTGAAAATATTGGCGATTATTATGCTTTTGCAGACTACGCAATTTCTCGTGCAGGATCAGGAGTAATCAATGAACTTCTTGCTCTTAGAATTCCCGCACTTTTAATTCCCCTTTCAAAATCTTGTTCTCGCGGTGATCAAATAGAAAATGCAAAACTATTTGCAAATATGGGCAATGCAGATATTTTACAAGAAGAGGAATATAATATAGAAAAGTTTTTAATGAAACTAGATAATTTGATTAAAAACAATGAAAAAATCAAAAAAAATATGAATTTAACTCAAAATTTTAATTCTTGTGAAAAAATAGTCGAAATTATTAAAACAGTTGAAAAGAAGAATCCTTTAGGTTAATTAAAAATACCATGTAATTAGCATGGTATTTTTATATCAAATTTTTAAAGTTAGGATAGCCATATCCTTCAAAATTATGATTTAAAGTTATAGGACGACAGGCCGAAATTAAAGTTTGTTTTATCTGCATAGGTGTTAAATTTGGCTTTGCTTCCAAAAGTAAACATGCAATTCCTGCAATCATTGGTGTAGCAACACTTGTTCCGCTAAGAGTTGTATAAAACTTTGAAATTCCACAGGATACAATATCAACAGATGGAGCAACAAGATCTGGCTTATACCTTTTAAATGCAGGACCTCGTGAAGAAAAATCAGCAATTTCAAAAAAACTCTCTTGAAATTTTCCATCAATTCGGTTATCATCGAAACCACCAACAGTAATAATTTGACTGCTTACTCCAGGACTTTTGATTGTTTGATATTCTGGCCCACTATTACCAGCCGCTGCAACAACAGTCACACCTTCTCTCCATAGAGCTTCAGCCCCACTCATGATAGGATCATTATAGCCTAAAGGTTCACTACCGAAACTCATACAAACAACTTTGATATTAAACTTTTTATGATTATCAAAAACCCATTCCATAGCATCCAAAATTTTATCTGCAGAAGCCTCACCTAAGCCATTCAGGGCTTTAAGGGAAATTATATCAACTTGAGGAGCAACCCCACTATAAACTCCTCCAGATAAAATTCCACTCCCACTACAAACACCTGCTACAAAAGTGCCATGTCCGTTGTCATCATAGTTGTGTTTTTTATTTAAAACAAAATCTTTAAAAAACTTAATTCTATTACGCCCGATAAGAAAATCCGCATGCGAAAAAATACCTGTGTCAATAAAAGCAACTGTCACACCATGACCAGTTAAATCTGTTTTGTCAACACCTAAAATTTCTTTTGATACATCAATCATTGCACAAGCACTAGTGATAGAATAAATTTTACTCACGCTTGTAAGAGAGGAAATTTGAAAAAGTTGCTTTTTATTAACAAGTATTTTAAAGGAATTTATGAATAAATATTCATGTAGAATTTTTATTTTTCTATGTAAAAAATATTTTCTAGTTCTATCAATATTGTTGACTTTGACTATACATTCAATGTTATTGTTTGAAGAAAATGTTGTCACTTTGCTGAGCAAACTTTTATCAATTTTGTCTAAATTCATCGTAAACTCTCTAACAATTTTTTTAAGTTGTTATAATCTTTTTCTGGCAAATACCCCTTCAAACTTTCAACTTGTTTTGAAAGTCCCTCAAAATTAAAAGTGCCATTTTGTTTTTGTTTTAACACTTCATTAAACAATTGATTTTGAGCCTCACTTTGCGACATGTTTTTTATATTTTCATATTGCTTTAAAACATCATCTTGAATATTTGAATTTAATTTAGAATTAATATTATTATCAACTCTAGAATTTATATTTTTTCCTTTTATTTCTTTATCTCCAAATCCAGACAAATTCCCTTTCATAAAACCTCCTATGGCATTATATGTTGCCACTATCAAAAATTGTTGCACTAAAATTTAATAAATTGGAATATATATCAATATGGAAAACAATATTTTACAAACACTCACCTCAATGTTAGGTGGAAATAACAATCAGCCTCAAGCAAATACAAAACCTCAAAACACACCACCACTATATCCAGTTGAGGCATATTCAACAAACAATCAATCAAATAATTTTGATAATCAAACACCTCAATCCTCTAATCTAAATAAAAGTCTAGGCGGGAACAATCTACTTCCCCTTCTTCTTTCTATGATGGGGAATAAAGGCGAAAGTAATAATCTAGATATGTTATCTTCCCTCCTTTCAACTCAAAATAATTCAAGCGGAGATGCAAACAATCTTCTAGACCTTTTTTCCTCGCTAAATAAAAAGAAAAAAGAGGATGAAAAAAAAGACACACCTCAACAAGAGATTGTCGTCACCGAAGGCGAAATACCTAAAAATGAAATATTATAAAAAGGATGAACTAAAACATTCATCTTTTTTATTCATTAACAATTGAACCATTTTTAAAGAAAATTTTACGTTTACAAATTTTACTTGCAATTTCTGGTTTAGTTGTAGCAAGTAAAAGTGTAGTATTTTTTGTTTTTAATTGTTTTATCAAGTTAAATATAGCCTCTTGCGTGCCTTCACTGATGTTATCAAAAATATTATCAACCATTATAAGTTCAAGTTCGCGGAAAGATAATCTAATAAAAGATAAAACATATTTTTCTTCTAATGTGAGTTCACTCACCTTTTGGTCTTTAAGCTTTTCAATAGAAAACTCAATTAAAACATTGTTAATCTTATTTTCAATTTCACTTTCACTGAAACCTCGTTCTTTCAAAATATACTTAAAATTTTCATACACAGTTTTTCTCTCTAAGAAAACAGGTGTTGCAGGTACATAACCAGCAGAGATGTCTGTTTTATAATTAAGTTTTTTGAGAGGGATATCTTTGATATAAACATTCCCCTTACTTGGCTTTTCAAGCTTAGCAAGCACTCTTAAAAGAGAAGTCTTCCCACTTTCATCCTCACCAACAAGAGCAACACTTTCGCCTTGTTCAATATCCATATTGATATCATAAAGAGCAAAGTACTCTCTTGTATACTTCAAATATAAATTTTTTACCTGTAGCATAAAGTTCTCCTTTATGTATTCTACTATAATTTACAAAAAAATAAAAGCAAATTTAAAAATTAATTTACTTTTACAAACTTTTCTTTCAAAATATAATGATTATTGATTAAATTTTAAAACAAATTCATTTGAAACATCCGTTGAACCTGTTAAAACCTCACCTGAGCCTTGTATATTAGGTTCAACATCCCCTACAACTACCCTAAATGTTAATTTTATCTTTTCTTGACTATTGAAAAGCAAAGTTTTTGTTAAAGCCTGTCCAAACTCTTCAAATTTCTCCGTATTAGGTTTATTATCAGCAAAAGCAAGTAATGTTGTTAAGCTATACCATTTATCTTTTTCGCCAAATGCTATACTCTTTTTCTCCTGTCCTTCATGCCAAATCACTACATTGTCTATCTTTCTATCGCATTTCACTTGAATATCTGTACCCTTCTTTTCAATTCGCTTGTCATCCTGATAAGAAATTCTTATTCCATAATTATCGCTTCCAGCAGAAGTTATTTCTGTTATAGAAACTGCTTTTATCTCAGTTGCATTTTCGCAACCAAAAAAGGTTGCTCCGCTGGCAAAAATCATAAGCCCCAATATAAAACAAATCAAAACTTTTTTCATAATTCCTCCCTTTTGTTTGATTTTTGCCTAAAATTTATTTTTTATAACTTTAAAATCCGCTATTGACAACAGAAAAATCTATGTTATAATATTTTTAGGAGTTGTTATGGAAAAGATTGGATTTTATTATAAAACAGCAATAAAATTACAAACTGGAATAAATGACATTAATATTTGCGACAAACATATTTTACACTTTGACGAAAGAAGCAAAGTAGAAGAAATGAACAATGCAGTTCAGCCTGTTTGTGCAGGAATCTTACTCACCAAGTCTGGCAAAATTTTAACACTTCGCAAAAGCGACAAGAATGTTGGGAAAGAAAACTCTCCAGAAAAAAGAAAAACTTTGCTATATGTAGGTGGACATCTTGATAAAGTAGATAAGGATTTTTCAAATACCACTGCCCTTTTAAATGGAACAAGAAGAGAAATTAAGGAAGAATTAGGGATTGATATTTATATGAACTGTGAAGCTTATTTAAAATCTTACATAATATATCAGCAAACAGAACTTAAAACTTCACAACATTTTGGTGCAATGCATACAATTCTACTTGAAGAAGAATTTGAGCCTAAATTTACTGATGGCAAAGCCGAATTTGTAGATATAGCTAAAGTAAAACAAAATCCAAATTTGGAAGACTGGTCGAAATACATATTAAAAGAAATCAATATATAAAAAAGATTGCCGAAAAGCAATCTTTTTTTGATAAATACAAATTTTAGTTGTCTAAAAGGCATTTTCAATTAAATTGACATTATCTCCAATCACTTCAATAACATCAAAACGTACATCACAATCCATAAGGTTATTCATTTTAAGATATGAAATTGCCGTGTTTTTAACTTTACGTTGCTTATCACGTGATACATATTCACTTGGTCTGCCATACAAAGCATTTTCTCTTGCCTTTACTTCAACAAACACGAGATAACTTTTCTTTTTAGCAATTATATCTATTTCGCCAAGTTTATTTTTAAAGTTTGTAGTTATAATTGTATAACCATTATCTTCTAGATATTCTCTTGCCAATCTTTCGCCTACAAATCCTTCAATATAACTTTTTAATCCCATAATAACCTCTCTTTATTAATCCTTTTCTTTTAAAGAAAAGGAAACAAAAGAAAACTAATTTTATCAACCTTGCCCCACTTTGTGTTGTCTGCGGTTGATAAAAAATATTTATTTTTATTCTTTCAAAATAGCAAAAGTCAACGATTTTTGTTTTTCAATAGAAAAATGAAAATCGTTTATTCTTCTTTTTCTTCTTTTTCTTCTTTTCTTACAAGAAAAGAAGAATATAAAAGATCAATCTAAAGTTATTTTGCCGATGCGACCTTTGCGAAAATCGTCTATAACAGCAGAAGCAGTTCGGTCAATATCAACCTCACCACCAATTATAATAAATCCTCGAACTTGTGCAATTTCTTCTAAAGTTGTAGAGTTTTTATATCTAGTTGCAAACTCATCTGGATATAATTTTATCAAAGTTTGAATAAGATTTGTTGCAAGTTCAGTTTCTTCCAAAATCTCGTCTTTAATACTTCCTAAATATGCAAGTTTCTTTGCAATCTCTTGGTCGGTAAGGTTTGGATAAAGCGTTCCTGGTGTATCGCATAATTCAACATTGTCGCCAATATTAAGCCATTGCAACCCTTTAGTAACGCCAGGTCTATCGCCTGTCACAGCCTTAGCTTTTCCGCAAAGATTGTTTACAAGTGTACTTTTGCCACAGTTTGGGACGCCAACAACAACGGCACGAATTGTTGTTTTAACACCTTTTGCTTTATATTTTTCTATCTTTGCTTTTGCCAAAGTATTCAATTTTTGTCTAATAACTTTCCCAGCACCAGACATTGTGCTATTAAGTTTAATTGCGTCCCTGCCTTCGCCTCTAAGTTTAGGCAAGATTTTATCAACTTTTTCTTCGTCGGCCAAATCAATTTTATTTACAACATACAAAATAGGTTTGTTTTGTGCTAATGTAGATAGGCTTGGATTAAGGCATGACAAAGGAGCGCGTCCATCAAGCACATAGACAACAACATCAACATTGACTAAAAGTTTTTTAATTTCGCCTAAGGCTTTTGTCATATGCCCAGGGAACCAATTTATCTTCATGCCTACCTCCTTTTAATCTTTTCTCTCTTCTTTTCTTGATAGAAAAGGGAACCAGATGTTCCACGACTAGAAGAATATGCTCTATTCTTCTTAAAACTGGTGCATAATGCATCCAAAAAAACTAATTTGCGATTTTCGTCAAAAATTTGACTTCAAGTTGCCAATGATTTATTTTACTTTTTCAAAAAAAGTATTCTTTTGTGACGCGAAGAATTGCAAATTCAAGTGTCGCAAATATATTTCTTTTGTTTACTTTTCTTTAAAAGAAAAGTAAACTCAATCCTTCTTCAACAAATCTGGTCTAACTTTTTTTGTTTTTTCTAAGCTCTTTTGCTGACGCCACTTCTTGATTTCTGCATGATTGCCTGACAAGAGAACTTCTGGCACTTCCAACCCTTTAAACTTTTGTGGACGCGTGTATTGTGGATATTCAAGTAAGCCATTTGAAAAACTTTCTTCGTCTAAACTTTCATTAGTTATCACATCAGGAATAAAACGAGAAAGGCAATCAATGATGGTCATAGTTGGAAGTTCTCCACACGTCAGAACATAATCGCCAACAGAAATTTCTTGCACATTAAAAAGGTCTAGTATTCGCTGGTCAATGCCTTCATAATGCCCACAGATGAAAACAAGATGTTTTTTTGTAGATAACTCTTTTGCCACATCTGGCGATAAAGGCTTACCACTAGGACTTGCAAACACAATTGTACTATTGCGTTTTTTTACCGCCTTAACCGCATCATAAATTGGTTGAACACTCATAAGCATACCCGCACCACCACCAAAAGGTGTATCATCACATTTTTTATGTTTATCTTTTGTATAGTCACGAATATTGTGCAAGTTTATTTCCAAAAGACCTTTTTCTTTGGCACGCTTTAATATACTTGTATCTAGTGCTGAAAAGGCTTCAGGAAAAAGTGTTAAAATATCTATCTTCATATTTTAACCTCCTCATATTTACTTCGGTCTACGACCAGAGTATCACCTTGTTTTAAAAAGACGTTTTTTAAAAATGGTGCTTGATAAGTTCGTCCATCATATTCAATAATAAAATTATCTGTTGCTCCATAGTTTTCAACATCGACTATTTGCCCAACCAAATTGCCATCAGTATCATAAAGCACCATGCCAATAAGGTCATCAATCAAAAATTCATAATCATCTTTCTTATCTTCCAAAAGAGATTTATCTACTTTGAGTTGTTTATTCCTCAAAGTTTCGGCGTCATTTCGAGTGTTGACACCATTAAAAGTTATGTACAAAAAGCCTTGACGGAAAGAAATACGCATGATTTCATAGTCCTTTCCCTCAATGCTAACAGATTTTAGATTATCAAAAACAGCAAGGACATTAGTGAGAGGCATTGCTTTAACCTCCCCCTTAATGCCTTGCGGTTTGACAATTTTTGCTATTGGCAAAAGCATTTACTCACCAAACTTAACGAAGGTCTTTTTCCCTTCGCGTGGAGTTCCAGCTTTAACGATTGAACGAATGCTTTGAGCAATTTTTCCACCCTTACCAATAATTCTACCCATATCATCAGGTGCAACAAAAACATGAATTACATTTTCGTTTTCTTCTTCTGTTTCTGTCACTTTTACACTGTTTTCATCCATAACAAGGCTTTTAACAATGTATTCAACGAGTTCTTTCATAATTTCTCCTTTAATTATTTAACAATTCCGCTTTTTACAAGAAGTTGTTTTGCTGTTTCAGTTGGAGTAGCGCCATTTTTGAGCCACTTCTCAGCCTTTACAGAATCAATCTTGATTTCAGCAGGATTTGTGAGTGGGTTATAAGTGCCGATAATATCAACAAATTTGCCATCTCTTGGACTGCGTGAATCTGCAACAACTACTCTATAGAAAGGTGCTTTTTTGTCACCCATTCTTGTAAGTCTGATTTTAACTGCCATTGTAATTTTCTCCTTTTTGTATATTTTTTGTTTTTTCTTTACTTTTCTTTTAAAGAAAAGTAATAAAAGAAATATATTAAAACTTTTTTTGCTTACGCAAGAAAAAGATTTAACCAAATTTAATTTTGTCCTTCAAAGTAAGTAATGAATTTATTTCTTGAATTTTTCCAAATTATTTTTTGATTTGAGGTAATTTGATAGCTTTAATCTTGATCTTGTTCACCGTCAGAGAAATTTTCTTTATTATAAATATTTTCTATAAAGCCCTTTAAAGTAGAATCTTCAAAGTAATCTTCATATTCTATGTCTAGAATGATTTTATCAACTTGCTTTAAATACTCAAATTTTACCAAGTTAGCTTCTATAGCATACTCAGACACTGACATTAATTTATCAAAATTCACAAAATCCCAATATTTACCAATTCCACTATGTTGTTCTAATAAAGAAGATGGAATATCATAACAACAAATATAACGATCTTTGCTTGGGTTAAGATATAAAATTGAACTTTTATCTTTAAAAAAGTGTAAATATTTTATTCCATCAGAATATTTAAAGTTGTTTTTCTTTTCGTCTTCTTGAAAATTTTGTCCAACGTCTTTATATTCACGACTGTTTAAAATTTCGTCAATTTCATTTTTTCTACATAGTCTATATACTTTCATTTCTCATTACCTATTTTTTTCTTGGCTTTTAACAAGGTCGTTTATATCTTAAAACATTCCTTTAAGCCCATGCAAACCTTTGCCACCTTTAAGTTGTTTCATCATCTCTTTGCTGTCGTAGAACTGCTTGATAAGCATGTTTACTTGCTGAACTGTTGTTCCACTGCCCTTAGCAATGCGTTGTCTACGTGACGCCTTGATTATATCCGGATTGCGTCTCTCTTCTGGCGTCATTGACTGAATAATGGCTTTATTGATTTCAAGTTGACCTTCGTCGATATTAACACCTTTAAGTTTGTTGCCAAGCCCTGGAATCATACCCAAAATATCTTTTAAAGACCCCATCTTTTTGAGGCTTTCAAGTTGAGTGAGATAGTCTTCAAAAGTGAAGGAATTTGCAATCATTTTTTCTTGCATTTTCTTGGCTTCTTCTTCGGTCACTGCTTCTTGTGCTTTTTCAATGAGTGAAAGCACATCGCCCATGCCTAGGATTCTGCCTGCGATGCGGTCTGGATAGAATGGCTCTAAATCACCAATCTTTTCGCCAATGCCTGTAAACTTGATAGGTTTTCCTGTGATTGCCTTGATTGAAAGTGCTGCACCGCCACGAGTGTCACCGTCAAGTTTTGTAAGGATTACACCTGTTACATCAAGGTCACGATTAAAACTTTCGGCAACTGTCACAGCATCTTGACCTGTCATTGAGTCAACTACAAGCAAAATTTCAGTCGGTTTAACTTCTGCTTTGATATCTTTAAGTTCGGTCATCAACTCTTCATTGATATGAAGTCGACCAGCTGTATCAATAATAACAGTGTCAAAGCCTTGTTTTTTTGCGTGTTCAACTGCTTGCAAAGCAGTTTTAACTGGGTTTTGCGTGCCCTTTTCAAAAACTTCAGTATTTGCCTGTTTACCTACAACTTGAAGTTGATTGATTGCGGCAGGTCTGTAAATATCACAAGCAACCAACAGTGGTTTTTTGCCAGACTTTTTGAGATGTGCAGCAAGTTTAGCACACATTGTTGTTTTACCCGCACCTTGCAAACCACACATCATGATGATTGTTGGCGGTGCTGGCGAAACTTTAAGTTTTTGTTCATTTGATGACATAAGGTCAGTGAGTTCATCACGAACAATCTTAATAACCTGTTGTGCAGGAGTTAAACTCTTTAAAACTTCATCGCCAATCGCTTTTTCTGAAACCTTTTTGACAAAGTCCTTTGCAACCATGTAGTTGACATCGGCCTCAAGAAGTGCGATTCGAACCTCACGCATAGCGTCCTTAATTTCAAGCTCTGTCAACTTTCCTCGCTTTGTTAGTTTGGAAAAAATATGATTAAATTTTTCAGATAATGAACTAAATAATGCCACCTACTTTTTCCTCCCTTTAAGATTTTGGATTTCGCTTTCATAAGCATTCGTTTTTTGCAAGAAACCAAGCTTTGTCTCAAACTCTTCAAGCTTTTTGCTCCCCTTGCTTATCGCGTCCTTAACCGCTTGTCTTGAAACAGCACGATTTTCAGCAATCTCGCTGTTGGTGAGATTAAATAAAAGATAGTCATTCATAATGTCCTGCTGACTTTGGCTTAACAAAGGACTATATAAGTCAAAAAGTCTGCAAAGCCTAACATTTTCTTCAATCTTCATTATCACTCCTAAGCAAAATAGTCGTGCAACATCTGGTTGCCGTCAAGCAAAATTACTTTACATTCATAATATATCATAACTATTTCCAAAAAGCAAGCCTTTTACAAAAGTTTTTTAAAAATATTTAAGTTGACATTATTATGTTGTTATGATATACTCTGCCTATTGAAGGAGAAAAGCATGACAAAAGTTTTAAATGGTATAGAATTAGAAAGATTATTTCAAATACCAATTTGGGAAGTAGCTAGACAAAACTGTACTGTCGAAAGCCTTACAATTCCTGAAGGATACAAAGAAGTTGAAGCAGAAACATTCTATCAAATGCGTAATTTAAAGACAATTACACTTCCATCAACTTTAAAAACAATTAATGTTATGGCATTTAAAGGTTGTAAAAATTTAACAGAAATTAATTGTGCTTCACCTATTGTAAAGGTAGAGCGTTGGGCATTTAATGGTTGCGAAAATCTGAGAACTATAAATATGAATATAGATTTTGAATATGAAGATATAATTTCACGCTTATTTGCAGGTGTTACACCAAAAACTTTAAAAACTTTCAAACTTGGCAAAATGGTTGTTGGACAAGTTGTAAGCAGAACATATATTGCTGATCCATTTAGTGCCCCATTTACTGAATTACTACCAGAAACAATAAGACTTGATGGAACAAGAAAACGTTTTAACTCAACAAAAGAAGACGAACAATAACAAAAATCACGGAAGTTCCGTGATTTTTTCATGGCAATAATTTGACTATCACGCTGTTGCTGACGCCATAAAAATCAGGATTAAGCGTGACAATATCGTCTTTTATTTTTAAAATCCCTCTTTCGACAAATTTCGCAAAGCTTGGATTTTGTGTTATATCATAGCCTAATTTTTGCAAATCTTTGATTGAAACACCCTCTTGACAACGTAGTCCAAGCATGATTTTCTCTTCAATTTGCTGTTCTTTAGTTATTTTTTCATAACTTGCGATTTTGTCAATGAAATAGTCCTCAAAGTTTCGACTATTTGCAAAGCGTACACCGTCTACAAAAGAATGTGCTGATAAGCCAAAGCCGATATAGTCATCAAGTTTCCAGTAACCTAAATTATGTTGACATTCATAACCCTTCAAAGCAAAGTTTGAAATTTCATAGTGGCAGTAGCCACGTTCTGTCAAAAGCCGAGTTAGTTTTTCGTAAAGTTCTACGCAAGTATCATCATCTGGAACAATGGTTTTATCCTTTTGATAAGCATTAAAAAGTGGTGTCCCTTCTTCAATTTGGAGCATATACGCTGACAAGTGTTTTATGCCTAAATCAATCAATATTTGAGTGGACTTTATTAAATCGAACTCACCAGTAGAAAGTGCTTCGCACCCTATCATTAAATCTGCAGAGATGTTTTCAAAGCCCGCTTTTTGAGCATCTTTGATTGCCTCAATTGCTTCACTTCTAGTATGACGGCGGTTTAAAAATTTTAATGTTTTATCATTCAAAGATTGCACGCCAAAAGAAATGCGATTTATTCCTATTTCTTTATACTTCTTCAATTTTTCTAAACTTTCACTTGCTGGATTGCATTCGATTGAGATTTCAGCATTTTTTGAAAAAGTGAAATTGTTTTTTAAAGCGTGCATAATGCACTCTATATACGCCACATCAACTGACGAAGGTGTTCCGCCGCCAAAGTAAACACTTTGAACTTGTCTATCTTTATATGAGCAAGATAAAATTTCTTGTTCAAGTTTATCAAAATACTTTTTCTTTAAATCCTCTCCACACACAAAGGAAGCAAAGTCGCAATAACTACATTTACTTTCACAAAACGGCACATGTACATATATTCTTATCTTTTTCATCTTAATCTTTAACAACAATCCAGCCTGCACCATTACTTCGTGGCACTTGAATAGGGTCTATCTTTTTAACATCTTCAAGCCAAATAAGTGTGCAATAATTTTTATGTGCATAAACTTCCCAATTTTCAAATTTATCTATTCCAATTTCTTTTCCAAAATTCATCTTAATATCTTCAGCAACAAAAGGCGTCAATTCATAATACTTAACATCTTTCACCCTTGCCGTCGCGGTCACATCTTTACCCGTTTCTTTAAGTAAAATCAAGTCCCCCACTTTAACCTTCCCATAAGGCGCTACCTTATGCATAGACCAACGGCTTTCAATTGTTTTTTCTCCACTTAAAACCATATTAAAAAATGGCTGTCTTAAAATTGCAATGTGTTTCATGGGTACTCCTTTTAAGAATAAATAAAATAAATTCAATTTGCAATGCGAATATAAGGAACTTATAGAGCATTGCAAATTAAATTTCTTTTATTTACTTTTCTTTAAAAGAAAAGTAATAAATTTTATTCGTCATCATTGAGTTTAAGGATTGATATAAAGGCTTCGGAAGGAAGCTCAACCGAGCCGAATTGACGCATACGCTTTTTTCCTTCCTTCTGCTTTTCAAGAAGCTTACGCTTACGAGTTATGTCGCCACCATAACACTTGGCGAGCACATCTTTACGCATTTGACTGACCGTTTCACGCGCAATAATCTTGTTGCCAATGGCCGCCTGAATAGGAATCTCAAATAATTGACGAGGAATAATCTTTTTGAGTTTCTCAACAATAGCACGACCTCGCGTGTAAGCCTTGTCTTTGTGAACGATAAAAGATAACGCATCACACTTCTCACCATTCAAAAGAATGTCAACCCTAACAAGATCTGCAGGTCTATAACCCGCCATCTCATAGTCAAAACTAGCATAACCTTTTGTGCGAGATTTAAGACTATCAAAAAAGTCATATACAATTTCGCCGAGTGGCAAAATATAGTCCACCCTAACACGCGATTGGTCGAGATAAACAAGTCCTTCGCTTATGCCTCTCTTTTCTTGTGCAAGTTCCATAATTGCACCAACATATTCTGGAGGCGTGAAAATGCTTGCTTTAACAACAGGCTCTTCAACGCGTGAAATCTCCACAGGAGAAAGCCATTTGGAAGGGTTGGAAATTTCCAACACTTCACCATTAGTTTTATAAACCATATAACTTACACCTGGTGCAGTTGTGATAATATCAAGATTAAATTCTCTTTCTATTCGCTCGGTTATAATTTCAAGATGCAATAGACCTAAAAATCCACATCGAAAACCAAAACCAAGGGCTTCACTGACTTCCGGCATATATTCTAGTGAAGCGTCATTAAGTTTAAGTTTTTCAAGAGCGTCTTTAAGTTCGTTATATTTTGAACCATCTACCAAATAAATTCCACAATAAACAACTGGCTGAACCTTTTTATAACCAGGCAACGCCTCTTTACAAGGATTTAATGTATTTGTAATTGTGTCACCAACGGCTACATCACTTATTGTTTTTATTGAACCTGCGATATAACCAACATCACCTGCTTGCAACATCTCGCAAGATCTTGGATTTGGTACAAACACGCCAACTTCTGTCACTTCATATTGCTTGCCAGTCTGCATCATGGTGATTTTATCGCCAACCTTAACACATCCATCAAAAACACGAACAAGACAAATAGCACCCTTAAAATTGTCGTAGTAACTATCAAATATCAAACATTTCAAAGGGTCATTTTCGCTACCTTTTGGTGAAGGGAACTCTTTAACTATCATCTCTAAAACTTGGTCAATGTTTGTTCCATCTTTAGCAGAAATACAAGGTGCATGCATAGCAGGAACCCCTACAACATCCTCTATCTCTTGTTTAACCTCTTCTGGTCTGGCTGATGGCAAATCAATTTTGTTGATAACAGGCAAGATTTCAAGGTTATTATCTATTGCAAGATAAGCATTGGCTAGAGTTTGAGCTTCAACACCTTGCGAGGCGTCAACAATTAAAATTGCACCTTCACAAGCCGCAAGTGATCGTGACACTTCATAAGTGAAATCCACATGACCAGGAGTATCGATTAAATTAAGTTCATACTCTTCGCCTTCAAATGTATAATTCATTTTGGTTGGAGTTAATTTAATAGTAATACCTTTTTCTCTTTCGAGTTCCATACTGTCCAAAAGTTGAGCCTGCATATCACGTTTAGCGAGAGTGCCAGTTTTTTCAATCAGCCTATCAGCAAGAGTACTTTTCCCATGATCTATGTGTGCAACAATGCAAAAATTTCTAATTTTTCTAAGTCTATCCATAATAGTAATATTATATATGAATTTTTTCTTATTCGCAAGCAAATTTATAAATGATATTTGACTTTTTAAATAAATGTGTTATAATATTTATAGGAGCTTAAACAATGGCAAATTTTGAAACTTTTTTAAAAGAAAAATATAACATTGATGACAAAAATATTGCAAAAATCCAAGCAAAAATAAAAATTCGTGATATTGAACTTATTAAATCAAAAATCGACTATTTTAAAACAACGCTTAGTTTTAGCAACCAAGAAATAGCCGAAGTTATTGTAGCCTTCCCTAAAATTTTAACTCTTGATACAAAATCAGACAAACCTGACGGCGTTAAAGAAAAGATTAAATTTTATAAAGACGCACTCAAACTCACAGACAAAGAACTTCATGACTTTATTAAAAGTTTGCCAAACGCCCTAGGCTACGATACTGTGACGGATAAACCAAAATCTGTTAAAAGCAAGCTAAAGTTTTATAAAGAAAATCTTGGGATGAGTGATGAACAACTTATAAAATTTATAAAGAATTCACCCTATGTGTTAAGTTATGATACAATATCAAAAAAACCAACCTCTGTCAAGTCTAAATTGGAAATATTACATAAAATTGGGATTAGCAACGACCAAATTATTGTCTTACCAAAAATGCTTGCCTACCCTGCGCAATCTTTAAAAATGAGGCTTATGCTTAAAGCAATTTACTATGGCACTACAGAAAGTTTTGACTATGGCATGATGTTTAATGAACAACTTGTTTATGCAAGAGCAAAATTTGTGAAAAGTCGCAACGATATTCCTTCTAAACTAATTTACCAAAATGATAAACGCTTTAGTCAAAGAACAAATACAACAAGTGAAGAATTGTTAAAACAATATGTTTTAACTCAAGAAATAGCATTACAAATTCAAAATGAATTTAATAAAGACGCTAAAGAAAAATTAATACTTACCGAAACCGAGTTGTCTCAATATCCAAAAGAAGTTGAAGTTGAAGTTGAATAAACTTCAACTTTTTGAATTTTATTATTCAAAAAAGCATAAACTATTTTAAATAATATGTCGAATTTGGTTGCCGAAAAAAGACTTTTATGGTATAATAATCAAAAACTTAAGGTGGAAATTTATGAATTTGTTTGACTCTTGGCTTGTTGAAATTCCTATTGCTCATCGTGGACTTCACGATAAACAAGTACCTGAAAATTCTATAACAGCATTTAAAAACGCTATTAATAATGGCTATGCAATCGAACTTGATGTGCGTATGCTTTCTGATGGAACTGTTGTTGTTTTTCATGACGATAGTCTTGCCCGTCTTACTGGAAATGATGGCTATATCAAATTCTTAAAAAAGTCTGATCTTGATATGTTAACGCTTGAAAGCAGTCAAGAAAAAATACCTACCTTTGAAGAAGTTTTGAAATTCGTTAATGGACGCACTCCTATCCTTATTGAGATTAAAAACCAAAGCCATAGTAAAATTGGTGAACTTGAAGGAAAAGTTATTGAAATTTTAAAAGATTATCAAGGCAAATTCGCAATTCAAGCATTCAATCCTTATGTGTTAAATTATTTTTATAAACACGCCCCTGAGATCCCAAGAGGTCAACTTGCCGGCTTTTTAAAACATCAAAAATTACCTTTATTCCAAAAATTTGCCCTCAAACGCATGATGTTAAATAAACGCGTTAGTCACCCAGATTTTATTTCATATGAAGGTAAATATCTACCAAATAGATTTGTAAGAAAATATAAAAAACTTCCACTTCTCGCTTGGACTGTTAGAAGCCAGGACGAATATATGAAAGTTGTTAAATATTGCGATAATATCATTTTTGAAGGTTTTGAACCTAAAATCTAACTTTTATCCTTTCTTTAATTTTCAAAGAAAAACAAAAAAATTACTAAAGCCCCTTGCTTTTATTTGTAAAAAATAAGGGGCTTTTTTATCCTTATTCTTTATTTTTTAGACTTAAATAACTTACCTTCTTTATTCCATAAACCTTTTCATCAATAATATCTAATTTATCACTCCAAGAAAAGTTGTCTTCTCTGGCATGTTCAACAACTAAAACACCCTCTTCTGCCAAAAGGTCTAATTCGGCAATCTTATTTGTGACTGGAATATAAAGTTCGCTTTTATATGGTGGATCAAAAAGAATTATATCAAACTTTTTGCCATTAAATCTTTGCAACATCTCAATCGCATCACCTTTAAAAACTTTACATTCAGCTTTTAAAAATTTCAAATTCTCTTTTGTTAAACCTATACTACGAGAATCTTTATCAACAAAAACAACCTCTTTTGCACCTCGACTCAATGCTTCAATACCCAATGCACCTGTACCACAACAAAGATCTAGAACAACAGCCTCTTGAAGCGAAAACTGAAGTTTATTAAAAATAGCCTGCTTAACCATATCGGCAGTTGGACGAATATGTTCAAATTTATTTTCTTTTAAAGGCTTACCTCTAAATTTACCTGCTGTCACTCTCATATAAATATTTTAGCATATATTTGAGTAAAAATCCAAACAAAATATGCTATAATGTCTTTATCCTCAAATAAATCAAAAGGAGTAGGTTATGAAAAAGGATTATCCAAGATACACATTGCGTATTCCAAAAGAGTTATTAGATAAATTAAGTATAACTGCCGAACAAAATGGTAGAACGAAAAATCGTGAAATAGAACTAACCTTGCGGAAATATATCTCGGATTACGAACGCTTATATGGAAAAATCAATATAGATAAAGATCCCCCATCTCAAAATTTATAACACAAAATACTAATAAAATTCCTTTGAATTTAAATTCAACTATGCTATAATTCTTATATTAATGGTGAAGAGATGAAAAAGAAAGAAATTAATTTAGGCAGATTAATAAAACCAATCATTTTTCTCGCCTTGGCTTTAGCTTTAGAACTGATCCAATTTGCAATTTTTGGATTTAAATCTATTGATGGAACAACTCAACTTTTGCCATCATATATTCTTCTTGACATTGCAATTTGGCTTATTTTTGCAGGCGTAATTTTTGCAATGAATAAAAAATGGAGCCAAGACCTTTGTTTTTATATATTTCTACTTATACAGATTGTTTTTAATATCATAAATATTATCCTTTGCAAAACACTTGGAAATGTATTCTATTTTAAATTAATTGGGCTGGCATCAGAGGGAACTGAAGCTTTTGACTGGGGAATGGTGAGATGGGGCTTTATAATATCTAATATCGCAGTCTTAATTGTTGCTATAATTTCTCAAATTGTAATAGATAAATTTGCAAACATAAATTTACAATTAAAAAAGATTTCTGTTAGAACTTTAGGATTGCTTGTCTTTGCAGTTTGCCTAACAATTGGTGTGACTACTTTTGGAGTACAAATTAATTATCTCTCTCCTTATGACCAACAAATTTGTGATGAACTAACCTTGAAAAATTATTCAATGCAGAAACTTGGAACTTTTGGTTTTTATATTCGTGATGCTATCAATTCTATTTCTAAGCCGAAGCCAGACCTAACAAAAGAAGAGGCTTTGCAACTTATTGAAAATGGGCAAAAACAAGAAAACACACAATCCATCTTGCATAATGATAACCTTATTATTATCATGCTTGAAAGCTTTGATGAATTTGCTATAGATCCTTACAACACTCCTACAATTTATAACCTTATGAAAGATAGCATTGTAGCAAATCAATTTATTAGTAATAATAAAACAAATATTAGTGAAACTATAGGGCTTTTAGGCTATATGCCATTTGAGGAAGAATTATCTTTAGAAGACAATCAGCGTTTAGCGACTAAATATTCGCTTCCTAACCTTTTCAAAAATCAAGGTTATCAAACCAACTATTTCCATTCTTATAAATCATCTTTCTATAATAGAGATGAAATTATTGCTAAATTAGGTTTTGACAATACCTTCTTCCTAGAAGATGCCGAATTCCCAGACAAATCTATGAATTTCTATGAATGGAATAGCGAAGTTGACTTTTTCAATTATTTTAAAGAGCAAATTGCCCCAACTAATGGTAGCAAATTTATGTCTTATTATCTAACCGTTGCAACACATGGCAAATATACTACCCCAAATATAAGATTTCAAAAATATTATGACCAATATGATCACAATCTAGAAAACACCGACTTTAAAAACTGGTTTACTTCTCAAGGCTTTATCTTCCCTGAAGATAAAGAAACTCAAACATACTTAAAACATTTTAAAGCAGCGGCTATGGACACAGATGCAATGGTTAAATCTCTTCTTGAGCATCTGAACACTCCTCTTGAAAATGGAAAGAAACTGCTGGACAACACAAGTATACTTTTCTACGCTGACCACAACAGTTATTATCATGATTTATGCTACACAATAAAAAACACCGATGCTGCAGACACCTCTAATTTAAAGAGTTATCAAGTGCCAATGTTTATTTATAGCCAAAAACTTGGACATCAAGAAATAGATAATTTTACAAATACTTATGATCTTCACCCAACTATTTGCGAACTTTATGGTCTTCCATATTCAACCTATATGACCTATGGAAATGCAATCTTAAATAATCAAGGTCAAGATATTTCTAATAATGAAGATAAAGTGTATTTCTCACAGAAAGTTGGATATTATTCAAGCAAATTTCACTCAACAGGAATTAACAATCCTATGCCTGTTGCGGGGGGGGGAATTCAAGATATAAGTGACGCTACACGATACATAAACAATGTGAAAATATATTATGAAAAACAGAAAAATTTACATTATATCTATACTTATAAATGGTGATTATACTTTTAATCACTATTTTTTATTGCAACAATCAAACTTATAAACTTATAAACATAATATTATAAGAAAATTCAAAAAAAGTCTAAAATTTAATTGACAATATGCTTAATCTGTTATATAATACACATAGTTTTCTAAAGAATTTGGATTGCTAGCTCAGTTGGTAGAGCATTCGACTCTTAATCGAAGGGTCCGGGGTTCGAGCCCCCGGCAATCCACCAGGCGGATTGAAAAATCTGTCACTTCCCGTATGGGAAGTCCCCTCTTTTTAATTCTCAACCTCCAATGAGGTTTTATATTTTTTATTTAAAATTTAACTTTCAATATTTCACCCTACTCTCCTCGCGTGAAAGTTAGTATGGGAGTTTTTATGGACACTTATTTTTTAGTCTATCATATTTGTAATATAATTTTCTATTGCTTGTTTGGCTTAAGTGCTTTTCTTATGCTTTTCAAGATTATATTGCACGTCATTTCTTTTATGCCAGCAAAGAAATTTCCACCAGCAAAGAAGGATCATAAATTTGCTATTATTATTCCTGCCAGAAACGAAAGTAAAGTTATCCATCAAATACTGGATAGTATAAAGGCTCAAACCTATAACCAAACCCTTATCGACACTTATTTAATCGTGGAACGGGAAGATGACCCTACTTGTGAAATTGCAAAGGGCTACGAAAATACACATATTTTTATTCGTAGACACTTAGAACGTAAAGGTAAAGGTCATGCTATGGATGAACTTTTCCAAGAATTATTGCAAAATGAAAACAATAAATATGAGGCTTACTTTATCTTTGATGCCGACAACATACTTTACCCTAATTACATTAAAGAAATGAATAAAGTTTTTGACCAAGGTTATGACGCTGCAGTAGGCTATCGCAACTCTAAAAACTGGAATGACAATTGGATTGCTTCCTGTAGCGGACTTACTTTTATGGCTTTTAACACCTTTGACAACAAGCCAAAAAGCAGGCTTGGGCTTAATGTGACAATAAGTGGAACAGGTTTTTATATCTCTCACAGACTTTTGAAGAAGGTTGGAGGTTATAAATTCTTCACCCTAACTGAAGATTACGAGTTTAAACTTTACTCCACTCTCAATAATGTTGAAACAACCTATTGTGAATCTGCTAAGTTCTATGATGAACAACCTACAAAATTGAAGGTCTCTTGGAATCAACGTATGCGTTGGTGCAAAGGATTTTCGCAAGCAAATAAGATTTATAACAAAAAACTGCTTCAAAGTGCCATAAAAGTTAAAGGCAAGGCTAAAGTAAATCAAATGTTAACAGTTCTAGGCATTATTCCTATTGCTGTGACAATGGCTTCAATTATAATCTATCAAATAGTCAACCTTGCACTTATGATTACTGCTTTTTGTGTTGGAAATTCTCAATGGTATTTGCCTCTTATTGCATTTGGAGCGGCAGGTTTGGCGTTATATATTTTCCTTATGTTATACACATTTGTTTTAGTTTTAGTAGAACGCAAAAACATCAAAATGAACTTTTGGCGTAGTGTTATCACGATTTTTATGAATCCCGCTTTTATGCTTTTATATCTACCTATTTATGTGACTGCTTTTATCAAAAAAGAAGTCACATGGGTTGCAATTGAGCATACTCGCATTGTGGACCCTGTGACTGGTGAAATCATAAACGAAGAAAAGAAAAAGGAAACAAAGGAAAAAACTGAAGGGTATACCTCTCTTAAAGAGCATGTGAAAGTTGCCGAAGAGGAAGAAAAATCTTGGAAGAAGCAATGGAATAAAATGAAGCAGGCATTAACTCGACCAAAAGATAAAACTAAAAAAGAAAAAAGTAAATCCAAAAAGAAAACCGATTAATCGGTTTTCTTTTTCATTTATATCTTTTTGCTTTATATTTAAACTTATATAGTTGTGTATAGTCGTGCAACATTTGATTTCCTCGAAAAAGAACACTACAACACTACTACACTGCCATCAAGCCAACTTGCAAAGAAACCTTCTAAGTCATAACCTGTAGAACTAGATATGCAAGCAATAAAATCTTCGGCAGAAACCAGTTTAAACATAAAATGTTTATAATAATTTTTTAATGCCTTAAAAAATCTTTTATCTCCTACAGTTTCGCGTAAAGTATCAAATAATAAAGTTCCCTTTGTGTATGTGCAATTCACATATTCAGGCTCAGTTGAATATTCATCAAGACGTCTATTCATACTAGTATCAACACTTCCGTTTACTCTAGAATAAACCTCTACAAACAATTTGTAATTTTTATTAACGCCTTTAATCATAACATCATAATCTAAACCATAATCAGGATTATTCTCGTAGAATAATAAGGTAGAATATTCCGTTAACCCCTCGTCAAGCCAAGAATTTATATACTCGTTGTTGCCTACCACACCATACCACCATTGATGAGCAAGTTCATGCACAATCACATATTCATAATCTTGATGACCTGTTATGTCGTCGGCAATTAAAACCATATTTGGATATTCCATTCCACCATGAACAAAGTTAGCTTTAACTACATTAACAGAAGAATATGGATATTTGCCAAATAATTGATTAAAAGTTTTGATTGCCTTAACTGAAATTTCCATTGATGAGGAAATATCACTATCATCATAGGAATAATAATTGACTACAATACCATCAACACTTTCACTTGACTTTGTAAATTTGCTAGATAAAACAAATGCAAAATCTCTAACTTTATTTGCTACAATATTTGTCGTCTTTCTACCTTTATCCTTATCTAATCCAGTTTTACCCTGTTCTCCACTGCTAGCAAGCGTCATATCTTCTGGATAAATAATTTCTACATTATAATTAGCCACTTCGCTATAAAACGGATCACCATTCGAATGATATAAATCTTGAATAAACCCCTTTCCATTTTCATAAACACATGCTACGGGATAAAAATTACCAAAATTTACAGTGTTATCACCATAGCCAAATCTATGATTTATATTAGGCATATTCACATAATAAGTTATATCTATCATCACATGCTCGTCTGGGAAAATCCCCTTACTAAGTTTTACAATCAAAATGTTTTCATCTTCTCCTCCAATTTCGTATTCCAAAACCTTTTCGTTTGTAGATACATCTTGGATTTCTATTCCACCATAACTCTTGCCATTAGGATATGCTTTAGCCTCATTGGTAGTACTAACAACTCTAGCCTTTGCCCCCTCTCTAAAGGCATTTGGATAGAGATGAAAACGCACCTCATCCAAAAGGTTGTCGCTTTTATTGATATAATCCACAACTTGATTGCAAGATAAAACCTTGGCTTGATCATTATATGAACATTTAATCGTATAAGAATTTAAAGCCTCCTCTTTCTTACCACATCCCACAAAAATTAATGGCAAAATAAAAATTAAAACACCTAAAATTGCAAACTTTTTCATGAAATATATTTATTCTAATCTTATAAAAAAAATAACTATATATTTGGACAATAAAATTTCTTGTAATTATTTTATTTTTATGCTACAATAAAACCTATATGAGGTTTTTATGAGTTTCTGTAAATATTCAACTGAATTTGTTGCATCTTCGCAAACCGAAGTAGACAATATTTTTATAAACGATTATCTCCCATTTGCACCAAGCGATTATGTTAAGGTGTACCTTTTTGGTTTGTATATGTGCAAAGGGTCTTCTAACTTTGATAACACTCTTGAAAACTTTGCAAAACGCCTAAATATGACAGAAGAAGATATTGAAAAAGCCTTTACTTATTGGGAAGAACAAGGTCTGGTTCAAGTTTTAAAAACCTATCCTATAGAGATAAGATATATACCTTTAAAAAATATTGTGAACAGCACAAAATTATATAAACCTGAAAAATATGAATGTTTCAATAGCCAAGCACAAGAATTGTTCTCTGGCAAACGCGAGATTTCTAAGACTGAGTATGGTGAATATTATGATTTCTTAGAGAGGTTTCATGTTGAACAGGAAGCACTACTAATGATCATGAAATATTGTATAGATACTAAAAAAAGTGGGGTTGGATATAGTTATATTTTAACAGTTGCCAAAAATTGGGCAAATGAAGGCATAACAACAGCTTCTCAAGTAGAAGAACGATTGCAAGCATTTGAGCAAAAAGGTCAAGAAATAGGAATAATTTTATCTACCCTGGGGATTAAACGCGGAGCATATATTGAAGAGCGAAATTTAGTTAATAAATGGTTAAATGACTTTGGCTTTAATCTCGATGTTATTATCTATCTTGCTAAAAATCTCAAACAAAAAGGTAGAGGAAACTTTAATGCTCTTGACAGCCTTCTTTCACATTATTATGAAATTAGACTTTTCTCTATTATGGAAATTGAGGAATTTGAAAAGAATAAAAAAGAGCTTTATGATCTTGCAAAAGCAATAAATAAAGCAATTGGTGTATATTATGAAAGTCTAGATAGCGAAGTTGAAAACTATATTCTAAAATGGTTTAATCTTGGCTTTGAGAAAGAAGTCTTACTTGAAATAGCCTCTTATTGTTTTAAAAATTCTATAAGAACTCTTGAAGGAATGGATAATACCCTTCTCAAATTTTACAAAAAAGGAATTATCTCACTTCAGTCTTTTGCAGACTATTGTATGGCTGTGCTTAATACAGATAAGCAAATTCAATCTATTTTGGAAAAATTAGGTCTTTCTAGAAAAGTTAGTTTCTTAGACCGTGAAAACTATAAAACTTGGACTGAAACTTGGGGAACAAGTCAAGAACTTTTAGACTATGGCATATCACTTTCTCAAGATAAAAATATGCCTATGCTTTACTTAGGCAAAGTTTTAGCGTCATGGCATGAAAAAGGCATAAAAACCAAACAAGATGCAGAAAAATCCACACTACCTGCAAGTAGTAATACTCAAACTCATAAAAATGAAAATTTCACAGGTAGAAGTTATGAAGGGCTTGATGTGAACGCTCTATTTCAATCTATCGACGAGATTGAGATTTAGGAGGTATCATGAATAAGAAAATTTTAACACAAGCAAAGAATGTTTTAGCCCAAAAAAAACTACATGCTGAAACTCTAGCAGAACAATCTAGAATAAATACAACCACTCACTATGATGAATTTAAACTACTTTATCAAGATTATATTTCTTGCATGATAGAAAATGCAAAAAATGGAGGTCTTAAAAAACAAGTTGACGATAAAAAACAAAGATGTGATCAATGGCTTAGCAAAAACAACTTATCTTCAATCTTCCCTGTTTATTCTTGTAAACATTGTGAGGATACCGGTTATATTGATGGCAAAATGTGTGATTGCTTAAAAAGAGAAATAACAAAAATTTTAATTACTCAAAGTGGATTTGGCAAACTTGAAAGTTTTGAGCAAGCAGACTTTTCAAAATTTCAAAATCCAGAAGAAATGAAAAAATTATATACTCTTATGCAAAATTGGTGTAATCAAAACCCTCCAACAAAAACCTTGATTTATCTAAGTGGTGGCACAGGAGTAGGTAAAACACATCTCGTAAAATGCATGGCAAATGCGTTGATAGAAAATTCAAAAGTTGTCAATCTAGTCACAGCCTTTTCAGTGAATCAAGATCTTGTAAAAGCATTCACAAGTTTTGATAACGACCTTCGTGAACAAACACTTCAAAAATATCTAGATTGCGAATATCTTTTTATTGATGATCTAGGCACTGAAATAAAACAAAAAGGCATATCTGTAAATATGCTTTATCTAATTTTAAATGAACGCAAAATGCGAGGTCTATCAACAATAATCACATCCAATCTTAATATTAATGATATTCGCGATCAATATGACGAACGCATTTCAAGTAGAATAGTAGACAAGACTACTTCTATTTGTATTCGTTTAAATGGTGATGATTTAAGATTAAAATAAAAACAGGTTTAACCTGTTTTTTATCTATTTAAGAATCTAGAAAACACTGCTATGTTGCGTTTTTGTCTTTCATAAGTACTTTCTGCTCCATGCCCACTATATAAAATATTAAATTCTATATCCGACAACTTTTTTAGTGAATTTTTCATTTCTTGTTTATCGCTCCCCTTAAGGTCAATCCTACCAATTCCTGAATTGAATAGTACATCACCACCAAAAAGAAATTCACAAATTTTATAACATTCACAGCAAGGTGCATGACCCGGGCAAGAAAAATACTCCACTTCAAATGAACCAACTTTAATTTTTCCATCACCTTTCAAAGTGTTAACATTTAAAGCATTATCAATACACCAACCATCACCTTGATTTAAAGATGTGTCTTTGAGTGTTTCTACAACCTTCTCATTTCCATAAACTTTTATCTTAAAAGTTTCAATATACTCTTCCAAATAAAGCGTGTGGTCAAAATGTCCATGAGTCAATAAAATCCCTACCACCTTTTTGTTGCCAACTAAACGCCTCATTTCCTCTACTTTTGCACCAGCATCAACAATTAAACATTCATTGTTATCATTTGAAATACAATAACAATTCACATCATACCAGTCACCAATAATTCTATCAACCTTCATAATTCACCTATAAATTCTACCAATTTTAATTTAAAACTATATTGGCAATAAGAAGATAAAAATTTATATATCAAACTTCTGATTTTTAATATTATCTTCCAACACAACTATATTTGAAAATTTTGAAATATCAAATCCATAATGATTATAAATTTTTTCAACATCAATAGAAGTAAGTTGTGCAAAATCAATGTTTAACTTTTTACAAACCTTTTTTATATCTTCTTGTTTGTTTGCTTCAAACTCAACATACGCAGGAATATTAGGCCAAAAATCTATATCAATTTCAACATCATCTAAAATATATCTGATACGCCTGTTCTCTTGCTTACTGCGTGCAAAATATCCCAACTTATTCAATAACTCATCAGTAGTGTTAAAGTCAGAAACAATAATTTCACATTCTTTAGTTCCATCTATTTTAGAATTGTTAACTTCTTTAATTGTAAGAGTAGTTTCCTCTCCATTAGTTCTAAGCCTAATCCAACTGTTAGGTCTTACAGGATTAAAATCATAACAATATCTTATTTGTAGCCAATCACCTACAAATTTTGCATTATTTTCTTTTAATTTTTTAATAAAACTAGCCACATCAACATCTAATAATCTTGCTTCAATTTCTATTTTCATTAAAATCCCCCTTATAAGAGATATATTAACATAATATAGAAAAATTGTAAATTAAAATAATTAGATATTATTTAAGAAAAATAAAAAAACGAACTTAAAAAAGTTCGAATTAGATTTGCTATGGCAGGGGTGGAAGGAATCGAACCCTCCTCTGGAGTTTTGGAGACTCTCATTCTACCGATGAACTACACCCCTAAAATTACTTATAAAGTATACATGATTTATACTTTATTGTCAATTATTTTTGACAATAAAAGTTATTAAAACGCTATAATATCAAAAATTATATAAAAATTTAAAAAATATTGTTAAAAATACTTGTAAATTTATTTATTTTATATTATAATAAGTCTTGTCTTAATCACAAGACAAAATTGGATATGCAGAGATGGCTGAGCGGTCGAAAGCGGCGGTCTTGAAAACCGTTGATGTGAGAGCATCCAGGGGTTCGAATCCCTTTCTCTGCGCCAATAAAAAAAACGGCTAAGCCGTTTTTTTTGTTTATATTTTTAATTATTTATTTTTATCCTCTGCTATTTGTTCATTTGCCTCTAACCTTTCTTTCTTCAAAAATATAGAAAATGCAAGCAAGATTTCAGCTGGGTAATAAGTTGCAAGGCATAAAGTGCCAACATAAGGAAGATGAGCAAACACATTGAGAAGAAGCATAAGGTCTGAGAAGAAGAATAAAATACTTCCAATCATAATCAATAGATTTAACCAATTTCTTTCTCTCACGAAATTTGCAACTGCTTTACCAACCATTAAAGAGATAATAATGGCATAAACAACACAAACAATTTCCATTAAAACTCCACCAAAATCAAAGATTGGTGCAAGGGTTATGAAAAGCACAGAAGGAATTAAAATTCCAACTCCATAAATAAGATCGGTCCACTTAAATTTGCTCAAAAAGCAATAAGCAACAAAGTAGAATATATGTCCTATTGCAAAGAGTGCTGCACCAACAATAAATTCCACTTCCAAAATTATATCACCAAGGCACGCAAACACTAAGCCTGTTAACATTATCGCAGGGAAAAGATAATTTTTATTTTTATTTAAAACTAAATAAACTAAATTAACTACTCCCATAGCTACAAATAAAACACTTGTAACAGATTTCATCCAAAGTTGATCATATCTCATATAAAGACAATCACCTATTATTATAAAAAGCACTAAAAGTAGATTTGCCATTAAAAAGTAATCTTTTTTAATAAAATTTTTTAATTTTTCCATATTTTTCTCCTATTTTAAAAAGATTTTTATAAATTTATTTTTAATTTTTGAATATGGTTGATATCGCATAGGAAGATCTAACCAGGTTTTCTTATCTACTATGCTTTTATAATGCGAGAAAGTATCAAAACCAACCTTTCCATGATAAGCACCTATTCCACTTGACTTGATTCCACCAAAACCTAGACGTGAAGTTGCAAGATGAATAACACAATCATTGATACAACCTCCACCATAATCACAACAAGAAGTTATCTTTCTTATATTTTTCTTAGATGAAGAGAAAATATATAAAGCTAAAGGTTTAGGTAATTTGTTTACATTTTTGATAACTTCATCTATATTTTCAAATTCAACAATTGGAAGAACTGGACCAAATATCTCTTCTTTCATTTCTAGCGATGAAAAATTAGATTGTAATAAAGTAGGTTCAATTTTTAAAGTTTCTTTATTAAATCTTCCGCCAAAAATAAGATTATCTTGTTTAATTAATTTAAGTGAATTATCAAATTGTTTTTGGTTTATCATCTTAGGATAAGCCTTATTTGATAAAGGGTCAACTGTATATTGCAAAACAATTTGCCTTTCTATCTCTTTAATAAGTTTATCTTTCACATTTTTTGCACAATAAATATAATCTGGAGCAACACAGGTTTGACCGCAATTTAAAAATTTGCCAAACACCAATCTTTTTGCAGTAAGCGAAATATTTGCACTTTCATCTACTATGCATGGACTCTTGCCACCCATTTCAAGTGTGACTGATGTGAAATGTTCTGCAGCTTTTTGCATAACTATTTTGCCAACACGTGTACTGCCAGTAAAGAAGATATGGTCAAAATCTAAATCTAATAGAAAAGAGCATTCCTCTCTTCCACCTAAAACAGTAAAAACTTGATTAGATGTAAAGGTTAACTTAATCAATTTATCAATAACCTTACTAACATTCCCGGAGGTTTCACTTGGTTTCAACATAATAGTATTACCTGCTGAAATAGCATCAACAAGAGGCTCTAAGGAAAGCATAAATGGATAATTCCATGGGCTTATAATAAGAACATGACCTTTTGGACAGGGTTTTTTATATGATTTTGAAGCATATTGAGCCAAGGGTGTTCTAACTCTCTTTTCCTTTGAAAACTTCTTAATATGTTTTATCATATATGAAATTTCACTTAACACAAGCCCAATTTCCGCCATATAGCTTTCAGTTTTACTTTTATTTAAATCTTTATACAATGCTTCATATATTTCATCTTGCATTAATACAATATTTTTATATAAAACTTTTAAAGTTTTAATTCGATTTTTAGGAATTCGTAAATCATTATTCAATAGATTTTCTTTTTGTTGAGAATATATATTCAAAATTTCTAGTTTATCCATTACTAACCTCTTTGTAAATCCTCTCTAAATCTTTCACCGTCCAAAGTACTGGCACTGGATAAAGTGGATTACCTTCATGTTCTGCAGTTTGGGCAAGCAATTTTATATCTTCCTCCTTAACCCCTTCAATATATGTTGGAATATTCATATTATTATTTAAATCTTCTATTTTCTCAATAACCAACTTAGCACCAACTTCTTTTGGGGTATTATTATCACATAAACCAGTAAAGACTGCAATCTTCCAAAGTTTTTTATAAATTTTTTTACCATAGGCTTTTAAAACATATGGCAATATTACAGCATTTGCAAGACCATGAGGTACATTATATTTGCCACCCAATGAGTGAGCTATTGCATGAACATAACCCACATATGATTTTGTGAAGGCAAGCCCTGCCTTATATGAAGCAATAAGCATATTTTCTCTAGCCTCTATATTAGATCCATCATTGTAAGCCACCTCTAAATTCTCAAATATAGCCTTTATAGCCTCCAAAGCATGCTTTCTAGTATCTTTTGTCGTACTACCACCAATGTAGGCTTCTACGGCATGTGTAAGGGCATCCATGCCAGTTGTTGAAGTTATATGTTTAGGAAGCCCTTCTGTCAGTTCTGGCAAAAGCACAGCATATTTTGGAATTAATGGAAAATCATTTATAGCATATTTATGTCGTGTTTGGCTATCAGTTATAACAGCCGCTAAAGTTGTTTCACTGCCAGTTCCGGCAGTAGTTGGAATAGCAATCAATAAAGGAAGTTTTTTTCTAACTTTCAATATCCCCTTCATTTGCCCCAAACTTTTATTTGGTCTTGCAATTCTTGCCCCTGTTGCTTTAGCACAATCCATAGCAGAACCGCCACCAAAAGCAATAAGAGCTTGACAATCTTTATCTTTATACATTTGTAAGGCATCGTCAACATTTTGGGTTGTTGGGTTAGCAACTGTTTTATCAAACACAAAAATCTTAATTTTATTTTCTTTTAACTCAGCTTCTAACGCCTTAGTTAACCCCAAACCATTTATTCCTTTGTCCGTGACAAGTAAAACATTAGAAAATTTTTTTTCTTTTAAAACATCAACAATTTCTTTATAAGATTTTAAAAGTTGAGGTTCTCTATATGGCAAAATTGGAAGCAGACTTTTAAATACAAATTGATAAGTTCTGCAATAAATCTTTTTAAATATATTCATTCTTCCTCCTATTTCTCAAAGAAAGCAACACCAATTGCACCAGGCCCTATATGAGTACCAATTGTACTGCCAATCATATAAGCTGGCAAATTATCGGCATGATCTTTCCAAAGATGCCCACTATCTTCAATATACTTATTTAACAAAGAATTGTCAAGTCCTGACCAAACAACTCCAAAAGGCATATTAAAATCTACTCCACCTTTTTTCTCTACAAGTGAGTTTAAAAGGTTGTTTCCCTTCTTTGAGCCAACTGCTTTACCAACCATTTTAACCTCACCATTAATAACTCCAACAACAGGTTTAATAGAAAGCATCTCGCCAGCAAAAGCAGTTATAGCCGAAATTCTACCACCTTTTTTAAGATATTTTAATGTATCTAATAATGCTAAAACATTAATTTTACCTTTAACTTCATCAAGTTTTTCAGCTATATCTTTTGCTGTTAGCCCCTGTTTTATAAGCCTCAATCCATACTCACAAAGAATTCTCTCACCAATGCTAGCGTTTAAACTGTCAACAACGAAAACTTTGTCCTCAAACTTTTTAGAAGCCTCCAAAGCACTTCGATAAGTCCCAGAAAGCTTGGAAGAAATGGTTATCACAACAACTTCATGACCTTGACTTACAAATTCACTTATCTTTTCCTCAAAAGTGAACGGATTGATTTGACTAGTTTTTGGAAGCTCAACGCTTTCAATCAGCTTTTCAAAGAATTCTTTATGTGAAAGATTAATCCCATCTAAAAACTCTTCCTCTGCAAATCTAACTTCCATTGGCACTAATCCAATGCCTAATTCCTCGGCTTCTTTTAAATCTATATCACTAGCCGAATCTATAATTACTTTAACTGACATATATTCCTCCTATTTGTCACACATCTTCTGTAAATTGTTTGATATTAAATCTAAACTTTCATAGAAAATCACTCTCTTTTCTTCACTTAGCCCTTCGCTTGCTTTATCTAAAAGCCCATCAACTTTGTCATTAATAAATTCCCCAATTTTTTTGCCCTTGTCACTTAAACTTATAGGACTTTTATATCTCTTTTCGGTCTTTGAGGAACAAATCAAATATCCTTGCTCTTCCAAAAACTCTATAGCACGCGAAATCGCCCCCTTATCTTCATCGCAAACATCACACAACTCTTTTGCAGTCATCTCCCCCTCGCGATAAAGATAATACAAACAAGAGACATGAGTGCTTTTCAAACCAAGCCTACCCATTTCCTCGCTTTTAATCTTGTGTATACTTCTAATGATTCTATTGATTAAAACTGTGAATTTTTTAAATCTATCTTCCATAAAACCCCACTTGTTGTTTTGTCAACATGTTTATAATAACATTAAACTTGTTGTCTTGTCAACAAGATTTAATATATTATTAAAAATTTTTAAAAATTCTTTATTTTTACTTTTGTTATTGAAAAAGCAGGTATTTTGTGGTATAATAAAAGTATGGACGAAAAATTTAAACAAACAACATACTTATTCAAACAGCAAACAATGCTTTTAGAGTTTGCTGAAAATAAACTTGGACTAAAACCATATGCCTCTGCAATGGACAGGGCTGGACATTATATTTTGCTAACACTTGAAAAGAATGGCGACTTTAGAAAAAGTAAAACTTCAATTGCCTCAATTCATGCTTACACACTTGGAAAACATAAAGATGATAGCGTTGATTTTGTTCAGGTAGGTAAAATTTATTTTACAAAGTTCCATGATTACCATATTGAAATACACACCCTCTACACAGATTTGAAATATAAAGGCAATGGTATAGGAAAGATACTTTTGCAGGCTGCTGAAAATTTTGCTATTGAAAATAATGTTTGTTGTTTAGAACTTCATACACTGTTAAACAAAACACGCTTGAAATCAGCCGAGTTCCCTAAAAGAGAAGATTTTGATAGTTTTGAGGAATATGAAAGGGCTGTAAGAAACGAACTTCCACTAAAAGAAGAAAAATATTTTGATAAGAATTATTATTTTTATTATTGTCAAGGCTTTACTCCAACAAGTTTAACCAGCCCAAGTGAAGGACATAAAAATACTATTCCAATGGCAAAAACACTGCTAAAATTTAGACCTTTAACTAAATCGGCTTGCAATAAATTACGAGATTGCCAGCCTACTGATAAACGCTTCCAAATTACAGAACTACACAGAATTCATAGTGCAGGACCCGATTCTTCAATTTTTACAGAAAAAGAAATTGACCCTAAAAAAATTGATGTAAAGCCTTTTATTATTAAGCCTACACAAGAATCATTTGATAATATTAAAAATATCCTAAATCAAAACATAGAAGATAATCTAGAAAATTAAGTTAAATAACTCCACATATTTTGTGGAGTTTTATTTATCTTTATTATTCAATCCTGTATCGCCAAGCCGTGGACTAGCCCCCTCAAAATTCAATCCTGCCTTGCATGCCTGAGAATGTTGATATTGCCGCTTTATATTATATATCTTTCCGTCTTTTTTAAAATAAGCCCCCGTTTGTTTGAAGGTAAATGAAATATTTTTTTCTTTACACTGATTATGCAAATTAATAACCCAATCATAGTCACAGACTCTAACATCAACCCCACTTTCACCGCCAACAACAACTTCTTCTATCTTATCACATAAAAAAGATTTTAAATCAAGCCTTTCCAAAAGTGGTTCGCAAATTATAAACCTATGCTTGATTGGCAAATCCAAAAAAATTGGTAATCTTTGCTCTGCCCTTTTTTGATTTTCAACAGTACAACCTATGTAAACATGCTCCCAACCATCACCCCAATCGTCAGGCTTACAATAATCAAACCTGTCAATTCGCTTGGTGATAATAATAAAATTTAAATCTTTACGTTTTCTAATGTACTCCCAAGCCTTAACACGATAATCATCCGCCAAATCCAAGAAGAAGTCGCTAGTCAAACAAGTAAAAACAACTTCACCACTCTTCACTTTATATTGACCATCTCTAGCCTTTTGTATAGGAAGGTCAAAATTTTTCGTCACATAAAAAATAGCTCCACTCTTATCGAACATTGCATCCTGCCTATACACATAACAAAATTTGCATCCTTCGCTAACCTTTCGGCAACCATGCCAAAGGTTCCACATAATAGCCATGACGATATTTTAGCATAAGCATAAAATTATGTCAAAAAATTTTATAACCATTTGGTTATATTGAAAAATATTACATTTTATTATGTTATTCTTTCCTTGTTAAAAGGAGATAATATGAATATACAAGAAACCATTGCAAATCGTCTAAAAGAAACAATGACAGCAAAAAATGTGAGCATTAAACAACTCAGTGAAAAAACTGGATTATCAACAAATATAATAAATAATATTTTAAAAGTTAGAGTTAAAAGAATAAGATTTAAATATATTATCAAATTATGCGATATTTTAGAAATATCAACTGACTATTTATTAGGTAGAGAAAATTAAAAAATGCGAACAGTTAAGTTCGCATTTTTTAAAACCCTAAAGAGATAAGTATAGCACGGTCGACTTCTTTCATTTTTGTTTGAGAAAGTTCGGTCACCTTGCCCTTAAGACGCTTTTTATCAAGGGTTCGTATTTGCTCTAATAGTGCAACTGAATCCTTTGGC
Organism: uncultured Eubacteriales bacterium; assembly: GCA_949001935.1. GTDB lineage: Bacteria > Bacillota > Clostridia > Christensenellales > UBA1242 > Caccovivens. The sequence continues at coordinate 166,145 of CARJLX010000001.1, read as the reverse complement.
AAATTATACTGATTTGATGGGAGATCTATATGTGTTGGCAATTTAGTTTTCCCTTGTTGACTGGTTATTGCAGAAACAATAACCGTTGGTGAATATTTATTTCCAACATCATTTTGAATTATAAGCACAGGACGAACACCCCCTTGTTCACTTCCAACAACGGGGCTTAGATCAGCATAATATATTTCACCTCTTTTGATTAAATCGTCCATAACTCCTTTCGAACTCCCAATAGTCAATTAAATCTGCTCTTTCTAATTCATGATAAAAGTCATCTAATTGACCAAACCCCTCATTCATAATCATATTATGCTTTTTGAGGTTTAAAGTTTCTTTAATTATAGCTAACTTTTCATCAAAATTAACTTCACTTACAAAATTCGTGTTTTTTCTCAAATTTTCAGAAAATTCGTCAAAATCAAACATAAAAATCCTCTCTAATTTATGCTTTAATGTAAGTAAAAATAAGTTTTTTATACAAAATCAATCAAACAAAAAACAAAGCTAATATTCACTTTGTTTTGTTGTTAAAAAATATTAAGATATTAAATCCACGATTTAACAAATTTTTTTAAAATAGTTTTTTTTGTTTTTTTCTTTAAATGAAAAGTAAGACAACTTAACTAATCAAACAAATGGCAGTTGCTATTGTTTTTGAATGAGATATTGAAACATTAATACTTTTACCTGCAAAATTTAAATCATACTCCTCTTTTGCTCTGCCAAAAAGTTCAACATAAGGCTTGCCAGATTCTTCATGGCAAAGTTTGATATCTTTAAAAACAACGCCGCTCTTTTTGCCAAGACCAAGAGCCTTCATAACAGCTTCTTTCACGCAAAAAAGTGATGCAATTCGCTCATGTTGCACCTGCTCACACATTGTCTTTTTTATATATGCAATTTCATCTTCATAAGCAATTTTACTCAAAAAACATTCGCTCGTGTCAACTCTGTCAAGTTCTATAATATCTATTCCAACCATAACTACTCCTATTCTTCCAATTGATTAACCGCCCGTTTAATGGTTTCAAAATCAAAACCCTTTCCTGCAAGATATGAATATAATTTTTGTTTACCTTTTGCATCCAATTCTAAATTTTTAGCCTTCTTTTTTGCAAGATTAAAGCAGGTTTCATCCTGACTTTCTTCAGTTAAAATTTCCTCTAGTGACTGCAAAATAATTTCTTCGTCAACACCTTTATTTTTAAGAGCAAACTCAATTTTTCTTTTGCCGTCCTTTTGGCTATACAATCTAACATACTCTCTGGCATACGCCTCGTCATTTATATAGCCATACTCAGCCAGTTTTTTCACCGCTTTTTCTATGCAAGTGTTTGGATAACCTTTTCCTTTTAGATAGTCTTCCACTTGTTTTTGAGATTTCATTCCTCTTTCCAAAAGACCAAGTCCTCGATCAAAGCAGGCAAAGTCACCATTTTCAATTTTTAGAGAGTTCAAAAAATCCTCATCAATTTCTTGACCGGTTTTGAGATTATATCTTGCAAGGACTTCGGCTTCAAAAACTCCCTCAAAGTTATAATCAACTTCAAGTTTATATCGTATCCCTTTTCCAATCTTTGTAATCTCCGTTATTTGCATAACTCTCCTTTACTATTCTCTCTTCTTTTCTTTTAAAGAAAAGAAGGAAAAGAAATCTTAAACAAAACATTTTCACCTTTTAACAAAGATTTCAAATGTTCTGTTTTATTTGCCTTTCTTTCATTCAAGTAATAAAAGTTTGCGATTTAAATTTTGCGAAGTAAAAATTAAATCGCTAAATTTCTTTTGTTATACTTTTCTTGCAAGAAAAGTATAACAAACAAAACAAATTATTTTAGTAAATCGCTTGTCACTTTGGTGTAAATGCGGACTAAACCACCAGCCCCCAACTTGACACCGCCAAAATATCGAACTATTAGAACACAAACATCTTGGACACCACGCTTTTGTAAAACAGAAAGAATAGGCCTGCCCGCAGTTCCCGATGGCTCTCCATCATCAACCGCCTTCTCACAAAAAGGGCTTGTAATACGACATGCATAACAAATATGCGTTGCCTTTTTATATTCCTTTCTCAAAAAATCTATTGCTTCATTTATTTTTTCTAAACTCGCATTTTCAATCAAAAATCCATAAAATTTAGACTTTTTCTCAATAATTTCGTTAGTTTTATCAAAATTAAACATTATTTTAAAACAACCTTTATAAAATTCTTCTTGCCCTTTTTAAGAAGTAAACTATCGTTTTCGAAATCTTTTAATGAAACAACTAAAGTAAAATCGTTTACTTTTTCACCCCTCATAGAAACTGCCCCACCTTCAATCATACGTCGTGCATCACTCTTTGATGAACAAAGTTTTGTTATAGCCAAAAGGTCGCAAATTCCCATGCCATTTACAAAGTCATTTTTGCTCATAACAAACTCAGGAGCATTGTCGCCACCCTGAGCAAAAAGATTTTCACTCATACTTTCTGCAAGTTTAGCATCTTCTTCACCACGAACAAATTTAGTAATTTCATAACATAACCTCTTTTTAGCTTTTACAATATCTTCTTTAATAATATCGTCAATTTCTTCCATAGGCAGATCAGTAAATAAAGAGAACATCATTTTTACGCAAGCATCTGGCGTTTGATAAATGCCTTGATAAAAATCATATGCTGAAATTTTTTCTTTATCAATCCAAATTGCCCCTTTCTCTGTTTTTCCCATCTTTTTACCTTCTGGAGTTAAAAGCAATGGATTAGTTGCCCCAATCAAATTTATATTTGTTCCATTGGCAAAATTAAGTTTTCTTTGTAGTTCAGTTCCTGCTGCAATATTACCCCATTGATCTTGCCCACCATATTGTAATACACACCCATATTCACGATTAAGATGAACAAAATCATAAGCTTGCATAAGCTGATAGCCAAGTTCAAAGAAAGTTAAACCACCATTTTCAATACGATTTTTATATATCTCATTAGAAAGCATTTTGTTGATATTAAAATGCACACCAATATCTCTCATAAAATCTACAAAGTTAAGTTTATCAAACCAATCGGCATTATTAACAATAATTGCTGGATTATCACCTTCAAAATCAAGGAAAACACTTAAACTGCTTTTGATCTTCTCAATATTATTTTCAATATCTTGCTTAGTCAACATTTTTCTAAGTTCTGTTTTCCCAGATGGATCACCTACACTTCCTGTAGCTCCGCCCATTAATAATAAAACTCTATGCCCTGCCTTTTGAAATCTTCTTAAAATGCAATAAGGAACACAATGCCCAATGTGCAAACTATCAGCGGTTGGATCTGTACCTTCGTAAAGTGTGATAGGCTGTCCACTCTCAAGCATTTTTTTCAACCCTTCTTCATCAGTACATTGATATAACAAACCTCTTTCCTTTAAAATATTGTATAAATTCGTATCTACCTCACTCATTTTCTTCTCCTTTTAAATCTTCAACCGTTTCAAGATATAATTTATCTTCAAAGCCCCCTCTTTTTTCGCGTTTTGCAATCCTAATTCTTTCGACTTCATCCATGTCAATATTCTTAGTTTTAGCTATTGAATATAAAACTTCTAAAACGTCAGCAAGCTCTTCCTTATCATCATCTTCAACAAACTCATTAACTTCTTCATAAAGTTTTTTATGAAGTTCTTGCAAGTATTCTTCCTCTTTCAAATATCGAAATTCCGCCCTTTGGTTATTTCCTTCAATTACTTGATTAATTTTATCTCTAACCAACTTGTTATAAACCTTTTTCATAGCTTCTCCTTTTAAAATTAAAAAAGCATGCCAAAATCCTATTTTCAGGACGAAGCATGCTGTTCGTGGTACCACCCGAATTTAATCTGGGGAGGCACCAAAAGTTTTTAACGCGGGCACGATTTGCCATGCAAATCTAACCGCTAAACTTTTTGTTCCCCGTCCCAATCTCCCTCCAAATAATGGGCGAAAATGAAAACAAGATTTTCATTTGTCGCAATTTTGAAAGTAGACTAAAACAATCTCCCAAATTCTCATTAAATCTGTTCGTAGATTATACGCAAGACTTGAAACAAGTGTAATTCGAATATTAATAGCAAAGGGCTTTCACCATCCACCCACTCTCTTTATGCATCAAAATATTCTACTAAAGATTGTCCCGCCATCTTGATTTACATATTAAGTATATACAATTTAAAAATGTTTGTCAATCATTTATGAAATTAAATCTTCAAATGTACATCCCAATACTTTTGTAATTCGAACTATATACTCAAAAGAGGGTTCTCTTTTACCAGTCAACCACTTGCTTACTGTGCTGGAATTACAATTAAGTTGCAATGCAAAATCCGCCCTACTCCAACCATTATTTTTCAATTCCAAATCCACATTATATATAAAATTTTTATAATACTTTCCGTCCATATGGCCACCTCTATAAATAGAATATATCCATTATATGACAAAATGCGACATGTGGCCATCTGGCCATCAATAAATTAGCTACTAATTTACTAATTCTTCAAAGGTACAATTCAAAGCAGCAATTATTTTTACAATGTATTTTAAACCTGGCTCCTGTCTACCCTTTAGCCATTTACTTACCAAACTGCTATCACACCCTAAAATTTTAGAAAATTTAAGCCTCGACCAACCTTTCTCTTGCAAAAACAAATTTACATTTTTAATAAAATTGTCTTGATATTTTTCATTAAAGTTCATCAGAATCCTCTATATTTAATACTAAATTAGCCATTAATTTACTAACTCTTCAAAAGTACAATCTAATACACGAAGGATTCTATAAATAAATGTTAGACCAGGTTCTTGTCCTCCATTTAGCCACTTACTAACATGACTACTATCAGTTCCCAATTCTCTTGCAAACCTATTTCTAGACCATCCTTTTTCTTTTAAAAATAGATTTATGTTTTTCACAAAGTTTTCACGAAACCCATCTTCAAACACCATCATTTTCACTCCTTTTGTAAATTTTAGCCTCAAATAAATATCATGATACCATCTACAATATGATAATTTATCATCTAATTAACTAATTCATCTAAGGAGCATTCTAAAACGCAAACAATCTTAATAACATATTCTAATCCTGGTTCTGTACTACCATTAAGCCATTTGCTAACAGTACTACTTTCTGTACCTAATTCTTTTGCGAATTTGTTTCTAGACCAACCTTTCTCTTTTAAGAATAAGTTTATATTTTTGATAAAACGTTCTTTATAATTTTCATTAAACTTCATATATTGTACCTCTAAAAAAATATTAGTCTAAAAAGCCCAATTTTGCTTGACTTGGTCCATATAGACTAAGTACAATATACCTGCGTCCAGTTGGACGCTAAAGTATAAGGAGCAGATTATGAAATACATGAACACAAAACCACTTGAAGACGCTGTTAGTGTTTTTTGAAAAGAGAATTTTTGTAAAACATGGGGATTTGATGAAAAGGATATTGATGGTGTTTTGAAAGAAGATCTAGACATCCCCTTTCGTATTTATATCCAACTTTCGCTTATTTTAAAAATTGAGTTGAATGATTGGATTATTTTCTGACCAAAATAGGATTGGCAAATACAAAAATACACGCATAAATAAGTTATATGGAAAAAGAAAATAAAATAGATATTGAGTCTTGCGAATTGGTGGCTTTAGCATCTTCATTAGCAATTTTTATATCAAAAAAGTACTCTTCTGGCGATGTTTGCACAATTCGTCAATTTTTAGGCACTTTAATCAGCAATTTGAATTTAATTGAGCACCAAGACAAATTTTGCAAAAATTTAAAGGACAAAAAATAAGAAAACCCTTCTTACAATTGTGCGTTTTTCATGTCGAATTTTAGCAAATCAATATAGAAAATTGTCAATTTGTGTAGAATTTCGTCACTTAAATTAGGCTTAAAAATACTCATATTAAAATATGACGAAAAATCATAAATTTCACTTTTGTTAGTCAAAATTTAAGTATTTATTTATTTTTATTTAGTCATTTTACAAAATCTAACAAATTTTGACATAATTCGAACTTTTACGCACAATTCTTTTATTTACACTTAACTTTTATCGTGGTATTATATAATTAGTTCATGAAAATGAAAAATTTACTGATTTAAGGAGCCAAGATTATGGAAGAAGCAAAGATTAAAATCTTAATCGCCGACACAGAAGAAAATGAGGAAATAAAAAATTATTTTAACCAAAGCAAAGAATTTGAAATTATAGGGTTTGCCCGCAAAGGCAGTGAAATTGTTGATATAGCGAAAGTTAAAAAACCAGATTTTATTATCATGGAAGTTATGCTTCCTGAAATGGATGGCTTTATGGTGCTTGAAAATCTTAAAAAGGAGTTTGGGACAAGTGTTCCAAAAATTATCTTTATTTCTCACCTTTCACACAGTGGTTTTATTTCCAAAGCTATGAAAGAAGGAGTTAGTTATTTTATGGTTAAACCTATAAATCCGCAAAATCTTGAAGAGCGTATGATGGACATATTAACCTCATATAAAAAACAAAATTCCGTTGAAAGAGCTTTGGATGAAAAAATTTCTAACATCTTTATTAGTATAGGCATTCCTGCAAATATCAAAGGTTATCAATTTCTTCGTGAAGCCGTTAAACTTGCTGTAGAAGAACCTGACATAATCGGGTCTATAACAAAGAAACTTTACCCTACTATTGCAGAGCGTTTTGATACTAGTTCAAGCAAGGTTGAAAGAGGCATGCGTCATGCTATAGAAGTAGCTTGGAACAGAGGCAAAATTGAAAACATCAATTCTTTGTTTGGTCTTAAAATATATAACAGCAATGAGAAACCAACAAATGGCGAACTTATTGCTTTGATAGCTGACAAAATGCTTATGGAAGGTTAAAAAAAGTGGCTAATGCCACTTCTTTTTATTTAAACTTCTGGTGTGAAAGTTGGATTGATTATACTCACTTCACAACCGTTACCAAAACTACCACTATTATTATCAAAAAAGATAGGTCTAACATGGCTACAGCCACCACGATTAAAATTAGATAAACCAAAATTATTTGAAATAAATCTTTCATCAAAATCTCTCTCAAAATTACCTTGTTCAAAACCATTAAGTTCACTCATAAATCTTTGTTCACATCTTTTACAAGGTTTGCATTTATTGTCCCAATCATTGTTTTTACATGGACGATTACATGGTGTTTGATGGCAATTATGATCGCATTGATTGCAATTAAACCAAGAATTACAACCACAACTTCTTTGTTCATGGCAAGGTCTAAATTGTTCGCAATTACTCCATTGATTACAATTACAACGGTGTTCACGACAACCGCCACAATTAAAATTAAACATTTAAATATCTCCTTAAAAACACCCTCTCTATTTTCATAATATTAACTATAACAAAAATTAGGCAACAAAAAACTCCAACTTTAATTGGAGTTTTTTATTAAGCGTTTTCTTGGTCTAAAATTTCGTTAATATCGTCAGCTTTCATCATTGTGCAATCTAAAACGATTTCAAATTGATTGTTGTTATTTTCATTTTTGTGTTCAGGACGATACAATCTAAACATTTCGTCAATTTCTTCATTGATTCTATATTCTTCATATTCTTGCATCATGATTTCTTGACTAAGTCTTTGTTCCTTTAAAAGTTCAGCTCTTGCATTGTTACGCTCTTCGCGTCTAACCATTCTTCTATTAGTAGAAGCTCTAAGTTGTTGTGGGAAAAGAACCTTGCGTTTTTTAAGTTCATCGTAAGCACCTATATCCTCTACTTGAACATTGTTTAAAGCCAATCCTTTTTTCAAGCTTTTGATATGAGCAACCTTCTCACAATCGAACTCAGGGAAAACTTCGTCCATAACAATATTTTCTTCAACTCTATTAGAATTAACATTAATAGTATCTTCTTTAGCCTCATAAAACTTTGCTTTATTGATAACTAATTCCATAAATATAAACCTTCCTTTTCTTTTGATATATGTGTATTATAACATGCCAAAGTGCTGTTGTCAATACCTAAATTCGTCAAAATTCAAAAAATTTTTATGGTTTTTCGATTATATTTTATGACAAAAAAGCAGACATAAAATCTGCTTTTTGTATATTTTTTAATGAAATATAATTCTGTAATTTTTAGTTGTCGCCTTTCTTAGATCTAACTTCTTCTAATTCTTTTTCAGCTCTTGCAATATCTGCTTTAAGAGTTTCATTTTGTTCAGAGAGAACATTGAAAATTCTTTCAAGAAGTGGATATCTTTCCTCATTCTTATTCATAACTTCTTGGCAATGCTCAACTGAAAGTTTAAGTCCATCAAGGAGGTCAAGATCTTCAGCTAGTTTCTTAGCCTTTTCTTCGTCAATATCTGCATAGTTATTAACACCATAGAGAACTACCTTTTGTTTAGCAACAAGTGCTTCCTTACGACGAAGTTTCTTCTCATCATTTTCAAGAGTTTTCTTAACTTTGCGAAGTGGAAGATATTCTTTCTTGCAAGAACGAAGTTCTTTTTCATTAAGTTTAAGTCTTTCACTTAAAACTGCAAGTCTTGATTCATATTCTTCTTCTGTTAAATAAACAGGTTCGCTAGGTTCTACCACACTTGCTCTTCTAGCTTCTGCAAGTTCAGCCTTTAAAGCTTCAGATTTTGCTCTTTCAGCCTCCAATGCACGTCTAGCTTCTTCAAGTTCTTCACTTGAATCTTCAACTTCTTCATCAAGATCAACTACTTCTTCAGTTTCTTCAACTTCTTCAGTTTCTTCTTCCTCAACATTGTCGCTCTCTTCTTCGTCCTCTTCCTCTTCTTCCTCAGATTCGTCATTCATCTTTGCAAGACGCTCCATAAGAGCCTTTCTTCTTGCTTCGATATAAGCGTCACGGTCATCTTCCTCAGCCTCTTCGGTCTCTTCTTCAACTTCCTCTTCTTCCTCAGTTTCTTCAACTTCTTCGGCTGGAGCAGGCTCTTCCTCACCAGCTTCAGGATTATAGCTTTCAACTACAGCACCATTCAAAAGAGCAGTAGCTTCTTCTTGAGTAGCACCAGCTTCTTTCAAATCTTCTTCAACTTTAGCAACTTCCTTCTTTTCGTTTGCATTGATGATCTTCTCATCTTTCTTGCCATTGAAGATTGCCATAAGAATATCCGCCATGAAGAATAAGAGGAAACCTCCAGCAATGATAATTCCAAGGACAAGAACAACTTTTAAAATTACAGATTCCATAAATTTCACTCCTTTAATGTTTTTAGGCTTTTGACTTATCAATTTGCCATCATTTTTATTGGTGGAGACGGCGGGAATTGAACCCGCGTCCGAAAAGATAAATCAAGTTTTTCTACGCGTTTATTTTATGTTTGATTTTCGCAAATTGCTACTCCATAAACAAAGACAACTTGCATAGCCATTATTGTTTTCTAAATATATTATGGCACTTCTATTTAGAATTTCGCTTTGTAATGATACCCGTCATGCAGTCAAGCGACCTCTGCAATTGAGCAGGTTGAAAATTTTCAACCGCTATGCAATTTCTAACCTAAATTAGGCAGCCATTGGCATAGTTGCAACATTTCTGTCTGCGTTTGTTTTTAGTTATCAGTTTTTTAGGTGTCCCGATTTCACCACGCGCTTTACGCTTGAACTTATGCTTCCCGTCGAAACCAATAACGCCCCCGAAGGGAAAGTTAATAAGTTTTGATGGCTCGTTCAATCTCTCGCTTGACAGCCTTATCTTTGAGAGATTCTCTTTTGTCATAAAGTTTTTTACCCTTAGCCAGCCCAATCTCGATTTTTACAAGCCCGTCATTAAGATAAACTTTTGTAGGAATTATTGAAAATCCCTTTTCAAGAGTTTGGCGTTCTAACTTCACGATTTGAACTTTATGCAAAAGCAGTTTCCTGTTTCGTCTAGTGTCTGGTTGAAAGGCAGAAGTCTTTTCATAAGTTTTGATGTAGCAATTTTTAAGCCATGCCTCGCCATTTTTTATAACAACGAATGCATCATTAATATTTATTCCACCATCTCGAACCGACTTAACTTCACTGCCCTCCAAGGCAATACCAGCCTCAACAAGGTCTGAAACGAAGAAATCATGATAAGCCTTTTTGTTATTAGTTATTATCTTCATCTCGCCTCCTATTATAACACCTATTTTTTACTTTTTCAATACCCTTTTTAAAAAAAATCGTAAAAAATGCAAAAAATTATGTGTTTTTATAGCCAAAATCGACTTTTCTAGTAAAAATATTGGCATTTTGCACTATTATTGTGATTTTATCACCAATAGTAAAGGTATGTTTTGTTCCTTTAAGTTTAAGTTGTTTTTCAAGAAATAGATATCCATCTTGTGGCAAATCTTCAATTTTAATTAGTCCTTCAACCGAATTTTCAAGTTCCACAAAAAGACCAAAACTGTTTACTGATGTGATTACACCTTCAAATTCCTGTCCAATCTTATCCTTCATAAGATATGCCTTCCAAAGATCATCAACCTCGCGTTCTGCCTTATCTGCATTACGCTCTTGAAGGCTGGACTGTTCACTACTTTCAAAGGTGAATTCTTTTAACTCTTCATCACGAGTCTTAGAAAGTGCTTTCTTATGCAAAACTTCTTTGATTATTCTATGAATAGTTAAGTCTGGGTATCTTCTAATTGGCGAAGTAAAATGACAATAATATTCAAGTGCCAAACCAAAGTGTCCAAGGTTTTTATTGGCATATTTAGCCTTTTGCATAGAGCGAAGAAGTATTTTATTTACCGTTTCACTATAAGATTGCCCTTCTGTCAACTTGATAAGCTTTTGATAAAAGTCTGGTGTTATATCATCAGGAATTGGTGGAATTCTAACACCAAGACCTTTTATAAATTCACATACACTTTCCACCTTTTCTTTTTTAGAAGCTTCATGAACACGATATACAAATGGGACACCTTTTATACAGAACTCTTTTGCAACAGTTTCATTAGCAAGCACCATAAAGTCTTCTATTAGCCTGTGGGCGTCATTACGCTCTCTTTTCTTAACTCCTATTGCACAGCCGTTTTCATCGAAAATAAAGGCAGTTTCACCTATTTCAAAGTCTATGGCCCCCATTGTCTTTCTGTTCTCTTGTAATGCAAGCGAAAGTTCATGCATTAAGAGTAAACTTTTCTTAACTTTTTCATGCTTAGCATCTGCTTTCTTTCCACAAAGGACTTTGTAGACTTCATCATAGTTCAATCGCCCTACACTCTTTATTACGCTTTCACATATCTTATGTGACACAACTTTACCTTTCTTGTCAACCTGCATTATACATGAAAGCGTAAGCCTTTCAACCCCCTCATTCAAAGAGCAAATTCCATTTGAAAGTTTAACAGGAAGCATTGGCAGAACAGAGGTTGGGAAATAAACACTTGTTGCACGATTAAAGGCTTCTTGATCAATACAAGTGCCTTGCTTAACATATTCACCTACATCTGCAATATGAACTCCAAGCTCATAACCAGTTTTTGTTCTCTTGATAGAAACAGCATCATCAAGATCTTTAGCATCAAGTCCATCAATAGTAAAAATCTCTTCCTTAGTGAGATCAAGCCTATCTTTCTTTTGAGACGCCTTAACCGAAGAAGGCAATTTTTCACTTGCGTCAATAACCTCCTGTGGAAAAGTTTCATAAAGTTCATGTTCTCGAATAATTCCAAGTTCAAGAGATTTTATATCGTCTTGTTGACCTAAAATTTCAACAACAAGCCCGCTGAGTTTTTTTGTGTTTCTTCTAACTTCTATCACAACGCGGTCGTTTCTATGAAATTTTAAATTCCCATTTAATAACCTAATCTTAATTGGAATATTTTGATTGTCTGGCTCTAAAAAGAAATTTTGACCTTGCTTACAAACAACACCAACCAAATGTTGAACAGATTTATATATAGATACAACCTCACCTTCACCACCTTCAGCATGGTCATAAGCCAGTTTTACAATAACTTGGTCACCATCAATAGCTCCGCAAGTTTTATTCGCTGGAATAAAAACATCATGTTCATTTTTAGCACTGCCAAGCTGAACAAAACCAAATCCTTTGGCATTTCCCAAAAACTTACCCTTAGTATAACCATAAGAAGGAATAGTTATAAACTTGCCCTTTTTAATCTCAAAAATATCTCCTGAAGCTACTAGTTCAAAGAAATTGCTTTTAATCACCTCAGGTTTAGCCTTAATAGCCATCTCCATAAAACAAAAAAGATTGTTTAGCCCAAAAATTGCCAAACTATCTTTAGAAAGAATTTCAAGTATCTTTGCCTTTATATTCATATAAAAACCTCTTTAAATTATTGTCCAACCCCGTTGATAAGCATAGTCACGAGATAAAGAACAATACAAACGAAAATTATTGAAGCCATAACAATAGTGATAATCTTCAATTTTCCATCACGAGAAGAACCTTTATTTTGAGAATAATAGCTCTCTTGTGAACCTGTCATAACATCTAAAGAGCCATCAGCGCTATTAGATTGCATAATAACGGTGATAATCATAACAATTGCACAAGCAACCACAATAAAGAATAAAACATAACGAAGAATAGGTAATGTTTTGGTCCAAAAATCATTTTGTAATCCATCTGCAAGTAATTTAGAAATATAATCCATTTTTAAAACTCCTTTTTATTGATACATACAGCAAAAATAAACAAGCAATACAACATCTACGATAAGAAAAATCAATCTCCACCATTTGATAACAAATTTAGTTTTGCCAATTGCAGGTTGGATAAACCCCCAAAGCAAAAGTAAACCAACAACAGTTAAAACGCAAATGATAATAGTAAGTCCGGCATCACCAATATTTTGACTAAAGAAATCTTTCATGCCCTGCCAAACTTCACCAAAAGATGCTAGTAAACGACTTGTCATTTTTCCTCCAAACATATAAAATTATAACATAATCAAAAATAATTTTCAAGTAATCTTTGTTATAAAGATAAAAAAAAGAATAAAAATAATAGAATTATATAGTAAAAAGTTAAAATCGATAAAAAAATTATATTTTAAATTGCGAAACATTCAAGTTTTATGCTATTATCTAAATAATAGGTAAACAATGAACTGGTTTAAAAAATTAAAATCAACCACATTAGCTCAGCGTACAGTTTTCTTTGCAAGAATAACTTCTTTTTTTAATTTTGTTTGGTTTACATTTCGTTTAATCACTGGCATTTGCTTTAATTCAATATTCTTAATCGTAAGTGCAGGTTTTAGTTTTTGTAATGGTTCTGTTAGACGAATGTGTTATAAATCAATCAAACAATATGATAGCTCTTTAAAAACACTACTAAAATTTCGTAATGGCGGGATTATTCTAACTTTAGCAAGCTTGTGCTATATTGGCTATTCTACCTTTATGATCTTTATACCAACAAACTTTCATTATGGTATGATAATCTCAATTGCTATTGCAGCCTTTTCGTTTACTAATTTGATATTAGCAATAATTGGTATAGTTAAAACAAAAGGTAAAAATGTTTTGCTTAGAGAAATTAAGGTAACAAATCTTGCCGCAGCTCTAACAAATATTGTATTAACACAAATCGCTATACTCTCCTTTTCTTCAACAGCAGACGCCTCTCTCTATAATGGTTTAATGGGAATTGGTGTTGGATTTATAATCTTAATAATGGGCATTGTATTAAGTATTCTTGGGCAAAATAAAATCATCAAACTAAAAGAATTAGAAAGTCCGCAAAATAAAAAAGAGGAAATATCTTCCTCTAATTAAAACAAAACTTTAGCTTTTAAATAATTTTCATTAAACTTTAATTCATGGTCTGCAATCAATTCAAATGTACATGATATTATTTTTTTGCGTTTTAAATCTAACTTTTTCCCCGACTGCATTATAAATTGCATTCCATCTCTATATTTACAATTTCGGCATACGCTATTAAAATGCTCTTTAAATGGACAATGAAGAAGAGTCATTAAAACTGGCTTATAATTTTCAAGCGTATATAATCTCGCTCCACTATTATAAAACTTTGCATCTTGTTCAACAGAAAGCACTATATCATCAACTCCACTAGCTTTAAGAAATTTGATAGTTTGGCTATTATAAACATTCAAATTGTTTGAAGCAATAATCTTTCTACCCTTAACGAAATTTAAAGCGTAATAGTTGTTTGCATATATGTTCAAATTTGCATTTGCTTCAAATATTTTTGTTAAAAACAATAAATCTCTTTGCGTTACAAAAATAGGAAGAGATAAATAAATCTCAAAATCTTGAAATCTTTGGCAAATTGACTTAATGTCATCAAACAAATAATTTGAAGGACAATAAATAAGTTTAGTTGTCTTGACTATTTTTTCATTTTTCAATTGTTCTAGACAAGAAAATAAAATCAATTCACTGTCTTCAACTTTGAAATTATGGCAGCTGAAATTGTAATCATTTTTAATCAACTCTTTCAAATTTTCTTTTCTATATAGTTCAATAATTTTCTTCTTTAATGCTTCAATAGCCTCACGGCGAAGTTGATTTAAATCAGCCTTTCGCATAAACACAACATCAATTTTAACATCCTTAAATTCAATATCAAAAATATCGTTTGCTTTACTCAATTGCCTTTCAACTTCTTGCTGTGTTAAAGGTTGATTTTGTGCCTTATTTAAAACTTCATTACTTTCCAATTCTATATAAATATCATCCTTTTGCAATTTCAAAATCGCCTTTTTATCAATTTCTGCATAAAAAGAAGCCTCTATGGAAATTTTTCTTTTTTTCTCTAACAATTCATATTCTTTTAGACTATCTAAAGTTAAACAAACTTTGCTAAATTCTTTAACAATCGAAGTTGATGTTATTTGATAAATATCTTTACTTATATTTCTTACATCATTAACACCAATTGAAGCTATTTCTCTGTCGTTTAAAATAAATTTAAGCCCATCACCACGACACAATTTATGATTGGTTTTAATTGTTATTATATTAAACCTTTTACCCCTTTCAAACTTTATTACTTTGCCAATTTCAAGCCCACTATGTCCTTGAATTTGAGGGTATATTTTTTTGTCATCATTAAAATAACCTTCAATATAGTTCCCTCTATTAAAAGCAGTTTTAAGTTGAGATTTCATATCATTTTTATCATTGTTTCCATCAACCGCTTTTCTATAAATATCAACAACTTGACCTACATAACCAGCACGCCTTGCACGACCTTCAATCTTAAAGCTGCAAACTCCAGCATTTTTCAAATCTTGCAATCTATCCAGCATGCAAAAATCTTTAGCCGATAAAAGATAGCCCTCTTTTTCTATACTACCATCAGTAAGACGATAAGGAAGACGACAAAATTGTTTACATTTACCTCGATTCCCACTTGCACCTGATTGAAGAGAAGAAAAATAACAATTTCCTGAATAGGCTACACATAATGCACCTTGAACAAAATATTCTATCTCAATATCGCAATTATCATGAATTCGCTTTATTTCTTCAAGCGGTGTTTCTCTTGCAAGGACGACACGTGAAAAACCTAAATTTTTAACAAACTCAGCACCCTCAAGATTGCAAATACCCATTTGTGTACTAGCATGCAAAATAATATTAGGAAAAGTTTTCTTTAAAACATTGGCAAGTCCAAAATCTTGAATTATAAAAGCGTCAACACCTAATTTCAACAAATTTTCAACCAAAAAGATAACTTTTGTAATTTCTTTGTCACTAAACAAAATGTTAAGAGTTAAGTATATTTTTACACCGAAAATATGAGCATAATCAATAACTTGCCCTATATTATCTAAACGAAAATTTTCAATATTGCCCCTAGCATTAAATTCATCAATACCCAAATAAACGGCGTCAGCACCATTATTAACCGCTACATAAAAGCTTTCCAAATTGCCAGCAGGAGCAAGGACTTCCACTTTTTTCATAAAACGATTATAACATTTCAATATAAAAAAAACAAGTTTATTACTTGTTTTTAAATTTATCCACACAAAACTTGTATTTTTCTTTCATTTCTTTAACTGTGTCATCCCAAGTCACATACAAATCTCGCACCGCCCCAGTTTGAACTTTATCATAAAGATCTTGATTATTTAAAATCTCTGTGATTTTTTGTGCAAATTTTTCTGGAGTCCCCTCAGCTATAAACCCATTGACATTATTAGTCACTGTAGCACTTGTTGCAGCACCTTCCAAAAAAACGGTCGGCGTCTGCTGTGAGGCAGCTTCTATTTGCACAAGACTACTTGCATCATACATTGATGGGAATAAAAATAATTTTGCCCTTAAATATATTGCTTTTAACAATTCTCTATCCATAATCTTTCCTGTCATTATAACATTATCTTGTAAGCCAAATTTCTTTATGCGTTTTTGTAATTCTTCCATATCTTGACCATCACCAACAAAAATCATTTTAAAATACTTATTTTCTAACTTACTTAATGCTTCAATAGTAAAATAAATATTTTTTAATGCATTTATTCTGCCAACGAATAAAAAAACTGGCATATCTTTGGGGATATTAAATTTTTCATTGATAATATTAATAGCTTTTTCTGGATCTTGGACTGGTGTAAAATCTGTTCCATTTCTTTGAACTAAGGGCAAATGACTGGCACCATAATCATAAAATATCTCTGAAATTTTAGAATTAACCCCATAATATTCATCACATTTGTTGAACACACTCATAATCTTCTTTAAAATTAAGTTTGTTAAAATTTTACTATGTGATGACCTATAAATATCCTTTTTAAATTGACTATGCAAAGTTGCTACAACTGGAATTTTGTGCTTTTTTGCATATTTAACACCATATTTCGCCACTCCAAACGGAGAATGAATATGAACTATATCAAGATGGCTTTCTTTTAATATTTTTTTGAACTTTCTATCAAAGCTTGGCATAGGCAAATCATAATCTAAAAAGAAAATCTTTAAACTTTTACATCTAACAACTTTATAGCTAAAATTATCAACATAATTTTTATCTCTAGTTTTAGGTGCAAAAACAACAACTTCAAATTCTTCATCGTTCAATCTTTTTGCATAATTATCTACAACATTGATTACACCATCTACCATTGGAAAAAATGTATCAATAAAAAGTCCAACCCTAATCATAACAAACCTCTTTTAATAAAAAAATATTACGATAAATTTAATAAAATGTCAAATGTATTTAAAAAGAAAGTGAAAAATAGTGACTAAAAAACTCTATTCCAAGAATAGAGTTTTTTATTTAATTAAATTACAAGTGGAACAACAATTCCTGCAAGGACAACTAAAAGACATATCACATATAGAACTTTCCATACTATTGCTTTAGATCTAACAAACTTCCAAGCAAGAACAGAAACAATTAATATCATTATTGCTGTTGCAACACCTTGCAAAGCACCAACTATTCTTGCGTTTATTCCACAAGCAGAAAGTACAAGAGCAACAAGATAAAGAATTGTAACGGTCACGATTGTCCAAAAAGAGATTTTATTCAAACTCCAAAAAGAAGATCTGCTTGATGAGTTTGAAGAATTTGATGATTTTGAACTCTTTTTATTTGCCATAATTCAACCTCCTGTATAAAATATTAGCACAAATCCCAAAATTAAGTCAAATAAACATTAATATTTATTTTTTATTTTTGGATTTTAAATTATTTTCTTTTCGTATTTCTTTGATAATTTGTTTTTCTCTAGCAACTTGATTAACTCGTATATCTATCATTTGCTTAGCCATTAAAAATGCATTATCATCTACAATTTTTATTTGCAATTCTTCGGCTTTGATAGGCACAAGACCACTCAATCTAAGTCGCATCATTTCTTCGTTTTCAGAAGCAAAAGATGCAATTGTCAATCCTCTCTTTATAGAAAGGCGTATATAATGTTTATTTCCACAGCCAACAACAACATAATTTTTGCTTTCTTTTGACCTTGAGTTAGGCTTTTTATCTGCATAATCGCGAAGATTTCTAAAATATTCTTTTTGTTGAGAAGACAAAAGTTTGTAAGATTCTTGTAAGGTTAACTTTTTGTTAGGTGTAATCACAATATCACCACTCGAAACTACTTGTTTTCCCTCTAGTTGAGAATCTTCGTGAATATTTATGTTCTCTTTTTTCTCTTCTAAAGTAAATTCGACATTATCTTCAACATTGTCTTCATTTTTTTGCTCTTGAATTGGTTGCGAAACTGCAATTGAATTTTCATTGTTATCTTTATTATATAATTCATCTAACAAATTATCAGCAATTTCATATTCTTCTTGCAATTTATCAATAATCTCCTGCTCTTGTTGCATTTCTTCTCTAAGTTTTGCTTTTTCTTGTTCGTGCAAAATTTCATCAATTTTTTGCAATTCTTCTTGATATTCTTTTTTAATTTGACGAACTCTATCGTCGTTATTATCTTTTTCAACAACCACATCTATCTTTTGTGGCATTATATTAGCCGCATTGTTAAAATTAGATTTTTGCTTATCCATTTGCATCTTCATCTTGATATATTCCATTATATCTGGAAAAGATTGGTTTGTTGAATGTGGATATGCAGGTTGAGTAGATAGATTTTCTTGCTCAGGGACATCTTGGTGTACAACTGGTTCAATAGTTAAATTGTCCTGAGTTTCTTCTTGTTGTTTTGTCTCTTCAACGGTTTCCTCAGTACTTTCTTGATTTTCCAAGCCTTTAGATAAATCCATTGTTAAAGAAAGATTTTCTTCTTTCAATCTTCTAGTTTTCTTTTTATGTTTTGCAACACAAATACAAACTATCAAGATAATCAAGCAAAGCAAAACACCGCCACCAATTGCGAACCAAAGCCAGTTGGTTTTTATAAATTGCCAAATATTTTGAAATATTAAACCGATATCAATTGCTAACATTGGACTTTTTGATAAAAATAACATTTGAGAATGTGAAAAACTTTTTATACTCAAACATGAAATACAAATGCCTATGCAGAGAATAAGTGCTCCGCATAGGTTTTGTATAATAGATTTTGTTTTATTTGACTTCTTCATTTATTTATCCTTTTTGTCTTCAAGTTTCTTTGCTATTTTGCGTTTAATAATTTCTTGATTAACTTCTAAAATTTTTCGTTTATCTTTCAATTCTTCAAGTTTTTGTTTATCTCTGCTCAACTCTAATTGCTTGCGTTTTTCACGAATTTCTTCAAGTTTACGCATCTCTTGTTCATACTCACTGATAATATTTTTTTCTTTTTCATGAGCAGCATTTTGACTAAATTCACCAAGCCTACCCTGCAATGATTGAATAAGATTAAATTCTTCCATCATTCTTTGTCTTTGTTGATTGTAAGCCATCTCCAACATCATCATATATTTTTCAACATCATTTGGTCCTGCATTTTGGACTCCATTAGGAATCCAATTGTTATATCCATAACCCATAGGTTGAGGTGGAATTGGTTGTTGAGGTGGATATTGAGGCTGTGCATTTTGTTGAGGCATACCACCAATATAAATATTTGTAGCACCATTAGTATTGTTTTCTGGCTTAGGATTTTCGACAGGTTTTTCTTCATGTTTTTCAGATTTTACTTGATTGTTTTCTTCTTGAACACTTTCTTCTGTTTTATGTTCTTCTGGCTTAGGCTCTTCTGGTTTTGTTTCTTCTTTTATAGGTTCTTGAACAACCTCTTCTGGTTCTTTCTTTCTGCGTCTAATCAAGAATATAATCAGCCAAAGTAAGAACAAAAGTAAAAGAATTCCAAATCCAATTGCAAACCACAACCAGTTGGCTTTAATAAACTCCCAAGCCTGAGCAAAGAAATCTTTAGGTGGTTGATATTTAAATTCTTGAGTAGTAGAAAATTCAGGATCTTCTGAAATAAACTCAAAATTTTCATCTTTCAATATAAGTTCTGCTTTATAATCTTGTCCTTCAACAAAATTTTCAGGAAGAATTTCATTTCCATCACCATCAAAATACTTAATCTCAAATTTATCAGCATCATTAGGATCATTTAAGATAAATTCTGGATAACCTTTGTCGTTGTTCCATTCCCCTTCTATTCTGCCTTTAATTATTTCAAAAGTTAATATTCTAGTCAAAACTTCTTCCCCATCGTCACCAGTAATAGAAGTTGCCCACTCGGCATGTTTGCCAATATTAATTGAAAGAGTAATATTATAACTTCCAATTTCAGTTTGAGTTAAATAACTCTCACCTTCTGCAATGTCGATATAATCTTTCCATTTATCCCAATTTTTGAGTTGGAAAGTCAAATTGCTTCCAGTCCATTCAAGTTTATCTAAAACAAAACTTGGATCGTCCACCAACTCTTTAGGACCATTTGGATCTATAGCAGTAAACTTTATTTGAGTTGTTGCTCCACTAGCAAACTCAACATTATCGTTGCTAGTTTCAAGAACTACCCAATAATCTTTCCCAGGTATCAGTTCAACATTAGGATAATCAACCAAACTATCGCCAGGATTTTCCGGATCAAATGGATCTGTATAAATTTTGCGATTTACAAGTCCGTCTGCTATTTTGTTGCCTTCCTCGTCAATAAGATCTGCATAAGGTGCATCACTTATAGAAGCACTATTCCATTTGTCTACATAAACAACCAATGGATTAATTTCAAAATAGAAAACTTTATTGCGAACTACATAATCTGCAGCATCAATTTCTGTCAATTCAATAGTTGCTTTATATTTACCAACTTCTGTTGGAGCAACAGGATTGCCCTCTTCATCAACAAGTTCTTGAGCATATGCTCCAGTTCCATCATCTTTAAAATATCTAACTTTAAATTCTGTTACAAGACCATTAGGGGCAACAGGATTTATTCCTTGTATTTGTCCGTTATAGAAGTTTTCTTTGTCAAGACCAAGGTCTAGATCTAACACAACTCGTTTGTCACCAACAGTAAACTCATAAACAACTTCATTACCCCCTGTTAATGGGTTGTAAAGGGCATAATTGTCTACATAGTCTGGATGAATGGTTGCTTTTGCATAATAAGTATAAGGTGTTCCAAGGTCGACTTTAATTCCGTTGCCAGTATAAAGTGGATTCCCATCTTCATCAGTTGCATCAAACTCTTCTGAAGTATGAGGTGCATGCACATCAATCTCTTGTGTACATGCTTCGTCATTGTAATACTTAACTAAAAGTTGTTTTGAATAAGTACTTTGAATAATTGGGAAAGGAATACGATATTCATCATTATTAAACGGATAAGCATGTTCATCCCAAAGACTAGGATCATTAGAAAGTACAATTTTATCTTTTTCAATTCGCCATTCATGCTCAACATCAATTGAATAAACAGGGTCATTTAGGTCTGAACTAAAAGAATAGTTATATCTGCCATTTACTGATTTAACAGTATAAGTAAATTTTGCAGTATAATGTTCATCATCGCCACAAGATTGATATTCTTTATCTGTATAACCACCGCTTGATGAAGAAGAATAACTAATTGCTTCTGGCAAATCTAAAGGTTTTATTTGTTGAGGTCTGCCAGTATAAATAGGATTTGCAGTATAAGTGATATCGTTTACATCAAGGAAAGCAGATTGAAGATATAATGTTGCAATATGCATAGTTTGTATGCTGCTATCAAGTTCGTATCCTCTAAGAGTTGATAAAGTTGCAGTAATAGTATAAGTATCTGCATCAATACAACTACTTTCTTGTTGTATATTTCCTGAAACATCTGTATAAGTAATTTTATAATCTACAACAAGTCCTTTAGGTAAATTTGTTTTATCAAACTCAACAACAAAAGGTTTACCATTATAAACAACAGTTGCTGAATGATTTCCATTTAAATCAAGTCCAATAGTATTAATGCCTGTCAATTCATTCTCATATTGCCAGTTAAGATCAACCGAAGAAATAGTTGCCGTCACAACAAAGAAATCAATATGAGATTGCGTTGGCGAAATAACATAATTTTTATTTGTTGCAGGTGCAGAACTATCAGTAGCAAGTTCTACACATAAAGCATACTGGGCATCTGGATCTGTCAACTTATCAAGAGGTAAAGTTATTGTAATTTCGTTGCCAACTTGAACAATATCTTCTGGCTCAGCCCTATCAATAACAACACCATCAGAAACTTTTTTATAATATGCATTAAGTTTTACATCTTCTTCATTACAAATTCCAGTCACAGAGAGAATAGCATTTTCAACACTTCCAATAGCAAAATTATCTGTAAAATCATCTGCATTTACTATAGAAACATTCAACTCAGCCTCTACTATCTTCAATGTAACAGTTCTTGTAGTCGATGCACCTAAACTATCATCCCATTGATGATTTGCTCCTCCATCACTAAGAGATACTACAACTGTATAAGTGCCTACTTCTTTGGCTTTAAATTCACCTGTCACTTGATTATAACTCAACCCTGCACTACGCTTGCCAACAATCACCCCGTTAAGACCAGAGCCAGTTTGGCTATTAGTCAACTTAAATATTTGTTGTTGGCCGTTGTATTTTACTGTAGTCAACCACCCAGTTGTAATAGAAGTTATATCTTCACCATCTATACCATCAAAAGTAAACCAAGGCGTTAAGGTAGGATCTTTTGGCCTAGCAAAGGCAGTTTCGCCAGTATCTTTCAAAGAATAATTGCTCAATGATGAGTTTGTAATATATGCTCTAGCAAAATAATTCCCTGGTGTAGTTGGGATATTGTTTGTCCAAATACTACTAGAAGCCGAACGATATTGTAAACCAAATTGAGGGGCTCTTTCGGTGTCGATATCTCTTTCAGCAATAGATTCAATAATTTCTATCTCTTTGCCTTCAATCAGTCGTCCATAGATGTCTATATTCAAACTATTTATGTTAATTTCTTTTGGTAAAATTTTTATTGTTATATCTTTTGTTCGAACAGAATGTTCTTCACCAACAAATTCATAAAAATCGTCTTTTAAAGTAACAGTAATAGTGTGAGTCCCTGCATCAGTTAAATTTCCATTTTCAGAAACAATTGAAATTGATTCTGGATTAAACCAATCAATAACATCATTAGCAAACAAATTACCTAAATCTTGTTTTTCGCCATTATAAATTGTTTCAATCTCAGTTGGAATTTTTTCACCAACCGCTTCTTCTAAAGCAGTCAAATCCAAATGAAGTGCTGGACGCACATAATATGTAGCATTGACATTTACCAGTACATATGAGTTTTGACTTGCATTGTTTCCATATGCAAGAGCCTGCCTTCTACTTGAAGTTTCTGATGGTGTGGAAGCGACATCCGATCGTAACCATGCTGCTTGAGATGCATTTCCATTTAAACCTTGATTTAAATTTAAACGCCAATACGACCTTTCACCATTAAAATTACCATAACTCCCTACTTCTGTATTGCAAGGCAACCAAATATAATCATCTTTCCAATCCTTCCAATGAGTTGCTGTTGTGCTTTTTATAAGATTGGTTTTAGCGGGATCATAGTCTGAGCCGTGTTGATTTGGTGCAATATATGAAGTGTTCAATTCAAGTCTTTCTGAATCTGATGAATCTTTATATGTTCCTGTTCCTTGATATCGGATATAAGCAGGCGTAACAATAAAATCTGTTAAACTCCCAGCTGCCTCTGGCATTGTAAATTGAGCCCATTCATTATCAAGCCTTTTTGCATAGTAAGTTGGAGATATTCCATTACTATTTAATTTATATCCTCCACCATTCAAAGTTTGTACACGAATTTTGCTTGTTCCGTATACATTTGAAGGATAACTGCTTACCACAGAGCCAGAAGAAAAATCTTGGAATTGTGCAGTTTTAACTTTGTTATTGTTTGTATTTGTAAGCCAAATAGTTGCAACAACATGTCCATTTTTAGATTCATCTGCAACACCAGAAGTAACATATTGTTTTTCGGCTCTTGTAAGTGAAGTTACAGTCCATTCATAATTTACTCTTTTGCCAACTTGATTATCATATCCACCAAAACTAAAAACAATATCCTTTCCGCCAGCGTTTTTTCTTATAGTATCAGCACGAACTATAGGACTGCCCTTTTTATATTCGTCACCAAAAGTAGGCACATAAGATTGAGTATTATTAAATTTTGCATAATAATCACTCTCAGGTATTTCATCAATCATTGCTTTAACATCTGCTAATGTCGCATTTGGTTTGCCAGTAAGTTTTTCATATAATGAATTTATTACATCTCTGTCAAATTTTTTACTTCCTGTTTGATAGCCATCAAGAAGAATATCTCCAAGATTTACATTAGCGTTGCTGTCACCAGGATTTATAGTTGCATTTGAAAAATTAACACTTCCACTATTAATAACAAAAACAAGCCCTGTTGAGAGAGCAAAAATACTGCAAATAATTGCAAATATGTATTTTTTTAAATTTTTAAATATTCTCATATTCTACCTCATTTTTTGCTTATAAAACAAATTATAAAATAAAACTATATAAGTTATTTTATCTTAGTATTAGATAAATAGAAAAATATATAAGCGTTTCAATTTTATTTTACTATAAAATAAAATTTTTGCCAAGTAAAATAACTAAAAATTAAAGTAAAATAAATAAAATTGGCAAATTTTTGACTACCGTTATAGATTTTTTGTAGTTTATAATAAATTTTTGTACATATAAAATATAAAAAAACCTTTGCAATAAGCAAAAGCATTTTGTAATAATTTTATAAAATTTAAATAAAAAACTAATTAATTTTATTAATAATTTTTTATCAACTAATAACAAAGACTTTTTAAATTTCTAGACAACCTTTTAATTTTGCGAAAATCAAATTTGTGTCAACTGACAACAAAGTCTTTTTTTTGATTTTTCTGTTTTGATTTTGCGCTTTGATTTTGCGATTTTGATTATTTCCGTTTGATTTTGCGACAGCCATTTTGATTTTGCGGAATCAAAACAATATTTTCATAATGCTTTCATATTTATCCCGCATTAACATTTGAGTTTCTTTACTCATTTTCGCATAACTTTTCTCGATTTTCTTTTTTACAATATTATTGCACTGTTCTATATTTTCACCAAGATATGCTCGCCAACATATCAGTTCAACTACATTATCTAAATGACTCATAGCATCTGCATCAGCAACACAAATTTCTTCTATTGAAAATTTTTCTCTAATAACACTTGCTCTATGGTTTAGTATACAAGATTTAACCCTTTCAATAAAATCTTGTGCAAAACCATCTTCTTTCAATATTTTCTCTGCTAATTCAGAGCCTAATATGTGATGATTTTCACGATTATTCATATCTAACAAATCCGCATAATCATGGAAAATTGCAGCAACTTCAACCACATCTTTGTCAGCATTATATTTTTCTGCAAGCGTTAACGAATTTTTTATAACAGGTAATAAGTGATACTGCCAAGTTTGGCCCACTTCACAGTTCTGTGTTTTGTCAAAAATCTCGGATTGCTCTTTTATTAATTTATAATATTTTTCATATTTCAAATCATCACCTCAAAAGAAGACTTTTTGCTTAGTTTATCTGGAGCTACTGGCGGGAATCGGACCCGCGACCCCCACCTTACCAAGGTGGTGCTCTACCCCTGAGCCACAGTAGCATATTTTATTATATTTTTGATGATTTAGTTATCTTTTACATAATAGCAATTTTGCAAATTTTTGTCAATCTATTTTATCATTTTTAGAAATCTTATCATAAATACTTTATATGAAAAGATTTTCCAGTTTTTTAAAAGATAATAACATAAACTTTTTAACACATCAATCTCTTGCACCTTTCACTAGTTTTAAACTTGGTGGAAATGTTGACTATTTAATTTTCCCTAGTGACCACAAACAATTACAAATATTAATTAAACTTTTAAAAGATTTTGATTATAGTTATTTTGTTTTAGGAAATGGAAGCAATGTAATTTTTAAAAGCAAGCCATCTGTAAAAGTTGTTATTTCTATGCAAGATATGCAAAATTTTTTATATCTTGAAAACGACTTAGTTTACACAAGCGCTAATATAAATTTATTTGCTTTTAATAAATTTTTAAAAGATAATGAATTGACTGGTTTTGAATTTTCGTTTGGTATTCCAGGAAGCATTGGCGGGAGCATAAAAGGCAATGCTGGAGCATTTGAGCATAGCACCTGCGAATACTTAAATTCGGTGATAATTTTAAATACCGAAACCTGCGAATTTGAACATTTAAGTAAAAAAGACATTGTTTACAAATATAGAAAAACAAATATTAAAGGAATAATAATCGAAGCAGTTTTTAAGTTTGAAAAAGGCGATTATTATGAAATTTCCAAGAAACAAAACCAATATTTTGAAATAAGAAAACAAACGCAACCCTTTGGAACATTAAATGCTGGCTCTGTATTTAAACGAGGCAAAAATTATATTCCTGCAGAACTAATTGACAAACTTGGCTTAAAAGGGCTGGCTGTTGGCGGGGCAATAGTTTCGCCTAAACACTCTGGATTTATAATCAAAAAAGATAACACCTGTACAGGTGAAGATGTTATCAATTTAATCAAAATTATCAAAAAAGAAGTGAAAAAAGCCTATAAAATCAATTTAGAAGAAGAAATTATTATTGTTTAAAACATATTATCATAGTTCTTTTTTAATTTAACTTCGTCCAAAATTTCAATAATTTCAGCCTCCCCCTCAAACAAGATTTCTTGAACTTCGTCATATTTTCTCCTACCAATCAACCACTTTATGCGTGTGAGATTTCACATCATCATAGTGGCTGTAATATTGTGATTTAAAATTTTGTGTTTGCTGTTTTTGAATATTCTTTTTTATGTTCTTGTTGTTTATCTTTTTCTTTTCCATATTAGTCCAAACTATAATTAGCAACCTTATCTGGTCTATCACGCCAATTTTTGTCGACTTTTACATAAAGTTTTAATAGCACCTTTGTACCCAAAAGAGTCTCGGCATATTCTCTCGTGATTTGACCAATTTTTTTTATCTTTCCACCCCCCTTGCCTACAATGATTGATTTATGACGCTCTTCCTCGCAAATTAAATTTGCCTCAATAATTGTTAAATTAGGTTTTTCTTCAAACCTATCAATCTGCACACAAATACCATGAGGAACTTCTCTTTGCAAATTGTTTAATGCGACTTCCCTCACCTTTTCGGCAATCAAAAATCTTACGCTTTTGTCTGTAAAATAATCATCGTCATAGACAAAATTTTTTTGCTCACTTTGAGGTAGATAAGAAAGTATCTTTTCTTTTAATTTATCAATATCTTTTCCAGTAAATGAACTGATATAAAAATCACATTCTCGAATATTTTTGCAAGGCTTGTCGGCTTTAGTTTTAACTAAAATTACAGGTATATCATATCCACTTAAATGAGTTATGTATTCCTCTTCTTCCTCATCCACAACCTTTTCGCCATCCATAAGATAAAGTATAACATCAACACCAGCAAGAGCCGAGCGTACATTTTTCATCATTGCCTTATCCAAATGGTTTTTGCTATGATGCACACCTGGAGTATCTACTAATATTATTTGCGAAAACTCATCATTAACAATTCCCAAAATATTATCTCTTGTTGTTTGAGGTTTTGAAGACACTATTGCAACTTGCTCACCAACAAGACTATTGACAAGTGTGCTTTTGCCTGCATTAGGTTTACCAAACACACCAACATAACCACATCTATACATTTTTACCTCTTTTGATATTTAAATTTATAAGTATATTCTTGGCTAAGTTCATCATAACTTCTTCGTCAAGCTTTTCTATGTGGTCATAGCCTAAAATATGAAGGAATCCATGTAATGCCAAAAATGCAATCTCTCTTTTATATGAATGTCCAAAATCCTTTGCCTGCTCTTTGGCTTTATCTTTACAAATAACAATATCGCCTATATAAAGTTGACCATTAGGCTCTCTCTCACCCTCAAAATCTATAAGCTTAGTTTTTTTATAATCTATATCTAACATTGGAAAAGATAAAACATCTGTCACTTTGTCAACATTTCTATATTCTTTATTTAAAGCTTTAATTTCATCTCCACTAACAAAAGAAATGCCAACAGCTAAATTATCCAACTTGTTACCAGTTATGTAGAGGGCTTTTTCAAATAAATCTTTGAAAAGACCTTTTAATCTAATCCCCACTTTCTTGGTGAAAATCTTCATATGTCACTCCTATATTTCTTTCAACCGTAATAACATATTCAACCTCAGTCACTCCAGCCAAAGAATTAATATTTACATCTTCATTTTTAATTATGTCACAATCTCCAAAATAAATCAAGGCTTTTTGCTTGGCTTCTTGTATTTTTTCATCTCTAACCTCTTCAAAAGACTTCTCTATAAGTTCAGTTTTGGTTTCATAATAAATTTTTTTGTGTAAAACCAAAGGTAATATATTGTTTTTGGATAAATAATCAATACTTTCTTCACATTCATAACTGTTAAATACACACCGAACATTGTTTGCATAAATATCTAATCCAAATAATGTTATAATATTATTTTGAACAACATTCCCCGTACGATAAGTTTCATAGTAACTATCGCTATGCTTAACTTCACCAATAAGCCAAGCCTCGGCAAGTATTTTGGCTTCTGGCTTAACATCTCTCTTTTCTCCTTGACTGTCAATAATATAAGGGTAAACCAAAACATCTCCCTTTTGAACTATATCCCCCTTAGCAACTGCAAGCGTTCCTTGGACAAGATTTATATCTATAATTTTACAATCTACCTCACTATAAATTGCCGAAAAACCTCCTTCCATTTCTGCTGGATAAAAACTTTCGTTTATATTCACAATTAGACTTTGACCTTGAATTGAAACTGAAACCGAACTAATTCTTTTAAATTTTTCTTTTAATGCAATTTCAACATCTTTGGTATTTAAATCTCCTTTAAATTTAGAAAAATTTTTATTTATAAACTCAGAAATTTCTTGATTTGCTAACACTTCAGTCCCATAAATTTTAACCTGCCAAATTATTCCAAATTGAAGAACATAAATAATAAAAGCCAAAATAATTCCTATTAAAACGCCAGAATTTCGATAAAATCTTTTTAAAAAACATGAAAAACCATTGCTTGATAAAACTTCAACATCAAATCCCTGACTTATAAGTTGTCCTTTCACCCTTTTAAGATCGCTATTTTTAACCTCAAATTCACTTATAGATTTTTCAATTCTATTTAAATTATAAATTTTGCTTTCCTTTGCGATATTTGAAATAGTCCTTTCTTGATTTAAACCTTTTATTCGAACTTTAGAAAGATTTTTAATTTTTTTCATTAAACCACCTCGACTTTTTTGATTGTCCCAACAATTTTCATGGTGGTGTCAGTTAATTCTGCCAAAGTTAAATCTTCTCCTTCCACAATAGCCCTACCTTTTTTGACCTTAAAAGTGATGGTTTCCTTTGACAACAATGTTAAGCCCAAATGCCCCTCAATGTACAAAATCTTGCCTGATATATTTATTATATTATAATTTGATAAAACTTGAGGCTGGATTTTTGAAATAGACTTTTTTATTTCATCAAAAAAATTAAACATACATTCCTCCGCTAAATAATCCCTTATTTAACTAATTTATGCATGTTTAATTTGCTTTATATCTTCAAATTTTATTCATGGTCAATTCGCTTAAATAGATTGCTGAAAACAACCGCCTTCATTTCAGGAGAAAGTGTTTTTATCTCATCAATCAAAGCGTCATCCTTCATATAACTAGTGTAAGAAGAATGCTTTGACCTAAACTCCTCAAAATCGTCTTCTTGTTGTGAATTTGATTGATTTTGAAAATTATTCACCCTATTTGCTTGACGAGCCTTCATAATCTCCTCAAAACTTTTGCGTTTATGTTCCTCTGGTTTTTGAGGCAGATTACTGTTCTCTTTGGTTACTCCTAAAAGTTCAATATCATTATCATCAAGCTCTTCAGTCATAACATTGCTTTTTTGGGTTGGAATAATAAATTCATCTTGCGTTGGAGGTTGAAGATCAAACGCATCCTTAGGTTTTTCTTGAGGTGTAGTTTTATCATGTGAACTTGTTTTATTCAGCTTATTCACCTTCTTGGCGAGACCATTATTAAACACCTTTTTTCTGCTAGATGAAATCTTGCCTATTATAATTATCAAGGCAAAACCTAAAATAATAACCCCTGCAACGATTAAAATTATATATGGAAGGCTCATAAATTACCCCCTAGGTTCTTCATCTTTGTTTATCATTGCTCTACGCATTGCAGTGTCCGCTTGAAGATTCATAAGTTTATAATAATCCATAACTGAGAAACGACCATCTCTTATCGCTTCTGCAATAGCCTTAGGTACTTCGGCTTCTGCTTCCAAAACAGCTGTTTTCATTTCTTGTGTTTTAATCTTCATCTGCTCTGCCTGTAATTGAGCATAATTTTTTTGTCTATCTGCATCAATCTGTGCCTGCATTTTAATTCTTTCCAAATCTTTCATTGCAAGTTCTGCACCAATATCTCTGCTAACATTAATAGAAGAAATATCTACCGCCAAAAGTTGATAACCATTGCCATTATCTAGCCCACCCTTCAAAATATTTTCTGTCAAGTTGTAAGGGGTTGCATTCTTATGATTAGAAAGTGAAGATATTTTAGTCATAATATATTTTGAAACTTTAGCCTCTAAAGTATCCTCGCCAAGCCCTCCAGCAATGGAATCAAGCCTAGCCTTGATAGAAATTTTAGCACTCACTTCAAGTTCAAAATTATCTTTCGTAATAGCTTTTATAGAGGTAATCTCAAATTGCTTTGGCAAAATAACACTTTCAATTGCCTCTATAACATTATGAGAAGAAAGTTCAATAGATTTAGCATCTTCAAACGTTAAAGAAATTGATGCACCTCTTGCCTTGATTAAAGCTTTAACAACATCTTCACAAGACCCACCTGCAAGTAAAATAGCCTCTAACTCGTTGAACTTGATATTCAATTTGGATTTTTTAGCCATTATGTAGGCATTTAAAATAGGCATAACATTAACTTTTCTAAACTTTAAACTTATAAGTTTAAAACAACTTATATGGCAATTTGAAAATAATGCAGTAAAATATGGTTTAATTGGCACAATCGCTAAAAATAAAACTAATAAAATAAATACGATTGATCCAATAACTATTCCAGCAATTCCGCCACCACTTAAAAGTAAAAGTGATTTCATAGCCCCTCCTTAAATTTCTTTACATCAACATTATAACACACAAAAAAGCCCTTGTAAAGACCCTATTTTTACAAATTATAATAAAAAATCTGGCTAATTGCCAGATCTTTGATAATAAAACAAATATTGTTGAGCATAACCAGAAAGTTCTCCAAACTCTTTAACAAGTTTGTCACGAATTTTCTCGCGATTTTCTATAGGTGTGTAATATGTATTATACATTTGATGAATCCATGTATCTACAGGAAAAACATCACCTCTCCCATAGCCAAAAAGGAGAATACAATCGGCAACTTTTGGGCCAACCCCCATTAGCGAAAGTAGTTTTTTGCGTAACTCTTGAGTAGAAAGTTTTTGCCAGTCTATAAGTTCTTGAGGCGTAACTTGCCTAAGCACTTTAAAAAGATAACTTGCACGATAACCCGCTCCAATCATTGAGAAAAAATCTTGATCAACACTTTTCATTTTTTCATATGATGGAAAAGCATAGCCATCTTGGGTTTTTTCGCCCAATTTTTCACGCAATCGTCCCAAAATAAGTTGTATACGCTTTATATTATTATTGGCAGACACAATAAAAGAAATCAACATTTCAAATAAATCTTGCTTTAAAATCCTAATACCATAACCGAACTCTATAGGTTTTTTCAAAATTTCAAAGGAGGCGAGTCTCTCTTTTATGATATTATAGTCTCTATTTAAATCAAAATATTCAACAAAAAACTCTGGCGTTGCTGTTTCAATCAAATAAAAATTCTTTTGCTCTGAAATAGTGGCGAATTTATCTTGAGGAAAAACAAAATATTTGTCACCATCTTTTTTATAAGAAAAAACTTGCCCACACTCCAAAATATGAGTTGGATTAAAATTTTCTTTATCAAAAATCTTTATATAATCTTTTCCTAATTCAAAATTCATTCTTGTTCTTCTTCAATATATTTTTGTTTTTCAATATGCCAGTTGCGATATCCTGTTATTTTTGCTGATTTAGTATAGTGCATAGATATATATGTGTCATCTGTCGTAGAATCATCCTCAGTAAATCCCAATCTTTTATATAATTGCTGTGCTAACAGATTTTCTCTATACACTTTCAAAGTTATTGCATAATCTTTACATTCTCTGACAATATCTCTTAAAATTAAAGTCCCTATACCCTTGCCTTGATAATTTTTATCTATATTTAAATATCTGAAAATTGCAGGGCGCACCATTTCAGCTGGTGGTTTTTTATCTTCTTTTTTTGCTTTTAAATTATAAATCAATGCTTCTTTAAAATTAAATCCTGGCTGATAATTTAGCATCCCAACAATTTGACCTTTATATTTAATCATTTTATAGTTGCCAGAAGAAACCATTTTTTTGAAAGATTTAAATTGTCGTTTTTCTTCCCACTTTCCATAGTGAGCACAGAAATACTCTTCAAAATTTTCTTTATGAATTTTAAATAAGTAATCTAAATATTCTTCTTCAAACTCTAAAAATTCGTACAACTTATCTTGCATATAATTATTATAACACAAAAATCAAGTTAAATCAATAAAAAAAGCGTGAACAATTTCACGCTTAGATTTTTTCAACATTAACAACTTTTTTGCCGTTGTGAGTTCCAAAATTTACAACTCCATCGCAAAGGGCAAATAAAGTATGGTCTTTACCGATTCCAACATTAACACCTGGATAAACTTTTGTTCCGCGTTGTCTAATGATAATAGAACCAGCACTAACACGCTCGCCAGCAAAAGCTTTAACGCCTAAACGCTTGCTTTGTGATTCACGACCGTTTTTAGAACTACCACCACCCTTCTTATGCGCAAAAAGTTGAGAAATAAACTTAAACATTTTTAACCTCCAATTTTGCATATTTTTTTTCGTCTATAATGATAGACCTAAAAGATTCATAACAAGTTTTTAAAATAGATTGAACTTCATTTTTATTTGCTTGTTTCTCATTAAGAGATAATTTTAAATAACCATCACTTATTTCAACAAACGCATTTGCTTTTTCAACCTCATTAACTCCAACCACCGCAAGTTGAGCAACGGTTGAAATTTGGCAACACAAGAGATCTTCACCCCTATCAGCCTTCCCTGTATGACCTTTAACTTCAAAACCTAAAAATAGGTTATTTTTTTTATAAAAAGAAATGATTGTCATAATAATTACTTCTTTATAGACAAAATTTTCAACTGAGTGAATGGTTGTCTATGACCTTGCTTCTTTCTTTCATTCTTCTTAGGCTTGTATTTAAACACTACAATTTTATCGCCTTTTCCAGAAGCAACAACTTCAGCAAGCACTTCAGCACCAGCAACTGTAGGATTGCCAGCAACAACTTGATTATTATCACTGATAAGCATAACATCAAGTTTAACTTGAGTTCCAACAGGTACATCAAGTTTTTCAACTGTGATTACATCATTAACTGAAACGCTATATTGTTTTCCACCAGTTCTAACGATTGCGAACATCTTTTTTACCTCCTCTAACCAAACTCGCTGACACGGGTGAGTGCCTAATACACCAACTTTCTAACCCTACTCATGCGGATACTTGGGCAGTATAGCACATTTGTCAACATTTGTCAAGAATTTTACTTTAAAATAATATAAAAATAAAAATCGATTTTTAACTCGATTTTTATTTTTTAATAGATATTATAATTAAACTATCTTATTTCTTCTTTCTCTTGTTAGCTCCTTTAAGTTCTTTGTCAAGCTTAACTTTAGAATAGATAAAGTAGCCAACAACACCTACAAGGATAAGACAGCTGAGAACGATAAGAACAGTTCCAACAACTTGGTAAACAGTCTTAACATCACCTGCTTGCTTAGCAGAAACATTAATTGTGATAACTTGTTCAGTTGTCCAACCAGCTTCATCAGTCACAGAGATAGTAATCTTATAATCTCCAGCAGTCTCAAGCTTGAATGTGTTTGCAGATCCGTCAACAGGTTTAACTTCATTGTTAGTGCTAGAGTTTACAACTTTGATAGTTGGTTTTAATTTTTCAACATCAGTAGTCATATTATCTGTAATGTCTAACTTAGAAAGGTCAAGAACCAATGTGTCATTAAGATTATATTTATCTTTTTCTTTATTTAAGAAACCATCATTAACCTTAATTTCTGGCTTAACAGCATCACCATTAGCGAATGAGAATTCTCGAGTTGAAACATTGCCTGAGAAGTCTGAAACAGAGTAAAGTATCTTGTAGTTTCCGTTCTCGGCAAGCTTAAGCATAAGTTTCTTGTCTGTGTCGTTATATGTGATATTGCCGTTTTCACGCTTGTTTGTCCAATCCTTCATATAGATTCTTTCTGTGTTAGAAGAACCACTTGCTCTTGAAGTTGTCACTTCAACATAAGAAGTTTCTGGATTGATACCCTTAATGCTGTTTTCTTGAGCTGAAATTCTTTGAATTTCAATTGTTTCACCAATCTTAGAATATGCATGATAATCACTGCTATCAATATTAATTACTGGAGCAATTGAATCTGAAACCTTGAATTTTTGAACTTCTGTATTTGGAGTGCGAAGAATAATTCCTGCATTTTTAAGTTCTTCATCAATTCCTGCAACTGTTACAAAATCTCCTTCTTCAGAAGTTGTCACCCCAAGCTTAACATTAGCAAGGTCATCCATATTTACAAATACAAAATATGTTGTTCCATTTGAAGCTGTAAATTTAAGATTACCATTTTCATCTACATTTGCATGGTCTGTGTTATATTCAATTAAATATACATTATATTTAATTTCATATTTACCCGATGCATGACCTGTAAAGTGATATTTAGTTAAGTCGTAGTAGTTTGTTTCAGCACTTATTGCAGAAACTGTGTAATATGTTGCAGTTTTTGCATCATCACCTTTCTCATAGCCTACATATCTAATCTTGCTGCTTTCGTTTTCAACAACCTTAATTGTTGGTGATGGAAGAGCATATGTTTCATCAACATCAAGCTCGATTGTTTCACTTGTCAAGTTGTCTACAACTGGATCCTCTGTGATAGTAGAACCATCAACCTCTACATCAAAGAAAGTTGCGATACTATTGTTACCTGCATCTTTAACTGTGATAACAACACGATAATTTCCTGCATAAGAAGCAGTGAAAGTTCCTGCATTTAAAACAAATCTTTTACGACGAGTATCTGTTGATGTACTTGCATTTTCACTTGGCATTGATCTATAAGTTGTTTCACCATCAACGGTAGAAACATAGTAAACTTCAACAGATTGAGTCATATAATCTACTAGGTCATCAGTATAAACAAGAGTTGGAAGAGTAACTTTCTTGCCCTGTGTACCAGTCAAAGCATCTCCACCAGTCACAGATTTAAGAGTTGGAGTTTGTTTGTCATTTGCTTGTGCAATAGTGATAACCTTATTCCAGAAACCAATATTGCCATAGTCGTCAACACCATAAACAAGGATTTCAACATACCCTGCACCATTAGGTTTTTCGCTTAAATCAACTTTATATTCACCATTGCTATCTAATTCAGGTTGAATAAATGCTTGAGTATTGTGAGTTCCTTCAACTCCATACCATTTGTCTTTAACCAAAGAATTTGAATTAGTTTTAAAAGTTAATGGCTTAGATTTATCTGCAACAACAATTTCAGTTTCTTTATCAGATTGTAAATATCTATAAGCAACTACACTTTCAATATTTCTATCAAGATCATCATTAAATTTTGGAGCAGTAAATTTAAAAGAGTCATCTGGAAGATAAGTGTTTTGAAGTGAAGTTGAGAATGTGACAGTTGGAGCTTTTGTATCGCTAACTTGAGTATCAGTTGTCACATGCATAGAAATATAATCGTTTTCAACAGTATTTCCAGCCTTATCTTTAGCTGTATAATAAACTGAATAAGTTTGAGTTGAGAATGAGTAATTTGAAGCATTTTCAATATAAGCATAACCAAGTTCAAGTAATTTAGTTTTCTTTTCTTCATCACTTCCAGTTAAATCTTCATTTGTTTCTGGATTCTTGTTTAAATTGTGTGTAACAATCAAAAATTTGTTGTCTTTAAGATATTTAGCAATTGCATTAGCATCACTTGTGTCAACATCTGTCATCTTGCTTGCAACAGCAAAGTTGTCTTCAACAAATTGAATATATGGTGATTTAGCTTCATCTCTAATAGCAGAGAAATTGAAGATAAGGTTATAATCATTATACTCTTGAATTGAGAATCTAGTATTTCCACCGTTATCTTGAATACGGCGAGTTAAAGTCATTTCATCTAAAGTGCTTGCATTATCATTTGCACCGATTGCATAAATAACAATGTTTCTATTAACAGTTTCGCTCTTGAAAGCGTTTCTAGCACTCTTGTATTCAATCTTGCCATCTTTAACTTCTTGCTCTTCGCTAGCATCATAAATTGCAACAGTTGGAGCAACATCATCCTTAACATCTCTAATATAGAATGTCATTGTTTCGTTGCTAACTGAGTGCTTATCTCCACCATAGAAATCGGTCACAGTGTAAACAAATCTGTAATCACCATCTTTTGGAGCAGTGAAAGTATTTTTAACAGTATCAACACAATTTGAAACATCTTCAGTATATGCACCACTGTTATCTTTTCTCATAACTTGAACTGAATAACTAACATTTACGCTTTCAGTTGAAGGAGTATTTTTAGAAGAAGTTGTACCTCTAACTGTAGGGAGAGTGATAGCAACACCAGTAGAAGCCTTATCTGGTCTAGTTGTGGCAAAAGAAGCAACAAGTTCATAGCCAGCCTCAGCACCTTCTTTATCTGTCATTTTGTAGTAATTTTCTTTAATATCAAAAGATTTAGTTGTGCTAACAACAAATTGATTGTTTTGATAGTAAGCATAAGTGATTGTATAAGTTCCAATTCCGCTTTCTTTTAAAACACTTCCATCAAGATAGAAGGCTTTTGTATCAGCATCTTGTTTAAGCGCATTTTTAGCTCCTTCATTAACACCACCATTAACACTGATTAAAACATAATCAGTTGTAGTCCCATCTGTTGGTTTAGAAGTAAGGTATACAACATCTTTAACTTCCTCACCCTTTTCATCAAGGATTTTTGGTTGTGGAAGATTGATGTTCTTTGGAGTTGTCATCATAGAAAGGTCATAAACAGAAGGAATAACTTCTTTAGCATTTGTTTCAAACTCAAAAGAAGCCTCACTAACTTCGCAGGTAATATCGTAGTCATAAGAGAATTTACTTCCAGAGTCTTCAACTGTATAAGTGATAGTATATGTTCCAACCATAGTAGGAGTGAAAACACCAGCAATTGAACCGCTACCAGCCTCAATAACTTCTTCTATATTAGAATTTTTATATTTAACTGAAATATCTGTTTTAAGAGAACCTTCTTCTCCTAAGTTTTTATCTAAAGAAATGGTTGTCTTTTTAGTAGTTCCAACATAATAATCAGCAGACTTAATATTATATTGCCCACCTTTTTTAACAGTCTTTTCTGCACCAGAAACTGCGATAGATTTAGCAGTAGTAGAAGCTTCAACCCCTTCAGCACTTGTTGCACTTTGAAGAGAAGCAAAAGGGAAAGCAGATAAAGAAAGAACGCATGCTACGCCTAAAACAGCTCCTTTAAAGATTTTTCCAGTTTTGTTTTTAGATGATTTTGTCATAAATATAACCTCGCATTAATATAAGTAAATTTTTCAACACCCTATTTTATATTATTTTATAGGTAATGTCAAGGAATTTGCCTTATTAAAATCAAAAATATTTTGTGAGAGGTCAAAATAAATATGCGGAAGAAATTTCACTACTTTTGTCGAAAGAGGTCAAAAAAATGAATAAACTGAAAATTTTCTAAAATATCTTATGCACACTTATTAAGAAGACTTAATAATATGTTAATGTGCGGATGTAAATGCAATAAATGCAGATATTCGCATAAATACATAAGTTAAAATTTTAGGAGGAACAAATGAATTTCTTTAATAACGGTTGTGGCAACAACTCTTGTGGTTGTCAAGGTGGCTGTGATGTATGTTCTATCGTCACTTTATTATTACTTTTACAATGCTGTGGTTGCGGTTGCCAAATTGACCCATGCACAATAATTTTCCTTTTACTCATTTGTGGCTGTGGTTGCGGAAACGGTTGTAAATAACCATCACCTTATAAGCCCAATCAAAAACATTTAATTATTTCTAAAAAAAGCCCAATTTTTGGGCTTTTTTTAGTTAGCCTATAATAAAAATTTGAAAATTTTAAAAAAACTCTTTACTTTTTGTTGGTTTTAGGTTATTATTTAAGTAATTGGAGGACGATGATGAGATTTCCAAAAGGAACAAAAGTTTTATGGCAAGATAGAAAAAGACACTTAGGATTACCTTGGTCTTTCTATCGTTATTACCTTGTTGAAAAAGAGGGAGAATGGATTAAATTATTCCGTCACAAGGGTTTCTTAACAGCTATTATTGATGAAATTAATGTATATCGTTGCTTTGACCTTACATTGCAACTCTCTTTGGCAGACAAAATTTTCAAGACAGGAACTATTGAAATTTTCTCAAATGATGCAAAAGCACCATGTTTCCACCTTCGCCATATTGCAAAGCCTTATGAAGTTAGAGATATGTTATCAAGCCTTATCGAGGTCGAAAGAAAGAAACGCCATGTTGGCATAACAGAACTTCAATCCGTTTAAAAATTTTAACACAAAATAATAAAATCCACGATACTTCGTGGATTTTTTATTAATAAGACACAATCTCTTCCACTTCAAAATCTATAACCTCACCCTTTTCAAGCACAAACGTTGAATTTAAATAAATTTTATCAAGGAAATCCTTAGAAATATATGCCATATGAGCAAAAATTATAAATATTAAATCAACCTTTCAATAAATTTTTCAAAGTAATATGGAAGTCCAATTTCAAAATGCAATCTTTCTTTAGATACAGGCTCATCAAATTCTATATAATAAGAATGAAGCAGTTGCCCCTTCAAACTTTTGTTTATCTTGCCATAAATATCATCACCTACAACTGGATGTCCTAAAAAGCTTGCATGGACGCGTATTTGATGAGTTCTGCCTGTCTTTAGTGAAAACTCTACAAGACAAAACTTTTGATAGCGTTTCACAACTTTATAAGTTGTTATCGCTTCTTTTCCACCATCTTGTAGAACAGCCATCTTTTTACGATCTTTTGGATTTCTTCCTATTTGAGTTATAATTTCTCCTTCTTCATGCTTTAAATTACCTTCAAGAAGAGCTAAATATTTGCGTTTACAAGTCTTGTCCTGAATCTGCTTTGCAAGTGAAAGATGAGCAACATCATTTTTAGCCACCAACATTAACCCAGAAGTATTTTTATCTAAACGATGAACAATGCCAGGTCTAAGAGTGCCATTAATCCCACTTAAATCCTTGACTTTTGAAAGTAATCCATTTACTAAGGTGTTATTTTTTGTTGATGAACATGGATGAACTACTAATCCTTGAGGCTTATTTATAACAAGCAAATTTTTATTTTCAAAAACAATATCAAATTCAACCTCTTCAGCAACTGCATCCAAGGGTTTAGCCTCTTCTATTTTATATGTAATAACCATATTTGTTTTAAGTGGCAACCCCGCCTTTACAATTTTTTCATCCACTTTAAAACTTCCGTTCTCAATAAGGGTTTTAATATAAGCCCTAGTAAAATTTGCAAATTGCGACAAAAGAAAGAGGTCTAATCTAGTCCCCTTAACTTCCTGAGGTACAATAATTTTACCTTCCATCTTCTTTCTCCTTGGTCTTCTCTACTTTATCTTCCTTAGTTATTACTTCATTGCTGACTTCAATATTAACAGCTTCTTTTTTACCATTTTTAGAGTGCTTGCCAATAAGTTTTTTAATATTTAATAAATCTTTAATATTAGTTTTCTTTTGTTTTATTTTGTCAAGGTCATCAGTATATACTTCACCATTGCCATCAGTTTTTATGCCCTGTTTTTCAAGTTCCTCTTTTTCTTTTTTAAGCTCTTTAGGATAGATAAATATAAAATATATCGCAAGCAAAAAGACGCCAATGCAAAGGCTTGCATCTGCTATATTAAAAACAGGAAAAGTCATAAATTGAAAATTTAAAAAATCGCGAACATAGCCAAGAAAAATTCTATCATATAGATTTCCAATGCAACCACCTAAAAGAAGTCCAGAAGCAATGCCTAATAGATTTGATTTAGACTTTTTTGAAAAGAAAAACCAAAAATAGACTATCAAAAATATAACTGTGACAATAATAAGCAAAATTTGAAAGCCTGAAAATAAATTCCAAGCAGCACCATCATTATGAACAATAACAAAATTCATAAAACCAGGAAGAAAACTTGCCTCCTCCCCTAATTTCATCTTTCCTTCAATCACATACTTAGTAACTAAATCAAAAATTAAAGCAAAAGCCAAAAAAGATAACATTAATATGTTGCATATATTAAGTTTTTTATTCTTCAACTTCACACCCCTCAGGCAAAAGTAAATAAAGTCTGCCCTCATCTAATACAATGAACTTTGCACCAATGCCCGCTACTACACCATTATAAAAGTCTAATATTCTGTCACGGTCATCTTTGTCACAAAGATCAGTAGATATTATAACCGCTTTTTTATCTTTTAAAAACTCAGTGTATTCTCTAGCTTGAATAAAATTTTCGGGATAATAAACAGGAATACCATCAATCTCTTCCACTCTATCCTGAGCTTTGCCGTTTTTTAACTTATAAGACGCTCTGGTCTTTTTCTTAACAGTTTTGTTTTTCTTTTCTTCACTTTCAAATCCCAGTGCTTTAAAAATATAATCCATCCAACTCATAATAAACCTCGATGATAATATTTTATCATAATTAAATTGTTTTTGCAAATTTTTACAACTATTTTTTATTTTTGCTTGACAAGTCCCCCCCCCGCAATATACTGACTGTGAATAAGTTGTTTGAGGGAGCAAATTTTTTATGAACAAAAGATTAAATAATGTCAGTGTGCTAAGATGTTTGTCGGCAATTATGATTGTAATTTATCATATTTTAATGATTCTTAGCCCCTGGAAAGGTGCGGGTATAATACCTTTATATTTTGGAGTTCAAGTTTTCTTTTTTATAAGTGGATATTTATATGAAAAAATTGAAATAAAAAATATTAAAAAATTTTATTTAAATCGAGCAATTAAAATTTTTATTCCTGTACTTTTTCTCTGTTTAATAGAATTTTTCCTCTGTACAATCTTTGCCACTAATGCAATAAATCCTTTAAACTGGTGGAGTTATATATCCTCAGAATTGTTTGCCTTAGGACACCTATGGTTTATACCAAATATATTTATATGTTATCTCATACTTCCATTGATAAAAATTGCCTTTGATAAATCCCATAAATATAACAAACTTGCAATAGTATTTTTAAGTATATTTTTAATTCTTGAAACAATCATTTGCTTGTTTACAAGTATGCAATTAGGAATTATTATCTTTGTAATAGGATTTGCTTTAAGTAGGTTTCAAACTTTAGAAAAAGTTTATAAACAAAAAAATAAAAGCATTTTTATCTGCATTTTAATTTTTCTAATAACTGTTTTACCCTTTATGTACTTTATACATTGCTTTCCTCAAAATACTTTTATGTTGTACCACCTTTCACTTTTTCTCCAACGAATTTGTGCAGTTATATTCGCTTTAACATTTTCCTTTATAATATTAATCGCTTTTGAATTTTTAAATAATAAACCTACATATAAAATATTAATTTATAGTGATAAATACAGTTTTTACATATATTTATCACATCATATTTTTGCAGTTGGAGCATTATCACTATTAAATATTACACAAAATCTAGCGTTCAATATTTTATTATACTTGATTACAATAATAATTCTAACAGCATTTCTAGCCTTTATAAGCATCAAGACAATAAAGGTTATCATATCAAAAATTTAACAATAAAAAATAAACATGCCCAACCACAAGCATGTTTATTTATATATGCATATTTTTTTATTTTACATCGCAAAAACCTATCAAAAGATAAATAAACGCCAAATGTACAAGTTTTATTTTCTAATATTTTATTTATAGACGCAAAGCGTCTTGTGTTTTTATTTCTATTTTAAATTCGCAATCAAATTTTTATGGGAAGAAGAGCTTTGCCCGACCCTAAAAATTTGTTTGCCACCTTACTCGACGAAAAATGCCCAGCGGGATTTTTCAAGAAGCGAAAAAGGGTTCATGGGAAAAACGAATTTTAGCGGTCTTGTCCGCGTCAGAATTCTACTTGTCCCTATGAGACTTATTCAATAACTGAAGAAACAACACCAGAACCAACTGTTCTTCCGCCTTCACGGATAGCGAAACGCATACCTTGTTCAACGGCTACAGGGTTGATAAGAGAGATAGTCATACGAACGTTATCTCCAGGCATAACCATTTCTACACCCTTTTCAAGTTCGATAACACCTGTGATATCACAAGTTCTAATGAAGAATTGAGGTCTATAACCATTGAAGAATGGAGTATGACGACCACCTTCTTCCTTCTTCAATACATAAACTTCTGCATTAAATTTAGTGTGAGGGTGAATTGAACCAGGTTTGCAAAGAACTTGTCCTCTTTCGATTTCGTTTCTTTGAACACCACGAAGAAGAAGTCCAGCATTATCACCAGCCATAGCAGCATCAAGTGATTTGTGGAACATTTCAACGCCAGTAATAACTGTAGTTTTGTTAGCGCCAAGACCAACGATTTCAACTGTATCGTTAACTTTAACTTGTCCTCTTTCTACTCTACCAGTAGCAACAGTTCCACGACCTGTGATTGTGAATACATCTTCAACAGGCATAAGGAAAGGTTTGTCGATTTCACGAGCAGGCTCAGGGATGTAAGAATCAACTGCATCCATAAGTTCGAAAATGCATTTGCAAGCAGGATCATCAGCGTTTCCAGCTTGAGCAGCTTCTAATGCTTTTAAAGCAGAACCCTTAATAATAGGAGTTGTATCTCCTGGGAAATCATATTTAGAAAGAAGGTCACGGATTTCCATCTCAACAAGTTCAAGAAGTTCAGGATCGTCAACTTGATCAGTTTTGTTCATGAAGACAACGATGTATGGAACACCTACTTGTCTAGCAAGAAGAATATGCTCTCTTGTTTGAGGCATAGGACCATCTGTTGATGCAACAACGAGGATAGCTCCGTCCATTTGTGCAGCACCAGTAATCATGTTTTTAACGTAGTCAGCGTGTCCTGGGCAGTCTACGTGAGCGTAGTGACGATTTGCTGTTTCGTATTCAACGTGAGCAGTATTAATAGTAATACCTCTAGCCTTTTCTTCTGGGGCTTTGTCGATTTCGTCATATCTCATTTTTTGAGCTTGACCTTTAAGTGCTAATGTCATAGTAATAGCAGCGGTCAAAGTGGTTTTACCATGGTCAACGTGACCAATAGTACCGATGTTAACGTGTGGTTTATTTCTGTTAAATACACCTTGTGCCATAATTTTTAAATCTCCTTTAATTTTTTATTTACGCTATCATTTTAACATATTTAAAAATATTTTCAAAATGATTTTGCAAAATTTTTTAATTTTTTAGCAATATTTTGCTATAGCCAAGAGAATTTTTGTACTCTTATGCCGCTTTTATATAGTTTTTCAACTATATATAGTAGTTTTAAATAACAACCTTCTGATTCCTCCTATAGAAACGCAACAATCGAAAATCATGTGTTCGATTTTGCAACCTTAATTGGAGGGAGATTGGGACGGGAAACCGAAAGTTAAGCGTTAGGCACAAAGTGCCCTGTCGCCGTTAAAATTCTAGTTGTCCTTGCCTTTTAGTCTTTCTTAGCCCTTGCAGAAATAATATTTTGAGCAATTGAACGAGGAACTTCTTGATATTTCAATGGTTCCATAACATAGTTTCCACGACCTTGAGTTTGAGAACGAAGGTCAGTAGCATAACCAAACATTTCAGCAAGTGGAACTTCTGCATTAACAATTTGAATTCCTGCAGAGCTTTCAGTTCCTGTAAGCATACCACGACGAGAAGTGAGGTTACCCATAACTGTTCCAAGATATTCATCTGGGACTTCAACAGT
The DNA here is from genome assembly GCA_949001935.1 of uncultured Eubacteriales bacterium. Lineage (GTDB taxonomy): Bacteria > Bacillota > Clostridia > Christensenellales > UBA1242 > Caccovivens. The sequence goes on along the minus strand of CARJLX010000001.1, from coordinate 121,896 downwards.
CACCTTCATGATAGGCTCGAGAAGAACAGGGTCTGCCTTCTTAGCACCATCTTGGAAAGCCATAGAACCAGCAATCTTGAACGCCATTTCAGAAGAGTCAACTTCATGGTAAGAACCATCAATAACTGTAACTCTAAAGTCAACAGTATCATAACCTGCAACTACACCATTGTGAGAAGCTTCTTGAATACCATTGTTGATTGGTTGAATATATTCTTTTGGAATAGAACCACCAACAGTTTTATCTACAAATTCATAACCGCTACCAGCTGGCAATGGTTCAAGTTCAATCACGCAGTGACCATATTGACCTTTACCACCGCTTTGACGGATGAATTTACCTTCTGCTTTAACAGGTTTTTTAAGAGCTTCACGATAAGAAACTTGAGGTTCACCAACCTTAGCTTCTACCTTGAATTCACGAAGAAGACGATCAACGATAATTTCAAGGTGAAGTTCACCCATACCAGCAATAAGAGTTTGTCCAGTTTCTTGGTTTGTAGTCACTCTGAAAGAAGGATCTTCTCTCATAAGTCTGCCAAGACCAATAGACATCTTTTCTTGCATATCTTTAGTTTTAGGCTCAATAGCAAGTTGAATAACAGGCTCTGGGAATTGCATAGATTCAAGTTGAATTGGATGTTTTTCATCACAAAGAGTATGTCCTGTGATAGTATCTTTAAGTCCAACAATAGCAGCAATATCACCTGCACCAACCTCAGTGATTTCTTGACGGTTGTTTGCGTGCATACGGATCAAACGACCAACGCGTTCTTGTTTACCAGTGTTTGAGTTATAAACATAGCTTCCTGCTGTAAGTTTACCAGAGTAAACACGGAAGAATGTTAAACCTCCAACATATGGGTCATTCATAATCTTAAAAGCAAGACCAGCAAGAGGTGCAGTTTCATCTGCATTTCTTTCTTCTTGCTCTTCAGTGTCAGGGTTTACACCTTTGATTGCAGGAATGTCAAGTGGAGATGGAAGATAATCAACCATAGCATCCAATAACATTTGAACACCCTTGTTCTTATAAGAAGAACCGCAAAGAACAGGAGTGAAAGTTTTTGCAATAGTACCCTTTCTAAGAGCTTTTTTAAGTTCATCCATTGAAATTTCTTCGCCACCAAAATACTTTTCAAGTAAAGCATCATCAGTTTCAACGATTTGTTCAATCATTTTATCATGATATTGTTGAGCTTTATCTTTAAGTTCAGCAGGGATTTCGGTAATTTCAATTTGAGTACCCATATCATCTTTGTAAATTTCAGCCTTCATGGTCATAAGGTCGATAATTCCAGAGAATGTATCAGCCTCACCAACAGGCATTTGAATGGCAAGAGTTGGAGTTTTAAGTCTTCTTTCAATAGACTCAAGGCAGGCAAAAAAGTCTGCGGCATCTCTATCCATTTTGTTAACATAGATAATAGTTGGAACATGATACTTAGTTGCTTGACGCCAAACTGTTTCAGTTTGAGGTTGAACTTTATCACGAGCAGAAAGAACAAGAACTGCACCATCAAGAACCTTCAATGAACGTTCAACTTCGATTGTGAAGTCAACGTGTCCAGGAGTATCAATGATGTTAATCTTGTGACCTTTCCATTGGCAAGTAGTACAAGCAGAAGTAATAGTAATACCTCTTTCTTGTTCTTGAGCCATCCAGTCCATTGTGGCAGCGCCATCGTGAACTTCACCGATTTTGTGGCTCTTGCCAGTGTAATAAAGGATACGCTCAGTTGTGGTAGTTTTACCAGCATCAATGTGAGCCATGATACCAACATTTCTAGTCATGTGTAAATCATTAGCCATAATAATTTTTTCCTTTTAATAAATTTTAACTTTTTAAAGTGAAGTTAAACACTTTTAATTATCTTTCTCCCCAAAAATAATTTTAGTTGGAGAAACATCTTCTTTTAATAAAAAGTTTACTAAAACCTTTCCTACTGAACCATCTGGTAATTCTTCAACAGGCTTTGTAGTTTTTTCGCTTTTTACTTGTCCATTATTAAGCATTTTATCAACTAAATCGCTTACATTTTGGACTTTTTCTTTATTTTCCATAATTTCCCTCTTTCAACCTTATATATAAGGCTTAGAATTTTGCAAATCCCCTTTTCTTTCTAATCGCAATAAAATTTTTATGGGAAGAAGGGCTTTGCCCGACCCTAAAAATTTGATTGCCACTACTCTCGCAGAAAAATGTCCAGCGGAATTTTTCAAGAGGCGGAAAGAGGCACGCGTGGGAAAACGAATTTTAGTGGTTAGGCGACAGCCGTGCCCGCGTAAAGAAATTCTAGTTGTCCCCGCGAATTACCACTTGTAATGAGCAAACGCCTTGTTAGCTTCAGCCATTCTGTGCATTTCATCTCTTCTTTTGATAGATGAACCAGTAGAATTGTAAGCGTCCATAATTTCGCCTGCAAGTTTAGCGTCCATTCCTCTTTCAGCAGATCTCTTTCTAGAGAAATCTACAATCCAACGGATTGCAAGAGTTTGGCGTCTTTCAGGTCTGATTTCCATAGGAACTTGGTAAGTAGCACCACCTACTCTTCTTGATTTTGTTTCAAGAACAGGTTTAACATTTTCAAGGGCAGTTGTAAAAACTTCCATTGGGTCAGCACCCATCTTTTCTTTAATAATATCAAATGCTCCATAAACGATTCTTTGAGCAAGACCTTTCTTTCCATCAAGCATAACTTGATTTACAAGTTTAGTCACAACCTTGCTATTATAAATTGGATCTACAAGAACATCTTTTTTAACCGCACTATTTCTTCTTGGCATAATTATCCTCCTTTTGCAGTGTTAAATTAACACATAAGTCATTTTTTTGTGGATCATCCACTTTTTCTTTTTTCTTTTTTATAATAATTTGAAATTGCAATATCCTCAAATATTCACTTCACTAAAAATTTTAATAAAATGAATTTTCTTTTCTTCTTATTAAATAAGTTAATTTTTGAAGCCTTTGAGAAACAACCAGCGAGAAAATTAATTTATTTAATAAGAAGCCCACATTTCAAATTATTTTCTACTTGCTTTTTGGTCGTTTAGCACCATACTTAGAACGGCTTTGCTTTCTGTTTACAACACCGGCTGTATCAAGAGTTCCACGAACAATATGATAACGCACACCAGGCAAGTCTTTAACTCTTCCACCACGGATAAGAACAACACTGTGTTCTTGCAAGTTATGACCTACGCCAGGAATGTAGCAAGTACCTTCAAAACCATTTGTTAATTTAACTCTGGCAATCTTACGAAGAGCTGAGTTAGGTTTTTTAGGTGTAGCAGTTCTAACTGAAAGACAAACACCTCTTCTTTGAGGGTTTTCTTCAAGAAGTGGAGCTTTTGATTTTTTATCAAAAGTTTTTCTGCCATTGCGAACCAATTGATTAATTGTAGGCATCCTGTTTCCTCCTTTTTAAATTTTGTCGTTAAAAAACGCGACTACATAACTTTGTATGCGTCGCGTAAACATGCAAAAAACTTGTGTAAAACATGAACAACACGATTGTTCGCAACCACTCGAACAACTCCACTTTTCTAAAAGCGAATCAGCAAGATAAATCTCACTTGTTGTTTGTTTATGCTTTTCTCACTAAAGAGAAGTTTCAGCACTGCCTCCGACAACGAAGCATACTCGCATATTATAGAACAAAAAAAATTCCTTGTCAAGGGTTTTGACAAGGTTTTTTATTTTGCTTGCTACATATTTTGGTTTATATACTTTTGACTCTTATTCTACTTCTTCGTATTCAATAATCTCATCTTCACGCTTTCTTGCAATGTTTCTAGCAGATAAAGTAGCAACCACTGTATTTGCAACTTGAATACTTGCAAGAGCAACTCCAACTCCAAGATTTTTAACTGTTTCTGTGTTAAGATATTGTTCTTGCTTTTGATTTGCTTCATTAGCATAAGCAGAGGCAGTTTCAAACTCTTTTGCAAAGAAAATTCCGCATCCTAAGGTTAAAACCCCAGAAAGACCTGCCGCTAAAATTGCCAATCTTTTCGCATGGCGATATCGTGACTTTTTAGGTATTTGCTTTAAGTGAGCTTTTTCTTCAATCTTTTTTTCTTTAATTAACTCAGTCTTTTCTTTTTTTGAAGTGTCTTTTTTATTCAAAATTTCTTTTTTGGCAACTTTAAAATCGCTCTTTTCCTGCTTTATTTCTTTTTTCCTCTCTGCGTTAGCTAATTTATATTTTTTATTATGTGTCAACCATTTATCATTATCAATTTCAAGATTAGCCTTTTTATTTTTGATATCTTTAATAGCCTTAATACCCAAGGCAATCCAAACGCCACTAAGCGCCAATGTAACACCTGCAAGACCAGTTAATAAAACATTAGAAGCAAGAGATAACCCTGTTATTCCGCCTACTACATTAGCCCCTAAAAGAACCCCATCTCTTATAAGCAATTTTTTATGTGAAATTATTTTTTTATCTTTTTTAGCCATTTTCTCCTCTCTTTTGTGAAAAAATATCTTATTTGTTTATATTTTATCATAAAATAGAGATTTGTCAAGAGGGAAATTAAATTACTATAACAAAAAACAGCAAGTGGCCGTTTTACATAATTCATATTAGACTAAACAAGACTCTTAAACCTTTGAAAGTATTATTTTAATTCAGCGCCATCAATCTCTTCCATAAAAACATCATTTTCTTTGCAAAGAACTTTCATAAAACAATAATCGTTCTTTGCAGTCTTCTTTAAAGATCTTTCTTATCTTAATGATGTTTTTAAAAACTTTTTTATTCCCTTGTATTCTTTTTCAGTTTCAATAACTTCTGGTGGTCGCTTCTTCTTAATTTTTTCATCTATAATAGCAACAAGTAAACTTGTCAAAATTGCAACTCCTGAAGCAACTAAACTAAAAATTGCCAAGCCTTTATAATCTTACCCTAAAAGAATTCCGCTTTGTAAAAGTTGTTCTCCACCTACAACTCCAAATGCAATAGATAACATACTTAATTTTAATGACTCAAACTTAGCTAATTTTAATGCTTTAAGATTGTTCTTTAACTAACCTTCGTTCTTCTTATGGATTTCATATTGAACGCGTGCTTTAAGCATCCTATCAATATATTCAGATTTAATCTTTAAACTTCTGTTTGAAATATACTTTTTTTCTTCAATATAATCTTTAACTTCATCATAATTTTCTAACTCTTGCATATTAATCTCTTTTCAATTGAAATTGTAGCATAAAATTTTTATTGAGTCAATATTAATTTTTTAGTTCTTGCTTCTCCATTCAAAAACATATTGCCCTAAAATATTATTTTATTAATTCTTTAAATTCATCTTCATTAATAATTTTGATTCCCAAATCTTTTGCTTTAATCAATTTGCTTCCAGCTTCTTCTCCAGCCAAAACATAATCGGTGTTTTTAGAAACAGAACTGGATGTTCTGCCTCCAGCCTCTTCTATAAGTTGTGTTGCTTCATCACGCGTTAGCGTTGGAAGTGTCCCTGTCAAAACTATAGTCTTTCCAGTAATGGCTGTTGACTTTGTGATTGTACTTAGCTCTTTAATTGTTATGCCAGCATTAAAAAGTTTATCTATCTCTTGTAAATTATCAGTATCTTTAAAGAAATCAAAAATATTTTGAGCTATCACTTCCCCAACATCTCTAACACTAGATATTTCTTCTTTGCTTGCAACTTTCAAATTATCTATGCTTCCAAAGGTTCTTGCTAAATCTTTGGCAGTTTTTAAGCCAACTTCTGCAATCCCTAAAGCGAATAAAAATGAAGATAATTCTGGATTTTTACTGTTTTTTATTGAATTTATTGTGTTTTTTGCTTTTTTATCCTTAAATTTGTCTAATTTTAACAAATTTTCTTCTTTTAAAGAATATAAATCAGACAATTTTCTAACACCGAGTTCATCGTAAAAAGTACCTGCAGTTTTCTCTGAAATGCCATCAATATTCATTGCATTTCTACTAGCAAAATGTGCAAGCCTATCAACTACTTGTTCCTTGCAATTATCGTGATTTATACAGTAAAGTAATGGTCCTTTTTTAACAAGTTTATGTCCACAACTTGGACAGTTTTCTGGCTCTTCAATAATTTTTGAATTAGGCAATTTTTCTGCCAATCCCATAACTTCAGGAATAACCTCATTTGAACGCCTTACAAAAACTCGGCTGTTTTCCATTACGCCTTTTTTACGAATATCTTCAATATTATTTAATGTAGCTCTTTGCACAGTTGCCCCTGCAAGTTCAATAGCTTCAAGTTCAGCAATAGGCGTGACGCGTCCACTTCGCCCAACCTGCCAAGACACCTTTTTCAAAATTGTTGAAAGTTCTTGAGCTTCAAATTTGAAAGCAACTGCCCATTTAGGGAATTTGGATGTATAACCAATTTTTTTACGTACATCCACACGGTTAACTTTTAAAACCATTCCATCTATCAAAACATCAAGTCTAGATTTGATTTTGTCAACTTCCTTAATTTTTTCAACAGCCTCTTCAGCGGTTTTAAAATTACAGAAATATAATCCTGTTTGAAATCTATTTTCCTCTAAAAATTTATGCATTTCGGTTTGAGTTTCAAATTCTCTTCCTTCACATAAAAGAATTGAATAACAAAAATAATCTAGTTTACGCTTAGCAGTTTCTTTTGGATCTAAATTACGAATAGCTCCTGCCGCTGCATTTCTTGGGTTTTTAAGTTTCTCAAGTGCAGTTTTATTATATTGTTCAAAGTTAGAATTTGTCATCATAACCTCACCTTGAACTATTATTTTATTTTTATAAGGTATTTCAAGTGGCACAGATTGAATTGTTTTAACTTGTACAGTCACATCTTCCCCCACAAGTCCATTGCCTCGTGTTGTTGCAGATTGTAGATTTCCATCATTATACTCAAGCACCATTTGAAGACCGTCAAACTTATATTCCAAGGCAAAATCTGTTCCTCTAGAAAGTTTGTTCATGTCATCCACCCAAGAGCGAAGGTCATCAAAATCTCTAACCTTATTTAAACTATAAAGTTGAACTTCGTGTTGCTTTTTTTGAAAGCCGTCCAAAATGTCTCCGCCCACCCGTTGAGTTGGAGACGAAGGCAAAATTATGTTCAATTCTTTTTCAAGATCAACAAGAGTATAATAAAGTTTATCATACTCTATGTCAGAAATTGTTGGATTATCAAGCACATAATAGTTGTAGTTATGTTTGTTGATTTCCTCAATCAATTTCTTCATTTCTTCTATTTTGTCCATTTTGCCTCCTTTTTGTTGTTATTATTTGCTTTTCTTTGAAAGAAAAGCAACAAAAGAAAACTATTTTTTAGCAACTTTGGCTGCATTCGCATCCTTCAGTTGCTAAAACTACTATTTTTCATTTTAAGATTTCATAAAATAAGAAAAGATATGTTTTTACGATGCGAAGATAAGTTTACTTATAGAGCATCGTAAAATAATGTTCTTTTGCTTCTTTTCTATAAAGAAAAGAAGATAAATCTAAAGAATAGTTAATGGGGCAAGTTCAAGCATTAAACTCTTCATGCCAAAATCCTCAAACACTATGTCAGCCACTAAACCGTCAGGCGTAATATCTTTGATAACCCCCTCACCATATTTTGGATGCTCAACTTTTTGCCCAATGCAATAAATAGAAATGTCTTTTTTAGGCTTGTCGTCAACACGAGTATTAATATTCTGCATAAAATCCTTTCTGTTAAACCCAATCCCTGAATTAGAAGAATAGGCATTTGCCCTTTCGTCATCACTTAAACTTCTTTGCTTTGGTTTAAAAGAATAATCTCCGCCACCTGAATGATAGCCAGAAAAAGCAAAATCATTCTTAGGCGTTTGACTTATACTTAAAGAAAGCAAGCCTAGTTCTCTTATAAACCTGCTCGGTGCTTGATATTGGCTTTGCCCATACATATATCTTTTTGAACAATGTGACATATATAATATTTCTTCAGCACGTGTGATTGCAACATATAAAAGCCTTCGCTCTTCCTCTAAATCACTAGGCGATGAAACTCGTTGAATAGGAAAAATTCCTTCTTCCAAACCAATAACAAACACAGCCTTAAACTCCAAACCTTTCACAGCATGGACTGTTGCGATAGTCACTGCACCATTTTCTCCAATCTCGTCGCTGTCGCTTATTAATGTTATAGTTTCAAGATAATCACCCAAATCCATATTTGGATTAGCCTTTTCAAACTCCTTGACAGAAGCCACCAAACTTTCTATGTTGAGAAGCCTGTTTGTGTCTTCTTCTGTTTTGTTGCCATACGCTTCACGAATTTTAAAAGATTTAATAACCTCTTCTACAAAATTAGATATAGGGTTTTTAGGTAAAAGATTAAGCCTATTGTAGACTTCAATAAAATCCAATAATTTCTTATGAACTGCCATCTCTTCTGTCATAATAGGCGAAAGAATTGTTTGTAACAAACTATTATCACCTGCCAAAGACTTTATTTTGGAAATCGCACCATCACCAATCCCACGCTTAGGGAAATTTATAACACGAGATAAAGAAACATCATCTTTTTGATTGATAAATAATCTTAAATAAGAAATTATATATCTAATTTCTTGCCGTTCAAAAAACTTAAAACCCCCATAAATTCTGTGAGGAATATTATAAGATAAAAATGCCTCTTCAAAACTACGAGATAACGCATTTAATCGCATCAAAACTGCGATTTCATCATATTTATAACCATTTACTATAAGTTTTTCGATGTTTTTTGCAACAAATAAAGCCTCATCACGCTCATCATATGCGTTATATAACTCTGGCAATTGACCTTCATCTTTGTCTGTCCACATCTTTTTGTCTAAGCGTGCAGAATTGTTTTTAATAACATTATTGGCTATCTTTAAAATACCAGATGTAGAGCGATAATTTCTTTCAAGTTTAAAAACTTTGCAATCTTCAAAATCCTTTTTGAAATTGAATATGTTTTGAAAATTTGCTCCACGCCAAGAATATATACATTGGTCTTCATCCCCAACCGCAAAAACATTGCCATGAACACTTGCCAACATTTTGACTAAATTGTATTGAACAGTGTTGGTGTCTTGAAATTCGTCAACTAAAATATATCTAAACCTGTTTGCATAATATTTCAAAACTTCTGGATATCTTTTAAAAAGATCTACAGTTTTACCAAGTAAATCATCAAAATCTAAGGCGTTGTTGCGTTTTAGCCTGCTTTCATATTCACTAATAATAAATGCAATCTTTTTAATATCATTTGCATCTTCATGTGTGGAAAAATATTCTTCAAAACTCTGACTTGAATTTTTCCAATTAGAAAGATGATACTCAACCGACTTTTTAAACTTATCGTCAACAATATTCCTCTCGCTCAAAAGTTCTTTGATAACCTTTTCGCTGTCATCAGCACTATAAATTGTAAAATTTTTGTCATATGGATGCATAACGCTGATATCGCGTCTCAATATTCTAGCACACATTGAGTGAAAGGTAGAAATCCAAACTCCATCAGCACCCTCAACCATTTTGCTAATTCGCTCTTTCATCTCGCCTGCTGCCTTGTTTGTAAAAGTTATAGCCAAAATATTATAAGGACTAACACCCAATTCGTCTATCAAATATGCAACACGATGAGTCAGCAGCCTAGTTTTGCCAGAACCTGCTCCAGCCGTCACTAAAATAGCCCCCTCAATCTGTTTGAGAGGAAGAAGTTGTTCATCATTAAGAGTATTTATATCGTAATTTGCCATGGAACTATTGTATCAAAAAAGAATATAAAAACCAAACAAAATTGAAGGTTTAATAAACAACCTTCAATTCTTTTTCATATTCAATCTTGCTTTTAACCCTAGTAAATTTATCAACCGTTTCGAGAAGATATTTTTCTCTTTCCATAGTTGACATATTAGAATATGCACGCTCGTCCATAAGTTCCTTGATAGGATTTAGAACACTTTCTTCACGCTCAAGCAGAGTTTTAACCTTGTCATAAAAAACCTCATCACCGCTCTTGATGATTTTAATGCGGAAATCGTTCTTTTCAGGAATAGGCTTACCTGAATTGTTTTTGCAAATTAATCTGTTTTTAGCTCGTAATGCAAGAGTTTTTAGCATATCGTTTTTCATGACAAAATTTTTCTCCTTTAATAAAAATAATCACATAATAATAGTGACAAGAGCGAGTATACACCAAAGAGAAAATATATCAAAAGAATAAACTCGTCAATTTTGTCGAATTGCGTGTCTTTTTAGCAAAATTTGTCAATTAGATTTTTTACGAATAAATTCTTTTTTTCTTTCCAATAAATCATCTATATCGACACCCAACGCATTAGAAATTGAAATAACTGTACTAAGCCTGTAATCATTTCTACGATAATTTAAAATATTATCAATCGTTTGAGTACTTACACCGCTCAATTCGGAAAATTCACGAACTACCAACTTTCTTTGCTTTAAAATTCTTCGTAAATTTTTTCCTAAATTAAGTATTTCCAAATCAATCTCCTTTTGTGGCGAAGTGTCGCAATTGAGTTTAGTTTAGCACTTGTTTGGTACAATGTCAATAAATTAGGTATGATTTTATTGAAAATTTCAAGAATATTGAAAGAACTTAGAAAAGAGAATGAATATTCGCAACAAGATGTTGCTGATTTTTTGAATATTTCAAGATCAACTTACGGCAAATATGAAACAGGTGATAGAGAACCATCATTAGAAATGTTGTGTAAACTAGCCGATTTTTATAAAGTGACAACAGATTATTTATTAGGAAGAGAAGAATAATAATCAAACAAAAAACTGAGAAAATTTTCTCAGCTTTTTGTTTGATTTAGATTTCTTTTGTTTCTTTTCTTTAAAAGAAAAGAAAAATTAAATATAAAGAATAGAAAAAACAAGATAATATAAAGCATTTAAAGCAAGCATTTGCCCAGACTTGATAAAATAATCCACCTTTTCAAGTAAAGAGTAAATCTTTTTTAATTGCATCTTGGAAAAATTTTTAACCTGCCCCCGTGCCTTTGTGATGGCATATTCCTTGACACCTAATAAAGAAGCAAGTTCACTGTCGCTAGAGTCACTTATCGCGATAAAAAATAATCGCCTAAAATGATTGGTTATTAAAGATAACGTGGAAATATCCTTTTCCATCAAACTAACAAGTTCTAAAGCCTTGTCGCTGTCCTTTTTGCCTAAGGCTTCGGTCAATTCAAAAACTGTAAATTCGGTGGCTTTGGATACCACTTCTTCCACAACCTTTTTGGTGACAAGAGATTGGCTAGCGTCATAATTTATAAGTTTGTCAAGTTCGTTCATAACCCCTGTCAAATAACTATTGCAATAATCTAACAATGTTGCAACCGCCTCACCGCTAATTTGTTTGCCTTGTTTGGATAATTCTGCAACAATAACAGCCGTTGCAAGATTTCTATCCATACGCTTGCAATCAACAAACTCAGTTTTAGTTTTTATTGACGCAAATTTGCCGTCAAAATCACTTATTATTAGACAAGTACTTTCTAGAGGTGAAGTTAGATATTTTTCTAGAAGTTTTTTATCGCTTTCTGTCACTTTAGATATATTTTTTAATAAAACAACTTTTTTGTCGCCTACCATAGGCATAACTTCGCAGGCATCTAAAATTGCTTTCATAGAATAGTTTTCGTCATCAAAAACAGAAAGGTTGAATTCTTCAAGTTCAAGATTGCAGGCTTTTTTTATCATAGAAATTGCCTTATCAAAAAGATAGAGGTCGTCCCCTTCAAGAAGATAACAAACTTTTACAGACGATTTTAGTCTATTTTTTAATGTTTTCAATCCACGCACCTCAAAGTATAATTTTGTTTCGCAAAATTTATCTTCATATTGCCAAAGACATAAAGTGAGTTGTTTATATAATCATTAGAATATGTGCACAACTTTTCACCTTTAACTTGAGCAGGATAAACTAAATAGCTCTTATTCAAAAAATTAAAAGCAAAAGAAGAACTTTCTAGATAATCAATATAACTTTCAACAATATTATAACTCAAATACAAATCATTAGCAAAGAAATTTACAAAATTATTAACAGAAAACTCAACTCCCGCAACCAATCCGTCAATAAATTTATATTTAAATTCAAAACCACCAAATTGATGTTTGCTTTCCTTCTCTATTTCATAGCCTTCTTTGTTATATAGAATTCTGTCTGGGTAAGCCACCGCCTTGACTCCAAAAGTTTCAAAATTGTCGGCATTTAACTCATTGTCAAAAGTGATAATGTAATCCAAGCTTTTAAAACCACGAAGGTGAGCATAATTTGCATAAAACCCCGCATCAGCCGATTGACAAACAAGTAAACTTTCTCCATGCTCGTTAACAGCGTAAACAACCTCACTTCCCGGATAATCGGTGTACTCCATAAAGTTCTTCTCTCGATTTCCACCATCAGTAACGACAAAAGTTATGCAAGAGGCAAACACGATAGAGGCAAGTAAAGCCCACCTAACCACGCTTTCCACCATAAGAAAATAACTAACAACAAACATGGCAAGCGAAAGTAAAATATTAAATACAATAGGGAGAGGTTTGAGGTCAACTTTAAGCGAACTTGAACCAAAAATATATGCAATGTAGTTTATAACTTCAAATCCCCAGTCTATAATGTGAAATAGAAATTTCATAAATGGCAGAACAAGTCCAATAACAAACGACACAAAAAGTAGAGGGAATAAGAAGCCAAAAACAGGAAGAATAAATAGATTTGCAAAAACAGCAAGAAAATTATAGGTTGAAAAGAAACTTGCAACAAAAGGAGTAATTCCAATTTGAGCAGAAATTGAAATAGCAATATAAGTTGCAATCTTTTCTGGAATAACTTTAGATAAAAGCTTAAAAATTCGTTTATTTAATAGGAAAATGCCCGCAACACTGAAAAAACTCATTAAAAAACCTGTATCCAAAGCGACCAAAGGCTGAGGCAGAATAATCAAAAACCCAGCTAGTGAAAGCGAACTTAAACTGTCGTACTCCCTGCCACTCAACTTAGATATCAAAAGTACTAAAGCCATAATTGAGGCTCGAAGCACAGAAGGAGTAAAGCCACAAAGAATGTTATAAAGCAATAAAACCGCAAAAAGTACCGAAAATCTTATATATTTGTTAACTTTTTTAAGCAAAAAGTATAATAAGGCAACTAAAAATCCAACATGTAAGCCAGATACCGTTAAAATATGAATAATTCCAACATTGTTGTATAAATCTTTGGTGTCACCATCAACAAAACTTTTGTCGCCAAATAGAACGGCAAAACAAATATTAGCATTTTCTTCACCCATACTGGCTTGAAGAAGCTTGTAGGCATCTGCCCTGATACTCTCGTCATAACGCAAACCACCCTCACTGATAACAACCTCATCTAAATCAACGCTAGCCCTGTAAGGCGTGTTCATACGATAATATGTAAAATTAAACTTACCAAACTCGTAAAGCTTAACATGCTCAATGTTGGTTTCAAAGGCTAAAATATCACCATTTTTGATGCTTTTACCATTTAATTCAACTCCAAGCCAAATATTTCTCTCACTCTTGCCATTGATTGTCACATTGTCCAATTTTAAAGAAAGATAATCTCCATGATCATCAATGCGATCGCTAACCCGACCAACCACGGCAACATTCCCCTCGTAAGTTTGACCGATAAAAGAAGAATAACCCCAAAAATATAAACCATTCCCAACAAAAAATAGCGAAAATATAATAATTAACATAGCAAAACGCTTAGTTAAACAAAGCCCAATCAAAACGCTTATTAAAATTACTATAGTAATTGCGATATATAAAGCCTCGCCTGCATATAAACTTCTAGCAAGAGTTAAACCTAAAAGAAATGCCAAAAAAGCATAGAATAGATATCTCAAATGAATAATCTTCTTCTTTTTCTTGCCCGCCTCTTTACTAGCCTTAACACATTCTTCCATAAATATCGCCTAAATTGTATCAAAAAATGTCGAATTAGTCAAGTAGACAATTATTTTAACTAAATTAAAAAATAATTACTTAAAAAACTATTGCAAAAATGCTGTTTTTATGATAAAATATATCTATAAATGGAGGGAAATTGTGAAAAACAAATTTAATGAAATTGTAAAACAAGAAAATACATATAAAGCACCTGTTGGTAAAAGATTTAAAAAGGTTATGAAAGTTCTTGGTGCGTTGGGACTTGCTGCAACATTGGCACTTGGTGCAACCCTGTTTACAAGTTGTAAAGATGTGCCATCTAAACCAGTAAATCCAAATCCACCAACACCTGTTGAGCCAATTGAACCAGATAAACCAACAACTGAAGATAAAGATAAAATTCTTCTTGAAACTGCAACAGGCGAATATAACAAAATCGTTTCAAATATCGTGAAAGCAAAAAGTTTAACTTCTTCTGTTGATACAACTAATGGAAATAATGCAAAAATATTTGAAATTGAAGATAGTAAAGTTAAATTAACAGAAAATCAAGAAATAACTTATGTTGACACCACCGAAGGTCAGGCTTTTGAATACACCCTTCAAAATAATGAATGGCATAAAAATTTTTCTACTCAAAACTTCACCGCTCAAACACTTAAATCTTCACTTTGTGAAACTCTTGGAGAGGTTGAATGGACTTCTGCAAAACAAGAAAATAATCAAATCACTTTGAATGGAAAAACAGATGTTAGTTCATCAAAATTAAATGTTTCTTGCCAATATAACACAAAAGATAACTCACTTGTTTTGACAACACCAAATCAAACAATGGCTGTTTATAATGTTAATAACTCACCTGTTAACCTTCCTTCCTCTTATGTAAACAACACACAAGAACAACCTCCAGTTGAAGAAGAATTTAAAATCACTGCTGAGAATATTGAAGCAGTGAAACAAGCAATGCGACCACATGTTGAGAATATTTGTCACAAAGCAACAAAAAAATCAGAATTGCAAGATGTTTTTAGTGTTTACTTAACTAAGTCAGAAAACTCTTCGGTAGTTGATACTATTGGTGCTGTTTATACTTTACAAAGAACTGACACGCAAGATATATTTCTTAAATGGGTAGAATTAACTATTCCAACACAAAAAGATATCACCTATGAAGATATTTATA
Organism: uncultured Eubacteriales bacterium; assembly: GCA_949001935.1. Classification (GTDB taxonomy): domain Bacteria; phylum Bacillota; class Clostridia; order Christensenellales; family UBA1242; genus Caccovivens. Next base: position 106,779 of record CARJLX010000001.1, on the reverse strand, counting down.
AACAAAACTTAAATTATGATTTACAAACTACTTCATGCATAGAAAAATATTCGTTTTGTATAGGTAATGAAGAAAAAGAACAAGAACTAGTGCAGATTCTTAAAACCCAAACATTAAAAGACGATTATAAAAAAGCAGATTGGACTGGTTGGTATGGTTTAAGTACTCTTGGCCAAGATCCTCATACTATTGTTATGGTAAAAGACAATGTTATTTATGAATATAATTTAAAAATAAATAGATCAAATTCTACATTAACTAAACTTCAAGTTGCAAAAGAAAACTTTTTAGGAAAAGAGCCTTCAAAAGACACTTATTCACAGGTTTTAAAAACTTACAATGTTTATGAAGGTGATAAAGAATTCTTAGCAGTTCAAATACAAGAAAAAGAACAAAATATTTAAAAAGTAGGAAGTATCCTACTTTTTTATTTAATATAATTGATTTATTTTTAAAAATAGTATACAATATTGTTATGAAAAAGAAAAACAAAGGTAGATTATCAAAAATTCTTTGCTCACTTCTCGTGTGCATTTTTGGTGTGCTTGGAGTTGGATGCTCTGGTAATGACTCAAACTACTCTTCTACCTTAAAAGACCGCTATGAAAATGGTGAGATAAGTTATGAAGAATTTTTGGAACAACGCCTGCTTTCTCAATCTGTTCCTCTTTACGGCACAAAAGTTTTATATCGCCCTGAGAGTTATGGCTGGGAAGATGAAGATTACATAGGCCAAGGAAATGAATACTATTATGGTCAATATGCTTGGTGGATTTTAAACTCTTTGACCAGAACATACGCTACCACTCAAAAAATTGAAATTACTTTGAATGATGGAACTATTCTTGAAAACATAATTCCAGACACTGATGATAAATTAAATGGCTTCTATGATAGTATAAGATATCAAATTTCTTCTTACGGAAATAATATAAGTCAAGAAGTAAAATTAACAAAAAATGCTGATGGCTCTTTCTCACAAGGTTCGCCTTCTCCAAAAAGTAATAGTTATGTTGTTAGAGCGTCAACTCAAAAGTCTTGGAATTGGAGTTTTGACACAAATATAAATAATTATGAATATTCCTACTATGCTTACGACACCGAAGGTAAACCTGCCGAAGCCCTTACAACTGAAAATATAAGTGTTATTGCCCCCGCTTTTGATCCTGATAATAGTTTTACTGATAAGCAAGACATTTATAGAGAATTTTCTACCATTTATAACGCAACAAACTATCAAAACAACTATTCAAAAATTTATCTTGGAACTGAATACGAAGAAAAACAACTACAATTTTTAAATTACAGTGATTATGTAAAAGCACTTGAATATGCAATTTATTGTTTCAACTTGGATTTAACTCCAAACAGTATGGAAGTTCGTTTAAAAAGTGATGGCACTCCATTAGTCGAAATTGCCGGCTATCCTGCAACCGACGAAAAATCATCTGTAGATATTGCACTTGAAACTATTCAAGATGTTTTCAAAAAAGTTGGCTCTTATGTCGGCATAACTGATCGTCAACAAATTCGTCTTAAAAATTGGATTTTACAAAACATTATTGGCGAAAACAGCGACAATTCGTTTACTATCAACGAAATCACAACTACCTCAACACAATATTATTATGAGGAAACATCAGGCTCCACAACAACCAAAGTTTATTGCGATAAAAACGGCAATCCTCAAACAACACCTCAACCTGAAGTTGAAGTTTCAACACCAGTCAAAGTGACTGATATTGATAGACACTATGAAGAAAACATTGATGCAATTATCGACATATGCACAACTCTCGTTTCAATCGGTCAAAATCCAGAAGAGGGCGAAGACGAAAATGCTCCTACTATCAACGACAGATATCTTGCAAGTGAAGTTATAGATTATTTTGGAAACGATTTCTTTATCTCTGCCGACAAAGGCAATGAGTTTGCAAATCTGCCAGAACTTGAATATCAAAGTTTTGCACTTATGTTTAGAAAAAAATTCCAATTCTCGAATATTAGATTAATGTTCAACTACAAAGGTAGCGACGACATTGTTGGCAACGAGTCTATCACAATCAATATCCACATGAATCACTACACAAAAGAGGACAATTTATATCGACCTGCCTATCTCAAACAAGGCACAAATAAATACGAGGTTATGCAAATAACAATTCAAGATACTGGTTTCTCTTATGGCTCTAAAAACAATACCGCAATGCTTTATGGCATAAATTCGGACGACATAAATGGCAAAGCAAGAGGTATCACTTGCAGTGAATTTACTACTGATATCGGCAATGGTATACTTCAATCTATAGAAGAGTATAACGGACTTGTAAGCATTGGCACAGCACTTCCTTTAACAGGAAACAACGACAGACGCAATTACTACACTATGCAAAATGGTTTCAACGAGGAAGATAAAACCACCTACACTTATGGAACTTTAAATCCAGAAAAGTTCTCTGGCAGTGATGGTTGCGATTTCTTTGAAGTTGCTTTTGAGGTTGTAAAAGTGACGACTGCATCCGACTATGCAACCAAAAACTACAAGTTCCAAGTAGGACTCGCTGTTGTGGCTTAATTTAGCATTACTTTTCTTTTAAAGAAAAGTAAACAAAAGAAAACTAAAAACAAAGCATTTGTATCTTTTATCAAAGATTTCAAATGCTTTGTTTTATACTTTTAATTTCTTTTAAATTAACAATTTATAAAAACTAATTTATTTAAATTTTATCTATAGAAACAATAAAAATCCAATGAATTTTATATTGCTAAAAAAAGGTGCCAATGGCACCTTTTTTATTCTTGCTTGTTATCTTTATTTTCTTCCAATTCTTCTTGATCTTCTTTTTGTTCTTCAATTTCATCTTGTTTATTTTCGTCTTCACCTTTTGGCATACTGACAACTCCAAACACAACAAGTACACCCGCTATCGCCATAATTATACTTGTCACAATTTCATCATTCACAGAAAATCCAAAGGCTTGACCTAATGCATTTAGCAGCACCACAACCGCTCCAGCAAGTGCTGTCCAAAATCCATAAGATCGAAATTTATTTTTCATCTTCCCCTCCTTTGATAAGTCCTTGCAATTCTTTAACCTCTTCTTTAACCTCCTCAATCATTTCTAAATGTTGAGTAAGATCGGTTATTGTTTGCTGATATGCTTTTTCGCGTTTAGAACTATCTTTTAGTTGATAGAAAAATAGAAAAACAAATAATGTGGCAAAAATTCCATTACTAACAACAACGCTTATTATTTCATTCCAAAAACTCATAGACCTTTATCCTTAGATCGTCCTAGTATTTCTTCATTAAAAAGTTTTTTCATATCGCCCACCTCACGAATTAATTTCTTTTTTTTGTAGTGGGAAATATGTCCTAAATTGAAAATTATCATTAGGTTATACTATAGCCTAATTTAACATTTGAAATGTTTGCATCTTTACTTGTTGTTGAGAATGAAATTTTAAATTCACGCCCTAAAACATTAACACTCAATTTTTGTAATTTTTCACAACCCAAAACTTGAATTCTCTTATCTTCTCTATCACTATCAATTTTAACCTCACAATCGGTTGTCGATTTTATAGTTAAATATTCAATCTTTTTAAGTTTTTCAGGCTCTTTCAAATCACTTAATACACTCGTCCATTCTTTGCTTGTTGAAACTTCAAATACATCTCCATCCATAGTAAGTTCGCCAATAAAACTTTTATTGTTCCCATTAAAACATGCAACAACCTTACTTTTAAATGGATTATTCAAGACACAAAGTTGTTTAATATCAACTCCTCGCAAAAGATTAACTTTTTTAGAAACCAAATCAAGCACAAAAAGGACATTATTTACATATCCCTCTTCATTTTCGCACCCTACAACTTTACCATCATCAAAATTATAACGACATGCAAGATAATACCTGCCCTCAAAACAAACGGCACTTGCATTGTGTTTTTGAGTCTTATTTAACATATCATCACATTCAAGATTGATTTTTGTTGTAGAAGAACCATTGAAGGAATAAATACCCGAACCTTCAAGAAAATATATTTTATCTCCCGATGATGCGATTGTCCCAGGATAAATAAAACTATCACATTGATAAATGCCACTAACATCAAATAAGTTTTTTGTACTATAAATAGAAATTTTAGTTATGCCAAAATCTCTAAAAACATAAACATAGTCGTTGAACGCCATAACCTTGTTGAGCTTGCCCTTATCATCATCAAATGTTATCTCTTTCATGGTTTGAGCCGTCCAAGAAGTTATGTCTTTATTGTCACTGTAATATAAATTAGCCTGTTCACCAGCTGTGATTGCAAAATATTTATCAAACTGCCAACAAATAGACAAAACCCTTGGTGCATCTTCGTACATTCTTGAAATATTTCCAGTCATTAAATAAAGTCCATCAATGTCGCCAGAAAATACCATAGCATCGTCACCATTGTATCTTGTTTTGTTTCCAACAGGTGTACTAGTAAAGTCTGTTGGAGCAAACAAGGCAACTGGACGAGCATTGAAAAGATTTGCAAAGCCAAGCCTGTTTAAGTCGTTATAATAAACAATATAGTATCTGTTCTCTTTAGCAAGCGAACTATACCATTTGAAAGACCATAAAGCATAAACTTCATTGCCATCCAACGCTAAAACCTCTTCACTATCAAGGTTTGAACTGCTAGTTGGCATTTGTAGTCTTTTAAACCCATAACCACTTTTAAGTTCTCCATTTGATATATCAAAGTTATAAGTTGAAGATACATTTTTAATCTCTTGCCTGCTTTCTGCAATAGAAGAGTCTACAAAGTTTTGAAATACATCATAAATAAGATTTTTTTGAGTTTTCTTCTTGCCTTTCACTAGGTTTTTATTCAAAATCATAGCCACCTCCTGCAAGGCATTTTGACTTCTTGTTTTTTTCTTGCAAAAACACAAAGACTATCCTTGAATCTAACCTCCCAAATATCTGCATCTTCACTCAAACTCTGCATAAGATAAAATTCTCTGGCTATTCCATATGCATATATGCGCATTGGTAAAATAGCTTCCTCTATATCACTATCAAGAGAAGTGATTTCCTTTGGCATATAATTATATTTAATTTTTGCTGAACCACCAAAAATCATAAGGTAATCTGCAAAAGACTTAAAGCGAATGTTTCTTCCTAATTTATCTTTTGCCCAAATAATAGAAATTGGTTTTTTAGAAAATTGATTATAATTAACCTTAAAATCTGTAGCCTTAACTTCCTCTATGGCTTGCAAGGGAATAAATTCACACGCAACCTCATTTTGAATTAAATTTAAACATTTTAATAACAAATTTATTTTTTTGTTTTCGTTTGAAGTAAACTCAGGGTTTTCTTCGTCTAATTTTATAGCAAGCTCTTGATTTTCAGTAAAATCACAAGCAATTTTTATAATATCTATTGCTTTCATAATAAAACCTCCTCAAGTTTATTAACTGCCTTTTTTATATTGTTTTTTTCTAGTTTTTTGTTTTCTTCATCTATTTCCTTAACAAGCTTTTCAATGTTTTCACTTTTGGTTTTTAAAGTAAAAGAAATTGCTCTTGCATCAAGACAGTCAAATGGAAGAGTAAAACAATAACTACCTCCTATCTGTCCTAGGCTGTGAACTTCATATTTATGTTTTTTTAAATTGAAAAGTATAAAATAACGAAAATCTATCTCTTTCAATCTTTGTGAAATAAAATAAACATCATTATCAACAAGCAAATAATTTCTCATAAAACCTCCTAAAATAGATTAAAAACCTTAAAAATTCTTCAAAAAACAATAAAAGGCAAAAAGTAAACTTTTTGCCCTCTATTTTTAACCTTCTGTATTAGCAGTCACATTTGGTAAAAATGGATTGGTCACAGTTGCTTTAATTCCGCAAATCTTTGCTTGAGAAGCAGGCTTATCACATAAGAGTTCGGCATATTTAACAAGTGTTGCTGAATATGTTGCATGTCCAGCATTTTGTCTTAATACACTTCCATCTTCGCTTTCAATCCACTTCCAGTCATCAAGTTCATGAAGTGTAAAGTCGTTAGTGTTAAGAAGATACATAGCATCATCCTCAACAAATCTATCTGCAACAACAGGAATTCCATTGTGAGTAATAGTTTTAAAGCCACCCGCAAGTTCAGCAATATCTACATTTCTTCTATAAGCAGAGAGATATTGTTGATATGCACGTCTAACCTTGCTTGAACAAGAAATAAAGTTTATTCCTGCATCATTGTTCTCTTCCAAGAAATCAATAGCTTCTTGAATAAGCATATCAGAAATTTCTTTTTCTGTTGAGTCTGTTTTATAAGACTTAAGCCAAGGATAAGTTGTTTTGCTAAGACCGTATAATGTATCTTCAGCAGAGAAAAGTTTTCCAAGACCTGTTATCTCTAAATCTTTTGAACCTTGAACATATAAAACTTGATCTTTAGCAAGTTCGCTACCTGCATAAATATCACCATCAAATGTAAACTTGTTGTTTGTGCGGTCAACATATGTCACTTTAATAGCCCCTGTACTTTTCTTAGTAGAACCTGCAAAAGCATCCAAAACCATACCTTCAATGATATTTCTAACGCTATCACAAGTGATTGTTTTAGCTGAAGTATCAACAGCTGAAATAGTTGCAACTTTTCCAGAACCATCACCATAAAGCATTCTGCCAAGATTGAATGAACTTGCTTTTACAAGTCCTTCCATTTCATAAGCAAGAAGGTCAACAAAAGCACCAATATTGTTTGCAGAACTTTTGATAGCTTTGTCTGATATTTCAAGTTGACCATAAAGGTTTTTAAGTGTAGCGCGAATTTGTGCATAACTATTGCCAGTTGCCATAGGAAGAGCCCCAGTTTCTTCGCCTGCTCCGATACCACCATTGATACCATAAGTAGTCATTTTTACGATCTCTTTTCCCCAAATATCCTTATTAGATCTTTTGATTTGAGAAAGAAGAGGATTTGCATTGATGTTTAATTGATTTGCAACAACGCCTACATAAACATCTTTTAAAGCGTTGTTTGCTGTTGTAAGTGAAACCATAATTTTTCTCCTTTAAATAATTGTTTTGTTAAGAAAATTATTCAAACATTCGCTTCATCATTTTTTTAGCTTCAGACAATGACGCAGGAGTGCCAGTCGTTATGTCTGACACTCTTTGTCCTTGTCCTGAAGAAATAACTTTAGGAACTAAAGTTTTGTTTAATGAATTAATATAATCTTGAATAATTTTATCTCGAACATTTTGATTTTCTAGGACATATTTGTCCACTATTTTATCTCCGTCATCAAAAGGATTCTTGATATGATCAAGTACAATTTCATTCCAAGCACCTTCAATTGCGGAGATGTCAGTTTTGCCAGAATTTTCTATTTTATTTTTAATTTCTTCGGCAAAACCTTTCGCTTCGGCGTTCTTTGAAAGGAACAAATTTAAGTTAGCTTCTAAAGAATTTTCATTCTCCTTTAAATCTTCTTTAAAATCTGCTTTCTCTTTTTCAAGTTCACTTAAGCGTTGGCACTTTTTGGTGTAAGAAGCCTGCAAATTGTTATACGCGTCAAACAAAGCTTGCACAGATTTAAACTTTCCTAAATCTCCTTCTTTATGTTCTTGTAAAATTGAGGGAGTATCAACTTTGTCCTCAAAATTTTCAAAATCTACAAACTCACCATCTGCCATTTCTTTTAGAGAGCCATTCACACTCGCAGCACTTTCACCAATCGTTTCGCCTGAAACATTTGCTGGTTCCTCTAATGGTTGTTCTCTTTGTAATTCTTCCATAAATCCTCCAAATTTTATTTATTTAATTCTTTTTTGTGTTCACGCACATGCTCTAAAAATATATCTTCAAGTTTAGGGTTTTTAGCTTTTGCATTTAGGTAATCTTTGCCAAGCATAAAGGCAACATGAGAATTGTAATGCAATTCGTTATCATCAATCTCACAAGTTTTAACACTAACGCCGTCAAGCATTTTTAAGTTTTCTTCGTCAGCCATATTGGTTTGAAGTTCGTGTAGGTCTTGTCCACCCTCCCAAACGCCAAGTCCAAGCATATCTAAAAACTTGGTTTTCATACGATTAGATAGACTTCCATTTTCATCACTTAATAAGCCCTTGTCAAGAAGTGTGAAAAGCATTTCTCTTCTTTGAGTAAGCGTTTCTCCAACCTCGCTTTGAGCATCAATCACAACATCATCAGATGAAACATCACTTGAAGAGAAATAAAACATTTCCAATTTGCCATTATCTCCAACAAGTTTTGCAAGTCTTGGGAAAATTGCAAATTGTTTGTAAAGCCTCAAGATTTTTTGAGCAATAAGTCTAACAGCATTTTTTAAACTCTCGCTAGACATATTTAATCTTGTTTCATCTTGACCAATCAAAAGTTCAAGTGCAACACCACTTAGATTAGAAGAAACATAACTCTTATCCAAAATCTCTGTAACGCCACTTATTTTAGAGAATTCTGTTAATAACTTATCTTCTTCATCACTTAAACCGCTAGGGATTGATTCTGCAGAAAGATACTCTGGCTTGTCAGCCCCCTGTCTATAAACCAAAACCTTCCCTGGACATAAGCCTTCGTCTTCAAGATTGTCAATATCAACAGAGCCATCCTCAACACTCAATATCCCAAGAGAAAGCCTGTTGATAAATTCATGCTTGCGATTTTTTACTGCGTTATAAGCCCTTTGAACAGGAATCAGTCTTTCTATAACACTGCTTCCCCAAAAACAACCAGGATTTTCAAAAGAAATTTGTCTTATAAAAGGAAAATCTCTTTTGCCATCAATTCCGTTTGCAAAAGGAAGTTCTCCCTCAAAAACAAGTTTGTCTCCAGCAACAATAATAAGCCTACCATTAGGGAATTCTCTTGATGGCTTTTCATAACGCTCAATTACAATTGCTGAATTTGACTTAACGTTTTGTGTAATCTTAGTTGCAGTTGCATTATAACCAAGACCACCTAATCCAGAATAAACATTATTTAATGTAAAAGTTTTAATATCTTGCCCTTCAACATCAACACCAAATAAATCTTTAATGTCAAAAACCGAATATGCTTTTGCATGAATAATTGATTGACATTCATCTAAATTGCCTGCCGACATATTGTCTGGATAAATTTCAAAAGGAGAGCAAACAGAAACTTCAACTTCACCGCTTTTAATATGATTATTATTTTCATCAATGCCAACTACTTGACCTAAATCTTTGCTCCAAACAACCTTGTAAAAACTTGTTCCACAAACCTCACTCCACTTTAAAGCTTCGTTGATTTTTTCACCAATACCCATTTTGTTGTAAATCGCAGATAAAATCTTTTTTGAAACCTTTGCAGTTTTAATATCTCTCTCGTCAGTTGTTGATGGTATAACACTCATTTTTGGCTTAATTTTAGATAATTTAGCAAATCTAATATCATAAATAGGTGCAATATGATTAAAAACCTCTCGCTCCTGCCAAAAATATTGCTTGTCCATCTCTTCAACAGCTCCGCCATAACCAATATTGCAATATTGATTTCCAAGCAGAAAATTCATGTTCATTTGCCAAGTTGTATCAAAACTTTTGCGGTCATATTGACGCTTGTGGAAGTCATCAATAACTTCCTTAACTAAATCTTGAACTCTTTGTTCTTCTAGTTTAACTTTATTATTTTTCATCTTTCTTTAACCTCTTATTTAATTTAAATGGGCTTTCAATTCCCTTGGGTACCTGCATTTTAGAAATACATTCGTACATTCCTTTCAAACAATCTTGGCAAAAACATAAATCTCTTTTTATAAGCCCCTTTGTAGAAAAAGAGTAATCTGCCAAATTGCTACAACCATAAAAGTCACACTTAACCCTATGTTTGCATCTTGTGATTTCCATCATCTTCCTCCTTTAAAATTTTCAAAAGTCGCTTTCTCTCGCTTTCAAGTTCTTCATCACTCATGTTGTAAATATCTGCATAATCATCTCCATAATATCTTTCAAACATCATTTTGACGGCCGATATGTCAGGACTATAATGCTTTTTGGTCACCTTTTTTTTGCTAAGCTTTTCTTGACCTTCTTCATCTAGAACATACTCGCATACAACCTCGTTGGCATCATAACCCAAAGCTTTCTTTAATAAAGCCTTTTTAAGTTTTCCTTCTTCATCCACCCTTTCCTCCTTTAAGCAACTTTGGCATGAGTATAAAATATGAAATTATTGTTTTTCAAGGTTTACTGCCAACTATTTGCAATTTTTTTAAAAATTTAGTCACAAAAGATTGAGGAATTTATAAAATGATATTGTAGAGGTTAAAAAAATCATGGAAAACTTTTTACAATATAAAAATGTTTCTTTCTTTTATCAAACTAAAGATAATGAAATTCAAGCGTTAAATAACCTTGACTTTTCTGTCAAACAAGACTCTTTCGCCTCCCTCGTTGGCCCAAGTGGCTGTGGAAAAACCACAATCTTATCTCTAACTGCTGGGCTTTTAAAGCCTTCAAGCGGAGAAATTACAATTAATGGTGAAATTGTTAATAAACATGACGGCAAGGTTGGCTATATGTTTCAACGCGACCAATTATTTGAATGGCGCACTATTTGGCAAAATATAACGCTTGGACTTGAGATACAAAAGAAAAATAAAGACCATGAAAAACTTGAACGAGCCAATGAACTTCTCAAAAAATATGACCTCTACAACTTTAAAAACAAAAAGCCTCGCGAACTTTCTGGCGGAATGCGACAGCGTGTGGCTCTTATTCGAACTTTAATGTTAGAGCCTGCCCTGCTACTTCTTGACGAACCATTCTCAGCACTAGATTTTCAAACCCGCCTTCTCGTCTGCGATGATGTTTATGATATTATAAAGCGAGAAAAAAAGACAGCACTTCTTGTCAGTCATGACATATCTGAAGCTCTGTCCATGTCGGATAGGATAATTGTGTTATCATCTCGTCCAGCCCAAGTAAAACAGGTGCTAGACTTAAACTTTGAGGGTAAGACGCCACTTGCAAAACGCGAGGACAGCGAATTTGGCAGGCATTTTGAAACCATTTGGAGAAGTCTTACCAATGAAAACCAAACAACAAGTAAAATTTTCTCAGACACATAAAAAATATGTAAAATCTTTAAAAAAAGAGAAAACATTAGTAATCTTTTTGCAGATACTACTTCTCTTTCTCTTCTTAGGTCTTTGGGAATTATTTGCGTATACTGGCGTTATAGACCCATTCTTCTTTTCAAGCCCAAGTAAAATAGCAGTCACTCTTGTTGACCTGTTTAGTGGGGGTGAAATCTGGATGCATATGGGTATAAGCCTGCTTGAAACTATATTAGGTTTCTTGATTGCCACCTTACTTGGAGGCTTAATTGCAATTCTTCTTTGGTGGAGCGAACGAGCAAGAAAAGTTGCTCAACCCTACCTTATAGTTTTGAATAGTCTACCAAAAATTGCCCTTGGACCAATAATAATCTTCTGGGTAGGCTCAGGCTTTAGTGCAACAATAGTGATGTGCGTGCTAATTTGTATAGTTATAACAACCATTTCACTTCTAAATGCCTTCACTAGTTGCGACCAAGATAAAATCTTGCTTATGCAGTCTATGCATGCAAGCAAATTTCAAATACTTCGAAAACTCATATTGCCAAGTGCAATACCCGACTTTATCTCCGTGCTTAAAATTAATGTAGGTATGAGCTGGGTTGGCACTGTTATGGGCGAATATCTTTCAAGTACGGCAGGACTTGGTTATCTAATCAATCTAGGCAAAAGTATGCTTAATCTAGACCTTGTCATGACCAGTATCTTCCTGCTTTGTATTCTTGCGGGTGGAATGTATGCCCTTGTAAACCTTTTTGAAAAAAGGTATGCAAAATAAGTCGCACAAAAGAAAAATACCCAAGACACTAGTAAGTGGATAACAATAGGAAACAATAAGTCCAAAACCGAGAAAACTGAGTGCAAAAGGAAGCCCAACGCTGAAAAACAAAAGAAAAAATTTATTATGCACCCCTCTCAAACTGCTAGAAATAGTATATACTAAAGAAAAAAGCGTTGTAGAGCATCCGATAAGCATGATGATACTCATCAAAATTTTTTGGACACCCTTAACTAAATAAAGTAAAGGCATTTCCTGCCCAAAGGCAAAAGAATTTTGTAGTAATACAATATTTGCAAATAAAAGAATAATAAAAAGTGCAAGTGCGGCGGAAAAACTGACTTGCACTTTTTGCTTTTGAGTTAATTCTTTAGAAAAATTAGAAATAACTATAGCCGAATTTGAGGTATTTAATATAACATACAAAACGCAAAAGAAAATGCTGTATGGATAATATCCACCAACAAATAGTGAAGAAGTCTTTAATGAAAGTAAAGATATAAGATTTATAATCAAAAATACAATCATTATCGGCACTAAGAAAAGATTTAGTTTTTCAAGAACACTTGCCCCCTTTAATGCAATTCTTGAACAAATTAAAAGCATGATAAAAATTATACTAATTTGAATAGGAAACCATAGCGATGATAATAAATCAATAATCCCTGCAAACATTGCCGCTGATAAAATTAAACAAATTAGAAAATTTAATACCTTTGCATATTTAGAACTTGCAAGCCTATTTAATGTCCCGCCAGCATATTTAAGGAAAAAATAAAATAATCCCCAAAAAAGCAGAAAAGCAAGAAATATGCAAAAATAACTCATTTTGCCAAAGCGTGAAAAGAAAACAACTATCTCTTTTCCACTCAAAAATCCACTGCCAATAACAGTGCCAACAATAACCATAAAAGTCATTAAACATTTGTTTGATGTGGCTTTACAAATACATCTAGCAAAAAAATTACTCATTAATACAATTTATTAAAAAGGAGGCTTTAATATGAAATATAATACAAATTATGTTGAAGGACAATGCTTCGATTTCCATCGTCCACCCTGTGGCTGTGACCGCCCTCGCCCACCACATAGAAATTGCGGCTGTGAAAATCCTGTATGGAATAACCCTTGGTTTTACCCACAATTTCAACAACCATGCTTTCAACAGCCTTTTCCAAACTTTCCATGTCAACCACAATGTTGTACTCCAAGTTGCGGTTGTATAAATTTTCAAATACCTTGCTCACTACTCTACATGTACGCAGGCTATATGATAGGCAACACAGGAAAGAAGTGTTAAAACAAAAAACCGCTAATAATAGCGGTTTTTGTTTTTAATTTAAATAACTCCTCTCAAAATTTCAGTCACAAACTGCATTTCTTTTTCACTTGCCAAAATTGTGATAAGCAAATTCTTGTCAAAATTAACAATCAAGTATTGGCCATTTTTCGCATCCTTAAAGACATAGCCATTTCTTGAAATTTTCATCACAAGCCCGACACTTTCTTTTGGTAAAACCCTCTCTGGCTTTACAGCATATGGAGTTTGCATTTGCGTTGAACACATTTGTTCAATATATCTTTTGCTTATAATTTGCCTGCCTTCAAAATTTCCTTTGCTTAAAATCAACTGCCCAATTTTAAATAAATCTTTGTGAGAAAGATAAAGCCCAGTGCCACCAGGACAATATTTGTCGTAGTTTTTCCAGATAAAATCTTTAATTTTTAAAGGTTTGAAAATTTCTTTTACAATAAAATCTTTAATATTAATTCCAAAATATTCTTGAAAACAAACTGAAAGTAAGAAGGGTTCGGCATTGTTATAGACATATTTGGTGTTAGGTTGATTTTTTAATGGGTAGTTTAAACAATATTCAACATAATTTTTAGGATAAATATCTTTGATAAATTTATTAGAAAACATTTGGTTTTCATAACCAGCCGAATAAGTTAAAAGTGTTTTAATCGTCCACTTTTTGATTTTATCTATATTGTCTTTATTTCTAATCTCAGTCAAATCTTTAAGAATTGGATAAACAAGCGTATCAAGAGTTAACTGATACCCCCCCCGCCAAGAATTTGCCTATCTATGGCAATTCCGTAAGCTAAGGCAATCATAACTTTGCTTATACTTCTCATTTCATGCAGCCCATCAGGTTTGTAAAAATGCTGAGCAACCTCGCCATTGTTCTCAATCATAATACTATCAATTTTCACATTTTCACCACAACTTGTGAAAACCTCTTCTTTTTTCTTCAAAATTTCATCTAAAAGTTTCATATCACACCTTAATTATTTTAATTTAAAAGTTTTTTTGCTTAACACAAAATCCACTTTTTAGCGTTTGTAGTGGTTCGGGGAGAATTGCAACTCCCAGAATCTTTGTGCCTTAGGCACTTTTAAAATTACACAAGATTTGTTCTCCCTAGTCGTGCAAAAACTGGATGCCTTTTCTAGCATAGAAAAGTAACTATAATTTTTTCCATTCATCCAACTTATCTTTCAAAAACTTAAATGTGTTAAGATAGGTCTTTTCATCTTCAAGGTCACACCCTGCTTCTTTTAAAATCTCAACAGGCTTTTTACTACATCCCGCACATAGGAAATTGTTAATATATTTCTCCCTTGCACCTTTTTCGCCTTTTGTTAGTCTATCAGCAAAATTTAAAGCACAGATAAGACCAATAGCGTATTTATAAACATAAAAAGCAGTAAAAAAGTGTGGAATTCTTGCCCATTCATATTTCACTTCGCCCAAAAGTTTAACCTTATTGCCAAAATAATCTTTATTCAAATTATAATAAATATCGCAAAGTTTATCTTTAGATAAAGCCTTTCCCTCTTCATGAATAGCATGAACCTTTTCTTCAAATTCAGCAAACATAGTTTGACGGAAAATAGTAGCCTTAACACTATCAAAAAGTTTGTTGTAAAGTTCTTCTTTTTCTGCTTTGGATTTTGTCTGCGAAAGTAAATAATTCAATAATAACATTTCGTTAGTTGTACTTGCAACCTCAGCAACAAAGATTGTATATTGGCTCTTTTCTCTGTCTTGAGTTTTATCAGAAAAATAACTGTGCATTGCATGACCTAGTTCATGTGCAAGAGTGAACACATTTTCAAGTCCATTATCAAAATTCGTTAACACAAATGGATGATATCCGTAAATAGCAGATTCAAAAGCACCAGTACGCTTATTCTTATTTGGATAAACATCTATCCAACGCTCATCCTTAGCACGCTGAACTAATGAAACATACTCTTCACCAAGAGGTGCAACTGCTTTTTTAATAAGTTCTATTGCCTCATCATAGGTGTATTTTTTCTTGTTTTTGTAATTTATTGAAGCATAAGTGTCGTAATTCCAAAATTCCTTTAATCCCAATTTTTCTCTCTTAAACTCAAAATAATCAAATAAAATTGGTAATGCCTCCCTTACATTTTTAACTAAATTTTTATAAACACCCTCGTCAACTTTTTCATTTTGCATAGAACGCGAAATAGCCGATTTGTATTTATAAGCCTTTGCAAAAAAACATCTCTCTTTAACTGAAGCGATATAATTTGCCGAAAAAGTATTGATAAACTTTCCATAAGTTCCATGTAAAGTAGTTAAAGCATTTTTTCTCAACACCCTGTCATCGCTTTCAAGAAAACTAGTGAGAATAGACTCATTAAACTCATGTTTTTTGCCATTGCTATCTTCAACATCATTAAAAGTCATGTCGACATCGCTGAGTTTACGCATAATTCCTGAATTTGAATGAAAAAAGTCTGCCCCAGCCAAAAACTTGTCAACAGCATCAGGAAGTTGATGCTTTTTCTCCTCTTTTAAATCTTCAAGTCTTAAAGTCCAAGCCTTAAATCTTTTATCATTCAAAAGTTCGTTAATTCTGCCTAAAGACAATTTTTTAAGTTTTTTGTTAATAAAAAGCGTTTTTTGATCGTATTCAACCGTCATTTTGTCTAAATAATCTTCCATTTCATCGTATTTAGATAAACTTAAATCTTCGCATTGTTTAAAATGAACATAAATACAAATAGGCTCTAAAATTTCTTCAAGTTGATTTTCAAGTTTAAAAAGTTTGATCAAATCCTCATCACTATTCAACTTTCCTTCTAAAGCATAAATCTTCTCCATAAATTTTTTTGCTTTCTCACACTTCTCAAAAAAGTTTTCATCGGTCACACCAAATACACTCAAATCCCACTTATATTGCTCTTCAATTTGATTTCTTGTTTTCATAACTTCTCCTTTAAGATATTATACTATTCTCAACTAAAATAAACAAATAAAAAAGCCTTTAATCAAAATTTAAAAGAGCGAATAAAGGCTTTTATAAAATAATCGTGCAACATTTGGTGTTATTTTGTTTTTTCTTTAAAAGAAAAGAAAGATATAAAATTAGCGTATAAAATATTTATCAAGATAAAAATCTTTCCAAGGCGACTTGCTTGTGTCTGGCATTGCCATAAAGGTCAATTTTTCTTTTGATACAGGATGAGTAAATTCAAGTTTCCCAGCCCATAGCCCTAAGTTTCTGCTGGCACGAGTTTTGTCTTTGCCATATTTGTTATCACCTACAAGCGGGCAATTGATTCCAGCAAGTTGCACACGAATTTGATGACTTCTCCCTGTAATAATTTTTATCTCTAAAAGAGATTCATCTCCAATAGTTTGCAAAACTTTATATTCTAGTTCGGCTTTTTTAGCGTCAACAGAACCCATGGTGACGATTTTAACAATGTTTTCTTTTTCATCCTTTTTGAGATAGTTCACAAGTATACCACTTTTATCTTTTGGACAACCTTTGCAAATAGCATAATAAGTTTTCTGCATTTTGTGATCACGAATTTGCTCGCTTAAACGCCCTGCCGATTTAGAATTACGTGCAAAGACCATAATCCCACCAGTAGGTCTATCCAATCTATGAACAAGCCCAATAAAAACCTCGCCTGGCTTGTTATACTTTTCCTTTATATAACTTTTAACAAGCGTCAATAAATCCATGTCCCCGCTTTCATCCTCCTGCGAAGGCATATTTTGAGGCTTAATCACCACCACAATATGATTATCTTCATATAAAACGTTTAATTTCTCTTCCATAATTTATCCTTAAACTTTATTTTAATAATGCAAATAATTTTTCTTTATCTTTTTCTTCAAAATATCCATTAATAACTTTTTTAACCATGCCATTATTGCACAACAATAAACTTGGAAGTTCTGTAATTCCATATTTTGAAAAATCATTTTCTCCAACATTACATCTATAATATTTTGTATAATTCGAATTTTCTAAAATATCTTGATATGGTATTGATTTTAACAAACACATGATGCTATCGTCATTAAAAAGTTCAATAATAACTTTATCATTTTCTTTAATCATTTTATCAAGATTTTCAAAATCAATCAAAACATTTTCATTGATAATATCACCACCAAATCTGTCAACGAACAAATCATCTGCACTTCTTGGATCTTCGTTAATAGATTGTTTGAGTTCTTCAAACTCTTCCCAAGTTTTTGCAACTCCAATTGCACCAATAGGACAAGTTTTTGCACATGCTCCACAAGAGATGCATTTGTCATTGTCGATTTCAATTCTTTTTGTTTTTTCATTGTAAGTGAATGCTCCAACTGGACATACACTAATTCCTCCACAGGCATTTGCTTGGTCACAAATTTTATGATTAATAATAGCTGGCATAACTATTCTCCTTTTAAAATATTTTTTAGATTTTCTATGAAATAATCTATTTGACTTTTGGTTGTATTTTCATCAATGCTAACTCGAATTGTATTCTGTGGATTTTTCAAACCCATACTTGTCAAAACATAACTTGGCTCACTGCTTTCACTGTTACAAGCTGAACCAGTTGAAACACATATTCCTACTTGGTCGAATTTAAACATTAGTTGATTCCCAAAAATCTCATCAAATGTTATACTCGTTGTGTTTGGAATCCTCTCTACATCTTTACAATTAATCTTTAACCCTCTAATCGTTGAAAGTTGCTCTTCCAAATATTTGTGAGTTTCAATAATTTTCTCTTGAATTTCTTTAAAATTGTTGTTTATATAATTGCAAGATTCTCCCAAAGCAATAATACCCAAAACATTTTCAGTTCCACCACGAAGCCCAAATTCTTGATGTCCTGCAATTAAAGGAATAAAGTTTTTAGTGTCCTTAATGTAAAGCAACCCAATTCCTTTTGGACAATGTATTTTATGCCCTGAACAAGAAATGAAATCTGCGTTCAAATCATCAATATCAATTTTAAATTTACCAAGTCCTTGAACAGCGTCAACATGAAACAGAAAATTAAATTCATTTTTAAGACTTTTAATCTTTGATATAAACTCTTTTGTGAGTAAAATCGTTCCCACTTCATTGTTTGCAAACTGAATTGAAACAAGGCAAGTTTTTTTATCTACTTCTTGTTCAAGTTGTTTTAAATTTATATTGCAATTTTCATCTACATCCAAATAAACAATTTCATAACCTTTCTTTTCAAGAATTTTGCAATATTCTAATATTGAACTATGCTCAACTTTTGTTGTTATTATTTTCTTTTTGTTTGGGAATTGATTAACTGCCGAATTAAATGCAGAACAATTACTTTCACTTCCACCACTTGTAAAAATTAAATTATTTGGCTTGCAATTTAAAAGATCTGCACAATTTTGACGTGCTTTTAATATTTCTTTCTTAATTTTTATTCCATGCCCATAAAGTGAACTTGGATTCCCATATTGCAAATCCAAATATGGTTGCAATTTTTCTTTAATAGCGGCTGAAATTTTGGTTGTCGCATTGTTATCTAAATATACAAACCTATTCATTCTCCCCCCTAAACACCTTCAATCCTCTTGCTCCACAAGGCAAGATTGTGCCGTCTTCGCTTGGCAAGCCGATTTCGTCTGCGTCTATATTTGAATAACCAAAGTTAAGCCCTAACACATTTGTCAAAACCCCCGGTTGCAGTCCTGTTGTGTAAGAACTGATAAGCACAAACAATGGCTTGTCAGACAAAACACCTTTGCAAACCGATACAAAATCAAAAAGATTATCCTCAAGTTTCCAAGTTTCCCCACTTGTTCCTCGTCCATAACTTGGTGGATCCATAATTATTGCGTCATACTTGTTTCCACGCCTTATCTCACGCTCAATAAACTTTTTGCAATCGTCAATGATAAATCGAATGTTGTCAATTTGATTGAGTTTAGCATTTTCTTTAGCTCGCTCAACCATACCTTTGCTTGCGTCAACATGAGTCACCTTTGCTCCAGCCTTAGCACATACAACGCTCGCCCCGCCAGTATAAGCAAACAAATTTAAAACTTTGATTTCGCGTTTAGCATCTTTAATAAGTTTTGACATATCTTGCCAATTAACTGCTTGCTCTGGAAATAATCCAGTATGCTTAAAACCCATAGGTTTGATAGAAAATTTTATTCCCTGCCATGAGATAACCCATTCATCTGGTATCTTTTTAAGATATTGCCAATGTCCGCCACCCGTGCTTTCGCGTTTGTAATGTGCGTCAAGTCCTTTTGTCTTTGTCAAATCACTTTTTGCATGCCAAATAACTTGAGGATCAGGACGAAGCAAGGTAATATTCCCCCACCTTTCCAACTTTTCACCATCACCAGTAGCTAAAACCTTGTAATCAACCCAATTTTCTGCTAATTTCATCTAAATTTATTTCCTTTAATAATATTTTAACAAAAATTTAACAAAAAAGCAATAGAAATCTATAATAAAACAAAAAAGTGGCAAATGCCACTTTTTATTCATCCCTAAATTCTAATTTATTATTTGGATATTCTTTAACAAAATCTTCAAAAACATTTAAAATCATATTATACTCATAATCGTTATAATTTTTTTCTTCTTTAATCTTTTCTCGGGCAAACCCAACTAAAACAATTTTTATATCAATTTTTGTAAACGCATATGAACATAACAAAAATTCCCATAAAATATCTGGATTAAAATCAAAACATGAAGTATCATAATAATCTTGTGTTCCAACATCTCCAAATTTTATCGCCATATCACTATACATTTCTTGATAATTTTTGTAATCCTTTCTATTAAAAATTAATTCTTTCATTTTATTTTTCACTTCCTTTTATTTGATAAACTATTACATCCCCATCAAGGTGTGTTGGTGAATAAAACATCAATCCATCATTTGAATAATATAATCTTAGACTATTTCTTGCACCGTATTCATAATCAACATCACAATGATACCAAACTCTTCCGTCTTTTTCTGGCAAAATATGCTTGTTATTTTTATAAACATCTCCACCTATCATTTTACCGGGTGCTTTGCCCGAAATTGTGTTTTTATTTTTGTTCCAACCATAAACTTCTATTGCTTCTTGCTCTGTTATATAATAGTCAGGCAATTTGCGAAAGAGTTTAAGCCATACATCTGGTGCCTCTGTTCCTTTTTTAGAAATACTTCCAAACGACTTTGTTTTGACAATTTTGTAAAAACAATCACAATGTGGATGTTTTGGCAATGTATGCATATTTTTTGGTTCATGAATACGATGAATAAATGGCTTGCAACACATTCTATTACTTTCCCCACCATTCTCACACGGCCCTGTTTTACATAAATCTGCATGTGAATATTGTTGATAGGTCAAAATAATTTTGCTGTAATCAAACTTTTCTATCTCTCCTTTTAAGTACTTGGTTTCCATTTTATTTTATCATACCTCCTTAAAATCTTCAAAACATTTGAAATGTTTTAAGGAGATTTTAGATTGATAAATCCCTAAATGCAATATTTACTGCCATTTTTTTTCTAAGAAAACTAAAAAATCCACGACTTTCTCGTGAATTTTTTTTATTTTTATTCAGCTTTTTCAAACTTAGCAATAATAAAACTGTCACCTACCTCAATATTTTTTTCAATAATAGGTTTAACAATTTTTTCTACTGCTCGAATAATCAAAACTTCTTGCTTAATTTTATCCATAAACTCAAATAACATTTCAGCCAAGTCATCGTCACCAGTTTCAAAGTAAACATAAATTCGTTCATCAATAGAAAGGTCAGCCTCTTTTCGAAGAACTTGAAGTCCTCTCACAAACTCTCTATAATAGCCTTCCAAAATTAAAGCTCTATCTAGATTAATATCAAGCACAACAGTGTTTCCATTTTCGTGAGCGATAACAAAGTCTGTTTTTGGTCTCTTTTCAAGATTGAAAAGTTCACTGTCTAAATCTTTAAATTCACCTACGCTCACCTTGCCTGAATGATAACCATTCATAACAAATTTAATTTGTTCATCTGAAAGTTCTGCCAAAGCATTCTTCAGTTTTTGGACATCACCTTTAAGTACTGCACCAGCCTTTTTAAAGTTGACAGATAAATATTCGTCATTGAACATAGAGTCGTCAGTTACGCGCTCAATCTCTTTGATATTAAGTTCGTCCTTAATAATTTCTCCAAGATTTTCGATAACCTTATCTACATTTTCACTACCTGCAACAAACATTTTTCTTAAAGGTTGCTTAACCTTAATTTGATTTTCATTTCTAAGGCGTTGAGCAGTAGACATAATATCTCTTGCAATTTGTGTTGTTTCAAGTACGCCATCAAAAGCTTTGTCGTAAAGCTTTTCTGGGAAACCTGCAAGCATAATGCATTCTTTTTCATTTTCTTCAACCGCTCTAACCATATTTTGCCAGATATATTCTGTCATAAATGGTATTATTGGTGTCATAACTTGAATAATTGATTTGATAGCATAATACAAGCACCAATAAGCTGTTAATTGATCATTTTTATTTTCACTCTTCCAGAAACGCTTACGGTTTGCACGAATGTAGTAATTTGAAATATCATCAACGAGCTTTTCAAAATCCCGAACAACAAAGTTGTTTCTATCATTGGCAAAGTTTTCATCACTTTCAATGATAAACTTATTCACGCTTTCAATAAGCCACTTGTCAGCATAAGAAAGATCTTTCTCTTTTGGGTAAAAATCAGCAATGTCTGGATTGTCAATACAAGCATATGTGTTAAAGAAAGTGTAAATATTCCAAAAACCTAAAAGTTTACGCCTTGCCTCGTCTGTTAAATTGAAACCGAAACGCATATCGTTTACAGGACTTGAAGAACAATAAAGATAACGCACAACATCTGCCCCCACCTTGTCTGCCACATGGTCAGCTTCCAAAGAATTTCCACCACTCTTGTGGAACTCTCCTCCATTTTCGTCACGAACATATTGATAAGTCACAACCTTTTTGTAGGGAGCTTTACCTGTCAGAACAACACTCATCATTAAAAGTGAGTAGAACCAAAGCTTAATTTGTTCAATCATTTCGCAAACATAATCGCTTGGGAAATTTTCTTCAAAGAACTTTTTATCAGTAAAATATTTCTTAGTTGAGAAAGGTGTGATACCAGCATCAAGCCAAACATCTCCAACCTCTGGAATTCGAGAAAGCTCTTCACCACACTCACATTTAATTTTGATTTCATCAATCCAAGGCCTGTGAATATTTGGTAAATTATCTACAAGACTAGGGTCAACTGCCTTAGCTTTAAGTTCTTCTAGTGATCCAATAACATGAACTTTTCCACACTTTTCACAAACATAGAAAGGAAGTGGAAGCCCATAAAAACGACTTCTCGAAATGTTCCAGTCACCCATGTTTGTAAGCCAATCAACCATACGCTTTTTAGCATATTCAGGCTTAAACTCAACTTCTTCAATAGCTTTGAGTGCCATTGGGCGAATTTCGTCAACCTTGATAAACCATGCATTTATAAGTTTGTAAACGAGGTCAGTTTTACATCTCCAACAGAAAGGATATGAATGCTTGTGTTTATGTGCATATAACAATTTGTTGTCTTGTTTAAGTCTGTCAACAACCATATCTATAACTTCAGTAGTCTTTTTACCAGCCAAGAAACCAGTTGAAGGAAGCATTACGCCTTGTTCGTTAATTGGACAAATTTCAGGAAGTCCTAATGATACTCCAAGCTCAAAATCTTCAGCTCCACAACCTGGTGCAATGTGAACGACACAAGAACCATCTTCATTTGATACTTCATCCCATGCAACAACATGGTGCACAAAATTTTGTTCTGTTAGTTCAGGAAAACAAGTTTCATATTCAAGCCCAACAAGCTGTGAACCTTTAAAAGTCTCAAGAATTTTTACCTCTTGTTTTAAAAGTTTTAATCTATCTTTACCTAAAACAATCTTTTCACCATTAAATTCCACTTTAACATAATCAAACTCTGGATTAACAGCAAGGGCTACATTAGCTGACAATGTCCAAGGAGTAGTTGTCCATGCAATAATATAAAAATCCTTACCTTTAACAGGGAATTTAGCATAAATAGCTGTATGTTCAACTTCATGATAAGAAGATGACATCTCATGTTCACTTAAACTTGTTCCGCAACGAGGACACCAAGCCATAGGTCTATTTTTCTTAACAATCCAACCTTTTTCATCACATTTTTTAAGAAAATGCCAAATAGAAGTTATATTTTCATCAGTGTTGGTGTAATAACTATGATCCCAATCCATCCATTGCCCCATACGCTTAGATTGATTTGTTATTTCATTGCCAAAATATGCAACACGCTCCATACACTTGTTGGTAAATTTATCAATTCCATATTGTTGAATTTCTGGCTTGCCGTTAAGCCCTAATTCTTTTTCAACATTAACTTCCACCCAAAGACCTTGACCGTCAAAACCATTTTGAAATTGGCAATCCCTACCTTTAAGGGCGTTATAACGAATAGTCATATCTTTAAGTGTTCTTCCCCAAAAATGATGAATTCCTAAACGATTATTTGCTGTTGCTGGGCCGTCCAAAAATTTAAAACGCTCGTGTCCTGCATTTTGCGCTTGAAGCTTGTTGAAACATTTGTTGTCATTCCAAAATTTTAGAACACCATGTTCCATCTCAACAAAATTTGGCATTGAATTTTCTTTTTTCATTTCCTTCTCCTTATTCAATATTCTTTTCTTTTAAAGAAACAAAAGAAATTAATTTTGCAATACTTGATAAAGGTTTATCTTTGTATCGCAAATAGGATTTTTATTCTTATTATTAAGGTTAAAATAAAATAATAAAAATCTTTAATTTGAGCTATTAATTGTGAATTAAATATAATATTAGTTTTAATTACAATAAATAAACACTCATCGAACATTGGGTTCGAAAAAGCACGGAAGATACAAGACCCCCGTGCTTAAAAAGGTTATAACCACTTGTAAACTTTTCTGTGAGCCATCACTCACGCCTTCTATAACGGGAAGAACCGGCAAACCCTACTATAATTTTCAGATAGCAACTCCGAAAGTGATAATTCCAAGTTTCAATTTATTGTTTTGCACCAACCAACAACTCTCTGAAAATCTCCACTTACAACCCTGTCTTTCATCAACGCATTTAATTAAGATGATAATTTAAGTATAACTAAAACTATAAAAATGTCAAGTAAAATTAATTAAAATAATTGCACAATATTTGGTTTATCAATATAAATCCATAATCTTATTCATATCCATAACGTCACTGCCTGTGACAATACCCAAAACCTTTTGATTAATTTCACCATTTGGAGTAATCAAAATTGCAAGCAATTTTGGATTTTTATGAAATTCATTTAAAGCTTCCTCAACAGTCACGTCACTTGAAGCAATAACATAATAATTAGAATTTTCAAGTGCAGAGAGCATATCTTCAATCTTAACACTTTTTAAGAAAACATCACTCTTGCCACCAGCTAAAAGAAATTGTCCAAAAGAGTCCAATATTTTTTGACCATTTGCAACGCCCATCAAAACTTCACCATTGTAAACAGGAATATTTGAATACTTAGAGTTTGCCATTAAAGTGATAACATCATACATGCTTTTATCTGCACTAATAGTTAAAACATCACGATGAGCAACCGAATCTAAAGCCTTAGGAGGAGTTGTTAAAAGTTTTTCTATACGCTCAATATCCTCAACCACACTATCATGAGGTTCTGCAATAACAATATCTTCGTTTGCATTGTGAATAATAGCATTTCTAAGACGCCCATAATCAATCAAACTATCTTCATTTTTACGAACAATATAATTAAGAACAACCGTTTTTCTAATCATATCAGAAAAACCCATACTTCTATGCATGCCATAACGCGTTTTTAAAGCATAATCAATATTATTGAAAGCATTAAGAAATCTTCTAGCATTGCTTTCATTTACTTTTTTTTCTGCCATAATTTCTCCTTGAAAAAATAACTATATAAATAGAATATACAAAATTTTAAAAAAAGTAAAACAAAAATCAAAAATAATCAAAAAAAGTGGCTTTTGCCACTTTTTATTGCTGTACGTCTTCTGTTATATCTTCTAGACTATAATAATCATATGCACTTAATCCATTGATAACCAATTCATTTGAATTATTTGCTTTTTTGCCAACAAAACTTAAGAAGTAATCTAAAAGATTAATATTTTTATTTAGATCACCATTATATTCATAAAATCTATTAAAATACTTAACATAATTCTTACAGAAATTGTTTTTATAATGATCTCCATATTTTTCAACCATTTTTGAAGCCAAATACAAAGTTAAATCCATATCATTATTATTTTTTTTACTTCCGCATTCATATGTTCCATAAAATGAGGATAAAGAAATTTCTGTGTAATATTTCCCCTCTTTTCCATTAACATTTTTTGTGTTATATGCAATTTTAATGCCTTCTTGAAGAGAATTATTACTTAAAACAATAGGATCTTGAAAAGATAATCTTGAACCATTTGCTCTCATCCCCTCAAATTTTTGTTCACAAATTTGAATGGCTTCTTCATCCGTCAATTCATAAATAACTGCTGGCGTTTTCTTTACAGAATTATCTACTACACATATAAAATTTTTGTCCTCAACTTTTTCTTCTTTAATCCCATATAAAATTTCACCAATTGTGCATTCACTTTGTGGATTATTGATAAACTTTTCCACTGTATGGAATGTATTTGAAGGTTTAAGCGATTTATCTTGCTTTAAGGTTGCTTGTTCAGCCTTCTTTTTTTCTTCTAATTCTTGCTCACGCTCAAATTTTTCTACCTCTTCTTCGCTAAAAATATCATAAGCTTCATACTCATCACTTGGAGCAAGATATTTGTCACCAAAAAGTCGTTTTCCCATTAATTCTACAATTTTATTAGTATCTTCTTCATCTAAAGTCAAAACCTTGCCGTAAATTCTACTTTTATCGACAGTTTTGACAACTTCAGTACAAACAATAGAATCTGTAAAATTCTTAACATCATATTTATCTGCTTTTACTAAAACATGATATTCTTCGTTTCCCTTTTGTTCCAATTTACTTGTTAGTGGCAAAATTGTGAGTGAAAAATCATTACACGCAACAATAACAACTGGCCTAACTCCTGCAAATTCACCGACTAAAGCAGGATTTAAATTTGCATAATAAACTTCACCTTGCTCGAATTTTCTATTAGGGGTATTAAGTTTATTTGAAATCGGTGCAATAAATTCGCCATGCTTAATAGCTTCTAACCGTTGAGTTAAATCTTTAACACCAGTGCCAGTAAGAATACATTTAATGTCATTTTTTACATAGCCATTTTTATTAAATTCTTCCAATAATCTTTGCTTAAAAATTCTAGTCTTTTCTTCTATTGCTTCCATAGATTTTTCATAGAACCTTTTAAACTCAGGTTGAATTTCACACATAATGTCTACATAATCTTGGTTTATTTCATCAGCATATTTAGCAAGTTCGCCTTCAATATTAATAGTGAATTTATCAAAAGTAACTTTTGAATTCCCTCCCCCGTCAACTTCGATTGGTGCAACCTCAACAACTGTGCCTTCTAAGGTTGATGGCAAAGCTCGAATCATAGACTTAATCCAATATTTTTCTGCTTCAGAATTAACTCTGCCAAGAATAATTTTTGTAATATCATCTTCTGTAATTTTTAATGTTCCCATTCTAATCTCCTAACAAAATGATTATACCACAAAAAAAGGTCTATTTCAAGACCTATTTTGTGCCAATGGCAATATTTTTCTACATTCAACAATTTTATTCATAGTCTAGTCGCGGCACATTTGGTACCAATTTTATTTTCTTGTAGCAACCGCAACAGATAATGCCACTGTTGCCCCTACAATTGGATTATTGCCCATGCCAATAAAGCCCATCATTGCGACATGTGCAGGCACTGATGAAGAACCTGCGAATTGAGCATCAGAGTGCATTCTTCCCATAGTATCAGTCAACCCATAACTTGCAGGACCTGCTGCCATATTGTCTGGATGAAGTGTTCTTCCTGTTCCGCCACCAGAAGCAACAGAAAAATATTGCTTGCCGTTTTCAACGCACCACTTTTTGTAAGTTCCCGCAACTGGATGTTGGAAACGCACAGGATTTGTAGAATTGCCAGTTATTGAAACATCAACCTTTTCAATTTGCATAATAGCAACACCTTCTGGCACATCATAAGCACCATAACATTTAACCTTTGCCTTATCACCTTTTGAAAAAGGAATTTTCTTTACAACTTTAAGCTTTCCAGTTTTATGGTCAAACTCAGTTTGAACAAAAGTGAACCCATTAATTCTTGAAATAATGTAAGCAGCATCCTTGCCAAGACCATTCAAGATAACATTTAAAGGTGTTTTTCTAACCTTGTTTGCAGTACGGGCAATTCCAATTGCTCCTTCAGCAGCCGCAAAACTTTCATGTCCTGCCAAAAATGCAAAACTTTTCGTCTTTTCATCAAGAAGCATTGCACCCAGCCTGCCATGACCAAGACCGATTTGACGGTCATCTGCAACAGAGCCCTTTTCACAAAATGCTTGCAAGCCCTCACCTATTTTAAGTGATGCATCGCTAGCCGTTTTAACTTTTGCTTTAATAGCAATTGCACAGCCAAGTTCATAAGCCTTAACTGCACTATCAAAACAAATAGGTTGAATACCTTTAACAATCTCTTCAACATTTATTCCGTTTTTAGAACAAATCTCTTTGGCGTCGTCAAGTGACTTTATCCCATACTTTTTTAGAGCGTCTTTAATTCCAAGATATTTTTTCATGTAATCCATTCTTAATCCCTCCTTGGGTCAATCACAGTGACCGCTTCATCAAAACGCCCATAAGTTTTGGTTGCTTTCTTCACAGCTTCTTTTACATCAACCTTTTCGTCTTTTAGCAAATTCATAAGTGCACCAATGTTCACATATTCATAACCAATAATTTCGCCGTTTTTGTCAAGCCCTTCTTTTGTGATATATCCTTCTGCCAAATTCAAGTATCTAGTGCCAGTGTCTTCTCTTGAATAAATAGTCCCCACCTGACTTGTCAAATTTTTACCTAAATCTTCAAGCCCTGCTCCTACCTCTAAACCACCTTCAGAAAAAGCAGATTGACTTCTGCCATAAACAAGTTGCAAAAAGATTTGCTTCATGGCGTCATTGATTGCGTCACAAACAAGGTCTGTATTTAAAGCCTCTAAAATAGTCTTCCCAGTCAAAATTTCGCCAGCCATAGCAGCCGAATGTGTCATACCACTGCAACCGATAGTTTCAACAAGAGCCTCTTTGATAACACCATTCTTAACATTCAAAGTCAATTTGCAAGTGCCTTGCTGAGGTGCACACTTTCCGCACCCATGACTAAATCCTGAAATTTGTGTAATTTCTTTTGCTTGAACCCAATTTGCTTCCTCAGGAATAGGGCTAGGTCCAAACCCTTTCATATTAATAGGACAACTCATAATAATTCCTCCATAGTGCAATTATATCTTAAAATCTTTAAAAATCAAAATAAAAAAGACTTGAAATTCAAGTCTTTTTTATTAAGTCTTATTCAGCCACAGGAACTGCACATTGCAATTTGATTCCTTCTTCTTTCCAGTTGTAATCTTCAACTTTGAAAGAACTATCTTCACT
Source organism: uncultured Eubacteriales bacterium (assembly GCA_949001935.1). GTDB lineage: Bacteria > Bacillota > Clostridia > Christensenellales > UBA1242 > Caccovivens. The sequence continues at coordinate 77,914 of CARJLX010000001.1, read as the reverse complement.
AGGAACAAACTTGCCAGTTTCTTTGTCTGTTGTGAGTGGTGATTTAAAATCATAGAAATTTGTAACGCTAGGATCAAGAATAAGCTTTGGAGAACAGAAATTGAAAGCTTTTTCAAACTCTGGATACTTAATCATTGTTTCAACAATATATTCTGCTTTTTTAAATTGTGGAGTCTCTACAAACTCTTTTGCATAATTTTCGTAGAATGTTGCATCATGCTTATCATTTTCAAGTTCTAAATCTTGTGCTTGTTTAATTAGATCTTTATAAGAAACTGGATGACCAAATCTATCTACAAGTTGATTAATAAAAAGTTTAAAAGCCGATTCCTCTTCATCAGTCATATTGTATATAGCATTACACATTTTTGTTCCTGATCGAAAAATTTCCCCTGCAAGTTCTTCAATTTTCTTTGCTCTTGAAAGAGTTATATCAACAATGAAAGGAACATGACGGTCATAAATATGAGGGTTTACAATTTCATGAGCAAGAACACCTGGCTTTAATCCACTAACTTGCGCAAGCATATGTAAAAGTGCTGAATATTGCACAACATTCCAATTCCCAGCCGCCAAAGTGTCGTTTGAGCGTTGATTTAAAAACATATTGAGAGTATCACCAGCAACATCAAGCTGCATTCCATGAACACAAGGTTCAAGTCTCATAGCATGCAAATCTTCATGCTTAAAAAGCTCTGTAAGAATTCTTCTTGAAGCCGGATTAAATTTGAGTTCGTGAAGCACCATATCTGTTTGATCGGCTTCACCCCAGCTGTATTTTGACTTTTGTGCAACTTGCCAACCATAAGCCTTGCCAATAGATCCATTTTCGTCTGCCCATTGATCCCAAATGTGACTATGCAAATCTTTAACGTTGTTGCTCTTTAATTGCCAAATCCATTGAACCTCATCAATTGCAGCATCCCCATTTATTTTTCGAAGTGTTGAAATTGGAAAACCTTCTCTCATATCGTAAAGGTTGTAGGCTGAAAACCCTTTAACAGTGTGTGCAGGTGTTCCGTCTTCCCACTTTGTTCTAACTGTGTCGTTAGTGTCCCAATATCCTTTCTTTAACATATTGTCTGTTCTTAGCAAAAATTCCCAATCTACTCTTGCCATAATCTCCCTCCTAAAATTACTTTTATTATACCACAGAAACTAAATTTGTCAATATTAAATTTAAATGTCTTGACCGCAAAATAAAAATATGATAAAATACCTTCATCAAGAGGTCACATTATGATAAAAATTAAGAAAAATTGGTTTGAATTATTAAAATCAGAGTTTGAAAAGGATTATTTCAAAACATTGCAAGCATTTTTGGATGATGAATATGCAACTCGCACAATCTACCCTGCAATGGAAAATATCTTTAATGCACTCAACTACACCGCATACAATGATGTCAAAGTTGTGATTATCGGTCAAGATCCTTATCATGAACCAAATCAAGCACAGGGTTTATCATTTTCAGTTCCAGAGAATGTTGATATTCCACCATCACTTGTAAATATTTTTAAAGAAATTCATGACGACCTCGACATTGATCCAATCAAATCTGGTGACCTTACCCGTTGGGCAAAACAAGGTGTTTTACTTTTAAACACTACCCTAACCGTTCGTGCTCATCAAGCCAATTCACATCGTGGTCATGGCTGGGAAGAGTTTACAGGACAAATCATTAATCTTCTATCCAAACGCGAAAAGCCAATTGTATTTTTGCTTTGGGGTTCAAACGCACAAGCCTTTGCACCACAAATCGCTTCACATCACTTAATATTAAAAGCCCCACATCCAAGTCCACTTTCTTCATACCGCGGTTTCTTTGGCTGCAAGCACTTCTCAAAATGCAACGAATTTTTAATCAAAAATGGCGAAACATCAATTGATTGGCATTAACTTAATGTTTAAAAATGCCTTTTACAGGATAATCTTCATTACAACATCCATTTTTTATTAAATAATCTAATGTAGCGTAATCTCTTTCATTAAAACCACACTTTATTAAACTATTTAATCTTTCATAATCTTGTTCATCATAATAGTCATATCTTTTATTAAGTAAAAAAATTATGTCTGCTGAAGTCACATGCGTGGCTTTAGCAATTTTTTCAACTAATCCCTCTGGCAAAGACATTTCGTCTGATAATAATAAAAAAGCCATACCTTTTGAATTAATCCCAATCTTTTTTGCCAACTCTGCTTGTGTATAAAAATTTTCCTCCATAAAGTCTTGAAGAAATTGTGAAAGTGCAGTTCTTTTAAAACGAGGATGCTTTAAATCATAATTCATCCCCTCCCAATCAACAAAAATAAAACTGCTTAATTGCTTATGCATACTTAAAGCGATTTGCATGTAAACCTTCAGTGGTAAATTCATATTTTCATTTAAAACTTTTATAAGGTCTTTTTTTCTAATATTAAAATATTTACAATACCCATCTATTCCAATTAACTTAATTCTTTCTCTTAATTCACTCAAATCCATCCAAAATACTTCTAAATTTTTCATAATTTAATTATATTACTACAAATTGCAATATGTCAATCTAATTTGCAATCTTTTTATAAAAATATTGCAAAATGCAATTGTTGTAATCCTTACTACAATTTGCATTATATTTTTTTTATGAATAAACTAAACAAGTTTCCAGAGCGATTGAAAGAACTAAGAAATCAAATTCCCCTCACACAAAAAGAGTTGGGAAAATTTTTGAATTGTAAACAGTCCACTATCGCCTGTTGGGAAGGTGGAACTCGACAGCCAAATTTAGATTCTCTTATCAAACTATGTGAGATACTTAAAACAACTTCGGATTACTTAATTGGTAGAACAAATTTTGAATAATAACGCAATTTGCGTTACTTGGTTTAAATATAACAGATTGTAGTATCATAAATTTATGAAATACAAAAATAAATTTCCTGAAAGACTAAAAGAACTTAGGGAAGAAAAAAAGATAACTCAAACACAACTAGGTAAATTGACAGGTTTTAAACAAGCCGCTGTTTCTGGCTGGGAACTTGGTACAAGAGAACCATCTTTTGATGTTTTATTACAACTTAGTTATATTTTAGATACATCATTAGATTATTTATTAGGAAAAACAAATTTTGAATAAAATATGAATACAAATAACACATTTTCAGAAAGGTTAAGAGAATTAAGACAACAAAGCAAACTCCTACAAAAAGATTTAGCAAAAATGTTGGGCTATACGCAAGCCTATATTTCTGCTTGGGAGCGTGGTTTAAAAGAGCCAGATATTAAATCTATTCTTCAACTTTGTAAAATTTTACAAACTTCTGCTGATTATTTATTAGGGAATACGGATTTTGAATAAGTGGCAATGCCATTTTTTTAATTATATGCAAAAATCATCTTCTTACTTTAATCAATCGTTCAACTTTTAATTGCAAAAAGGCAGTCTTATGACTGCCTTAAATTTTCAAGCCCGAGCAATTTGCGTTGATAAAAACTTCCCAACTGCCTCGACTAATTTTAACTCCACCAAAGCTTCCCTATGGCACAGTAAAGTGTCCACTTAAGGATGCTGCCGTCAGGCTCTGACCTGGTTCATAGATTTTACTTGCATAAGACCTTGACTTCAACATTAAAAATAATCGCACATTTTTAAAAAGTTTAAACCGAAACAAATCGTCAACCCTGCTATAGCGGATTGCAGGTACAGGGCACCGCTAACTCCCCATCTAGCTCGGTTTTGTTATTATATCACAAAATTTTAGATAAATCAAGATTTTGACTATATTTTTATTTTAAAGTCCTCATTTTTGCCGTTTGTTGACATGTTTCGACAAATTTCTTAAATTTATTTTTTGCCATCATTCGACAAATTTTGCAAAAGGTAGCAAAGTCTCATTCATTCAGTAAAAAATAAAGATGTTTAATTTCGCAGTCTTTGCTTGCAACCAACAAGGAATTAAACATCTTATATTTTAATCTACTTATTTATCTGTTTTTGTAAAGCCTTGTTGCCTTTTTTAACGGCTTGTTCTACCTTTTGAATACCCTTTTCGGCTTTATCGCCAAGCTTTTCAACGCCCTTTTCAGCCTTATTACCCAACTTTTCAGCTTCTTTCATAAGGTTTTTCTCACCATTATCCACCATTTTCTTAGTGTCTTTTGAGTATTTGTAAAGCATAGCACCAGTGATAAGGCCTAAGCCAAAACCAGCAAGCATATATAAATCTTTCATTTCTCCTCCTTCCTATTTCTAGTGTGTGAGGATTTTGTGATTTTATTCATTTTTAAAAATCTTTCAGAAAAAGTATTGACAATAGAAAAGTTCAATGATATTATATTGATTAAACTAGAAGGACGAATTAAGATATGAAAAATATTAAAAAGGCAAAAGCATTCATTCTTGCAGGGGCAATTTTTTCAGGTGTTTTTACAATGGTTGGATGCGAAGAAAATATTAATTATACAACTTTCCCTCTCAATGATAAAAATACTGTTAAAGCTGAACTTTTAAAAAGTTTTGGGGATAAAGACAATCTTTATTTGATAGATAATGATATCATTCGTATGCCTTGTCCTATCAACAAAGAGACAATAAAAATTAATATAAATTTTCAAATAACAAAAACTCAAAAACATATTTTGCAGTATTGTATTGATGAATTCAATGATATATTTACCTTTATTAATCCCGTCTATAAATTTGAGTTAAACTATACACCTACAGAATCTGATCTTATAAGCCCATACAATATAGATATATATACAAAAACTGTTGAAGAACTTACATATAATGAGCATTATAGTCTCGGACAAAACTATCACTATTCTTTAGATAAAAGTAAAAATATAGAAGGAAAAGAGATATATGATACTGTAATTTATTTAGATGAAGAACTTGTACTAGAAAAAGATGAAATTCATCTAGGTCCTTGGGTCTGGGATGATGAAAATCATCTTCAAGGAATAAGAACTGCTACTTTATTTTATACTTTTAAGCATGAAATTTGTCATTCTCTTGGTTTGGGTGATTTATATTTAATAGAAACAGAAAATTATTTAGACTCAATTATGAACTCAAAGCATCCTTTTGGTACATCTCTCCATCAATTATCAGCAAATGATATCAAAATGCTTTACTCACTATATCGTGATCCAGAACAGGAATTTTCATTAGAAGGTATGGAAGCTTATATTGAAAAACATGATGGAAAATATAACGATTACTCTTATCTGGAATCTTTATCCGCACAACAAAATTAAAGGCAAAATAAAAAAACACCCTTACGGGTGATTTTTTAATCTTTAGCTAATTTTTTAGATTCTTTTTCCTTCTTTTTGTAATAATCTTCAACTGCGGCACGGATTGACTCTTCAGCGAGAACTGAACAGTGAATTTTGTGTGCTGGAAGGTCGCCAAGGATGTCAAACACTTGTTTGTTTGTCACTTTAAGTGCTTCGTCAATTGTCTTGCCTTTAACAAGGTCACAAGCAACATCTGTTGAAGCAATTGCAGCACAGCAACCAAATGTTTTGAAGCGAGCATCTTCAATAATGCCCTCATCATTAACAAGAAGATACATCTTCATAATATCTCCACAGGCGGCATTGCCAACCTTGCCTATTCCATTTGCACCACGAAGTCCGCCAGCATTTTTAGGATTCTTGAATCTTTCAATAACAGTTTTGTTATACATAATTATTTCCTCCCTGCTTTAGTGATAGGTGAAATTGACCTAAGTTGTTCAACGGCTTTTTCAAGAACATCAACAACATAGTCAACATCGTCTTTAGATATATTTTTACCGAATGAGAAGCGGATTGATCCTTGAGCGATTTCGTCAGGGATACCCATAGCTCTCAAAACATGTGATGGTTGAAGTGAATTTGATGTGCAAGCAGAAGCAGTAGAAACTGCAACGCCTTCAAGGTCGAGGAGCATAAGGATTGACTCACCTTCTATCATTTCAAATGAAATGTGCACAGTACCTTGAATTTTTTGATGAGGATGACCATTGATTTGAATATATGGAATTCTCTCAGTCACTTTAGCAATAAAGTATTCTCTAACAGCTTTAAGTTTTTGTTGATTTATCGCCAAATCTCTAACGGCAATTTCAACAGCCTTACCAAACCCAGCAATTGCAGGAACATTCAAAGTTCCCCCACGCTTATTTCTCTCTTGTGCCCCACCTGCGATTAAAGGCTCAATGCGGATGCCATTCTTAAGATATAAAGCACCAACACCTTTTGGTCCATAAATTTTATGACCCGAAATACTCATTGCGTCGATTTCCATGTCTTGAACATTTAATCTTAAAGAACCTAAGCCTTGAACAGCATCAGTGTGAAAGATAACCCCATATTCGTGACAAATCTTAGCAATAGCTTTGATGTTTTGAATTGTTCCAACTTCGTTGTTAACAGCCATAATTGAAACCAAAGTCGTGTCTTTTTTAATCTCATGAATAAGATCTGGCAAACTAACAAGACCAAATTTGTCAACAGGAAGATAAGTCACTTCATAACCTTCCTTTTCAAGTTGAGCACAAGCCTCTAAAACTGCATGATGCTCAATTGCACTTGTGATAATATGTTTGCCTTTGTTTGCATAGGCATGAGCAATGCCCTTGATTGCCCAGTTATCAGCTTCTGTACCACCAGAAGTGAAATATATTTCGTTAGATTTAGCTGCACCAATAGCAGTTGCAATTCTGTCTCTTGCTCTGTCAACAATATTAGAAGCCTCGCGACCAAAACTGTGAAGAGAATTTGCATTGCCATAAATTGTGTTAAAGCAAGGGAGCATTTCAGCCAAAACCTCGCTAGAAACAAATGTTGTAGCAGCATTATCAAGATAAACTTTTCTCATAATACCTTCCTTTTACGCTAAATATTTTATCACTTTGCACACTGATTGTCAATAGTAAAAAGCCCCTAAATTTTCAAAATTTATGCCATTTCTTTTAATTTTTGACTAAAAAACGCAATTTTAAGCAATTTTTCATAAAAAGAGCATTGACAAATCTTAAACTTATGATAGAATAAATATATAAAAATGGAGGAACCCATGTTAAAAAGCGAAAAAAGATTTAAATATTTCAAAAGTCGTGAACATATTCTTACAATACTACGTGAAACTTATCCTGAACTTAAATTAGAAGATATTTATGCTGATATCCCGACAGATATTTTCTTTGCAGATTCTTCAAATTTTGACTATATGCAAGAATATGGCTGCATTATTAAGTGGCGTTGTCAATTAAAACTTATAAGTGATTATACAATTTTACACCCTGATGGCGAGACTGCTGATTACCCAACAAGTTGGCTTAGAAAAGACATGGCTGATAGAGAAGGTTTACCTTATGTTAAAGATTTGAGAAAAAATCTTATCAAAGAAGCCACAAAAGAAATTGATGAACACTATGTTATGAAAGAAATTTACCAAAAAGTTAGAATAGAAAATCCAGAAGAATTAGAATAAAAAAGAGAGATTTAAACAATCTCTTTTTTTATAGTAGTGCAACGCTTATAAATAAGATTTGATTTGGTCGAGCATATCGTCTTTTTGCCATAACCCTATATGCTTGTCGCGCACTTCACCATTTTCAAAGATAACCATTGTTGGTATCATCATAACGCCAAACTTACGTGCTAAAGCTTCGCTTTCGTCAACATCAACCTTAAAAATTTTAACCTTGTCACCTAATTCTTCTTGAACTTCTTCGAGGACTGGTGCCATCATTCTGCAAGGGCCACACCAAGTTGCAAAAAAGTCAACAACCACAATGCCCTTCTTTGTTTGCTCCTCAAAATTTTTTGAGTTTAATACTTCCATTTTTATTCCTCCTCCAAAAATTTATTTATTACAACCGCCGCCAAAGTTATTCCACACATGCCAGGATAATAACTTATACTTCCGACATTTCGCTCACCTGTCGAAAGTGCCTTTTCTTCGCAAGTTACAACGCTTAAACTTTCAACTCCCGCCTCGCGTAACTTCTTTCGAATTACTTTTGCCAAGCCGTCATCATGCGTTTTGTAGACGTCGGTCAAAACAAAACGCGGAATACTTGTCCTATTGCCCGCACCCATAGCCGAAATTATATCTATATTGTGCTTTTTGCAGTAAATTATAAGTGCAACCTTATCTGCCACACTGTCAATTGCATCAATGCACATATGACAAGGCGTGATTATTTTTTCAACATTATCTGCTGTCAACTTAACGTCCTCAATTTCGCATTGCAAATCTGGGTTGATTTTTAAAAGCATTTCTTTTAAAACTTCCACCTTACTTTTGCCGATAGTATCAACATTTGCAACAACTTGACGATTGATGTTGGATGAACTCACCTTATCAAAATCGACAAGTTTAATTTTGCCAACGCCAGCTCTTACAAGCATGGTTGCTACATAGCCACCAACACCGCCAACACCAACAAGAATTACACTTTTATTTTTCAGTTTTTCAATCCCTTCTTTGCCAATAAGAAGTTCAGTTCGTGAGGTGTCAAAAATTGTTTTATCTTCCATATTTAATCCTTATTTCTGCACATATTCTTTTAAAATTGGAAGCAACTTTCCATACTCATCATAGTGAGGAAATAAATTTTTATCTTTATTTTCAACCATTTGAATAAATTCTTTGACTGGAACAACTTTCACATCAGCAACTTCTTCATCTTGTTTTGTTATCTTGCCAAAATTCTTTTTACAAAAGAAAACATCAACAAATTCATTGCTTTGCACCTGCCCCCATTGCAATTTTTCTGGGATCGTAAAAAGATATTCAATTTCTTTTTCTTCAAGATTTATTCCCAACTCTTCTTGACACTCTCTTATGGCACTTGTTTTTGTACTTTCGCCTGCACCAACATGACCTGCAAACGACACATCCCAAACATTAGGATACAAATCTTTATCTGCACTTCTTTTTTGAATTACAATCTCATTTTTATCATTTATAAGGTAAGCATGAATTGATTTATGCCAATCTCCTTGTTTATGAGCAATGCTTTTTATTTCTTTTTTTACAAAATTTTGATTTTCGTCATAAATATCTATAAGTTCGTCCATTGTTTTTCTCCTACAAAACATATTTTTTCAAATCAAACTTCTTCTTAGTTTCTTTGAAAGCGTTTTGAACATAAGCACGGTCAATCTTTACTTCAAGCATTGGATGATCACCTGATGCATTGAAAGAAATATCTTCGAGAAGCATTTCCATAATTGTATGCAAGCGTCTTGCTCCTATATTTTCGCTAGTCTCATTTTCAGCAACCGCCATTTCAGCAATTTCATCTAGAGCGTCATCTGTGAATTTAAGGTCAATATTGTCAACCTTTAAAATACTTGAATACTGGAAGATAAGAGAATTTTTGGTTTCAGCCAAAATCTTCTTAAAATCTTCCTTAGTAAGATTTTCAAGATCCACGCGAATTGGAAAACGACCTTGAAGTTCTGGAATCATATCTTCAATTCTAGAAACATGGAAGGCTCCTGAAGCAATAAAGAGAATAAAGTCGGTTTTTACATTGCCATACTTAGTTGAAACTGTACTACCTTCAACGATAGGCAAAATATCTCTTTGTACACCTTCTCTTGATACATCTTGAGAATTGTTTGTCCCACCCTTGCCAATTATCTTGTCAATTTCATCAATAAAAATAATTCCTTCTTCCTCTGCACGGCGAATCGCTTCGGCATTAACATTGTCGTTATCAATAATGCGTTCGCATTCTTCACCTGTCACAACTTCTTTTGCTCTTGCAACCGGCATTTTTCTCTTTTTGCGTTTGGCTGGCATGATGCCATCAAACATAGAGCCTAAATCAATTCCTGGCCCACCAATAGCAAGCATAGGCTTTGCAGTTTCTTGAACCATAATGTCAATTGTCATATTGTCAAGTTTACCCTGACGATATTCCTCTACAATTTGATTTCGGTCAACTTGTTGATCTTGGGCACGAAGCGTGTCACATATTGCGTCAACAATGCGATTTTCAACTGTTGGTGCTACTTTCGCTTCCATTTCATGAGCCTTTTCGTCCTTAACAAGACGAACAGAAACTTCTACTAAATCTCTAACCATGCTTTCAACATCTCTGCCAACATAACCAACTTCTGTATATTTTGTAGCTTCAATTTTGATGAAAGGTGCTTTAACAAGTTTTGCAAGGCGTCTTGCAATTTCAGTTTTACCAACGCCTGTTGGCCCACGCATAATAATATTTTTAGGAGTAATTTCTTCTCTAAGTTCTTTTGCAAGTTGACTTCTTCTATATCTATTTCTAAGGGCAATAGCAACAGCACGCTTTGCCTTAGATTGTCCAACAATATATTTATCAAGTTCGTCAACAACCTGTCTTGGTGAATAATTCATATTAAACCTCCTCTACAATGATATGGTCGTTTGTGAATACACAAATTTCGCTTGCTATTTTTAGTGCTTTTTGGGCAATATCTTTGGCTTCCATGTCTGTATTTTGCTTTAATGCTTTGGCAGCAGCAAAGGCATAGTTTCCACCAGAACCTATTGCACAGATATCTTCGTCTGGCTCTATTACCTCTCCAGTTCCAGAAACCATCAAAAGTTGATTTTTATCAGCAACAATCATAAGTGCCTCTAATTTTCTAACAGCCTTGTCGTCACGCCAAGTTTCTGCAAGTTCAACAGCACTTCTCATAAGGTTTCCAGAAAATTTATTTAACATTGCCTCAAATTTTTCACTCAACGAAAAAGCATCGCTAACGCTTCCTGCAAAGCCGATAACAACCTTGTCGTTGTAAATTCTTCTAACTTTTTTAGCATTGTTTTTAAAAATAACGCTGTCACCCATTGTCACCTGTCCGTCACCAGCAATAGCAATCTTGCCATTACGCTTAACGCCACAAATTGTTGTTCCTCTAAATTTTATTCCATCCATAATAGTCCTCCACATATTTATTTAAACTTTGTTTAGAAATCTCTAATTGTCTATTTTTATCTTCAATAGTCCCTTCTATTATATCATAACTCGCAATTAAAGGCGAAGAATTTGACACATTTAATAAAATTATTTTTCGCAAAATTGAACCAATACAAGTCCCATAAGGCAATACTTTAAAATTTTTACCATATATGAATGCCAAAACATTGTAGCCTGCCATAAGCCCACTTGCCATAGCCTCCAAATGCCCATCAAGTCCAATTAAACCACCCGCAAAGAAAACTTTTTCATCTTTGAGAGCTTGTAAATGCTCATTGATAACATAAGGACTATTTATAAAGTAATTTTGCAAAATTCTAGCTTCTTTAACAAGTTTAGATTGTTTAAAAGGTTTCATAGAAGAGATAATCGCATCTTGCAAAATGTAAGGTAATGAACTTGAAAGCCCACACAATTCATAACCTAATGTCACCTTTTTTATTCTTAAAACTGCATAGGGTCGTTCCTCTAATCCTTCAAGTTTACAAATCCTTAACGCTTGATTTTTTAAAGCATCTTTTCCATTTTCAATAAGTTTTTCAATAGCATTTTGTCCAGTAGTTATCTTTTTTGCCCCAGTCAGATCTAAATAGTCATTGTGAGCTTTAACAATTCGATTTACAAGTTCTATATACTCTTCATAAGTAAAAGGAAGGTATAAATCCTCACTTTGATCACCTTCTTTTTTATAAAGTGAACTTTCATCTATATTTTGTATAATAGGATTTTCATAAACTCCGTCATTACACCTCATTGAACCATAATGTTTTTTTAGCCATTCAAATAATTCACCGTCTGTATGCGGCCCTGTTGCAACAATATTTATCTCGTCCAAATCAAGTTCTTTAACATTTAATTTAAAAACCTCTATATTTTCATTGGTATTTAATAACTTTCGCCCCTCTTCTAAAAGTCTTGAACCAATACAGCCACAATCTACTAAACCGCCCTTATAAAATTTATCTTCAATTTCAACAAGTTTACTTGAAAGAATTTTTAATTCTTCGCGTAATAATCCCCTTGCAAAATTCTCATTTTTCTCATTCTTGCCAAAAAATTCGCAAGCAAGACAGTCGCATTTGTATTTTTCATAATCTCTATCAAAAATGTGAACCTTAATGCCGTGACTTGCCAAAAACAGGGCAGTTTCAATCCCCGCAAAGCCAGCGCCAATAATGTTCACAGTTTTTTTAATCTTCATTTATTTGGTTTTCCACTTTATAGTCGCACTCATGAGAAGAGCATTTAATAACTTTACCCTTAATAATGATAGGACTTGAACATTTAGGACATTTTTGTCCTGTTGTAATATCCCAGCTCATAAACTTGCAATCTGGATAATGTGTACAAGAATAATATTTCTTTCCACGCTTAGAAAATCTTTCCACCATGTCTGCCCCACATTCAGGACATTTACCTGCAAGTTTTTGAGGTTTTTTATTTTCTTCGTCCTCATAAGGTTGAACGTTTTTACATTTTGGGAAATTAGAGCATCCTAAAAATTTACCATATCTTCCCTCACGAATAAGCATTTTCCCGCCACACTTTTCGCAAACAATATCTGTTTCTTGTGGTGGTGTTTTCATAGTCACACTGCTTGCGTCCGCCTTGCCAAGAAGAGTACTAAAGCCATCCCAAAAACTTTCAATAACCTTTTTCCATTCATCTTTATCCTCGGCAATGTCATCAAGGCGTTGCTCCATATGTGCGGTAAACTTAACATTGATTACAGAACTGAAGAATTGATCTAGATAATCAATAACATTTCGCCCTAGTTTAGTTGGAACAAAATATTTACCTTCCTTTTCGCAATATGTTCTGCTTGTTAACACAGAGATAGTTGCAGCATAAGTTGCAGGACGACCAATACCCTTTTCTTCCATAGCCTTAACTAAACTTGCTTCTGTGTACCGAACAGGAGGTTTAGTAAATTTTTGCTCTGGAAGTATTTCTTTGCAAGGAACAACCTCTCCTTCTTCCATGACAGGAAGTTTACCAGCCATAGAGTTATCTTTTTTATCTTCGTCAACAAACTCTTTATAAACCTTGGTATAGCCAGGGAAATTCATTGTTCTTCCGCTAGCCTTAAAACCATAACCATTCACATCAAAAGTAATAGAAACATTTGAATATTCGGCATCAGCCATTTGACTAGCTAAAAATCTCTCATAGATAAGTTTATAAAGTTTATAGTTATCAGGCGAAACAGTTTCCTTTATATCTTCTGGTTTTATTTCCATAGAAATAGGTCTAATAGCTTCGTGAGCATCCTGAGCTGATGCTTTTGTGTGATAATTATTAGGTTTTTCAGGAACAAATTTATCTCCATAAAGCTTTCTAATATAATTTCTACATGCCTCTTGTGCATCAGTTGATACACGGACAGAGTCTGTTCTTATATAGGTAATAAGAGCCATCTTGCCTTCACCCTTAACTTCAACCCCTTCATAAAGTTGTTGAGCAGAAGATGAAGTACGCTTAACGCTCATGCCAAGCTTATTCAATGCATCCTGTTGCATAGTTGAAGTAATAAATGGTGGCAAAGCATGAGTTTTGGTATTAGATTTTTTGAGTTCACTAATTTTAAATTCTCCCTGTTTAATGTCTGCCAATGCATTATCAACTTCCTCTTTGTTTTTAGGAACAAACTTTTTCTTATTTTTAGTTGTAAGATTTGCTTTAAATCCCTGACCAGATTTTTCCATATTCGCAGTAACAGTCCAATATTCCTCTGGAATGAATGCTTCAATTTCCTTTTCTCTGTCAACAACAAGTTTAAGTGCAACTGATTGAACACGACCAGCAGAAAGTTTAGGTGCAATCTTTTTGCAAAGAATTGGAGAAAGCTTATAACCCACAAGCCTATCCATAACACGCCTTGCTTGCTGTGCATCAACTAAATTGAGGTCAATAGCTCTTGGCTCTTCCAAAGCTTTAGTGACCGCTTTTTTAGAAATTTCGTTGAATTGTATACGGCATTTTCTGTCAGCAGGATAATCTAAAATATGGGCTACATGCCAAGAAATAGCCTCACCTTCACGGTCGGGGTCAGTTGCGATATAAACATAATCAGCCTTTTCAGCCTTTCTTTTTAACTCAGAAATAAGTTCTTTTTTATCAGCAAGGATTTCATAACGAGGTTCAAAATTATTTTTAATATCAATAGCAAAACTTTTAGGTGGCAAATCTCTCACATGTCCCTTAGTTGCAAAAATCTCATAATCAGAACCCAAATATTTTTTTAAAGATTCTCTCTTTGAAGGAGATTCAATAATAACTAACTTCAAAATAATCCTCCATTAAGTGGTCGCGTAATAATTACCCGGCAACTTTCTTATTATTCCACGAATTTCAAGTAATGTCAAATAAGAATTAAGGTTTTTTATATCAAAACCCGAATTTTCTTGTAAAAATGCCACATCTTTCTCACCATCAGCAAGTAAAGATAAGATAACATCCTCTTGTGCAGAAGTGTTTTTAACAACACTAACCTTTGGCTTCATCTTTATATTATATTCCTCTAAAATATTCTTAGGAGATAAAACACACTTTGCGTGACCACACGAGATAAGTAAATTTGGAAGCTCACTTTTGTCATTTTTAATCGAGCCTGGCACGGCAAAAACATCTTTGCCACAATCTAATGCAAAATCTTTAGTGCTTCGAGTTCCGCTTTTTAAACTAGCTTCTGGAATCAAAATTCCATCACAAAGACCAGCAATAATTCTGTTTCTTTCAACAAATGAATATTTAGTAGGTTTTAAAGAGGGACAATATTCACTTATCAAAAGCCCCTTTTTAGCAATTTCATCAGCTAATGATGTATGCTCAGCAGGATAAATATGATTAAATCCGCCACCAAGCACCGCAATAGTTTTACCTCCAACTTCTAATGCCTTTTTATGTGAAATACTATCAATTCCATAAGCTAGACCGCTTATAATAACTACTCCACTTTTAGCAAGAGTTTCAGCAAACTCGTCTGTTATAATTCTTCCATAATTAGTTGGCGTGCGAGAACCAACAATAGCAATAGCAAATTCTTTTAATAAAGAAACATCACCCTTACAAAATAATGCACTTGGTGGATTAGTTAAACCCTTCAATTTCTCAGGATATAATTCGCTAACCCCAGTTATAACTTGTATTCCTTGTTTTTCTAACGAATTAAAATAATTGTTAACGGCTGTGCTATTAGCCTGTCTTCTCATATCTTCCAATTCTTGAAACTTAAAAGTTTTATCAAGTCCAGAAATTTTAGGAAAGGCTAAGATATCATAATCTTGACAAACACTTAAAATTTCGTCAACCTTTTTTTGTGTTAAATTGAATTGTGCAAGCCAAATCAAAAATTTTTCTAATTCTTTCATATATTTTTCCTTTAGTTAAATTAAACTTTATTAGGTTTAGCAAATTTATAAGGTTTTGTCAACACTTTTTAAGTCCAATATTTTCTATCTAAACTGCGATAACCTATAGCTTCTGCAATATGAATGGCTTGAATATCATCAAAACCTTCAAGGTCAGCAATGGTTCTAGCAACTTTTAAAATTCTATCGTGTGCCCTTGCAGATAAATTCAATTTTTCAAAAGCCGAGCGTAGAATCCCCTCACTCATGTCATCTAGCTTACAATACTTTTTAACTTGTGGCACACTCATTTTGGCATTGCAATAATTCTTTTCGCCTCTAAATCTTTTTAATTGAATATCTCTTGCTCTATCAACGCGTGCTTTGATATCAGCAGAAGTTTCCTCAGCTTTTGTGCTTTTAAGATCATCATATGATACACTGTCGACCTCAACATGAATATCTATTCTATCCATAATAGGCCCCGAGAGTTTAGCAAGATATGAATGTATTTGATGAGGACTGCATTTGCACTCTCTGTCCTTACTACCAAAATTACCACATGGACATGGGTTCATACTTGCAACCATTGTGAAAGAAGCTGGATATGTGACGGTTGAATTTGCTCTTGCCACAGTTATAACTCCGTCCTCTAAAGGCTGACGCAGAGTTTCAATTGTGTGACGCGAATACTCTGGTAATTCATCTAAAAATAGAACACCATTGTGTGCAAGCGAAATTTCTCCAGGTTTTGAGTTGTTTCCGCCACCTGTTAAACTAACAGTGCTAGCCGTATGATGTGGACTCCTAAAAGGCCTGTTTGCAACTATACCTTGCTTTAAATCCAATTCACCAGCAACAGAATGTATCTTAGTCACTTCTAACGCTTCCTCAAATGTCATTTCTGGCAAAATTGAAGGAAAACATTTTGCGAGCATACTTTTTCCACTTCCTGGAGGTCCTATCATAATAACATTGTGCCCGCCAGCAGCCGCAATCTCGAGCGCTCTCTTTGCCTGAGCCTGACCTTTGACATTGCAAAAATCTAAGGCATCAACCTTGGAAGATAATGCTTCTTGAAAATCACATGCTTGAATAGGTTTAACCTCACACTTACCATTCAAAAATTCAACACATTCATATAAACTTTTGATTGGATAAACCTCAATCCCAGATATAAAACTGGCCTCAACCTCGTTTTCTTTTGGAATAATAAATTTTTTGTATCCTAAAGCCCTAGCTGAGATAAGAATAGGTAAAAGTCCTTTAATACGCTTAATTCGCCCATCTAAACTAAGTTCCCCAAGAAAACAATACTTATCTATATTTTTTAATTCAAGCTCTTTGTCAACTCCTAAAATCCCAATCGCAATAGCAAGGTCATAAATAGGCCCTTCCTTCTTCACATCGGCAGGTGCAAGATTGACAGTTATTCTTTTTACTGGATATTCAAACCCGCTATTCTTAATTGCAGAACGCACACGCTCTTTAGCCTCTTTAACAGCCGTATCAGCAAGACCAACCACATTAAAATTAGGAAGCCCAGATGAAATATCACTTTCAACCTCAACTTTAAACCCTTCAATTCCCTTCAATCCAAAACTTAAAACCTTTGAAAGCATAATTTCTCCTTAGCAAATCAACTAATATATATTTTAGCATTTTTTTATTATTAAACAAAATAAAATATAAAACATTCAATATATTTTAATAAAATCTTTAAATAAAAGATGTTTTTACTCAAAAAAAGATTAAAGTTTTCACTTTAACCTCAATTTCCTTAATTCTTCCTTTTGTTCAACATTCACCCTAAAACTTTCGCAGGCTTTTGAAATTGCTTTGTTGCGTAAAAACTTGTCATCAATGCCTGCAATTATATTTTTTGCGTATTCATAATCAATCAAAACCGCCTCGGCAAGTGTCCAAGCCTTTGCCATTTTGATGTAGTAGTCATCATTTTCAACAGGCATTACGAGTTTTAAAGTTTCCACTAAATCTTTTTTCAAGTTCCAACGCATAAGCCAAATTATACCAAATCGCTGAGTAAAAGTTTGCTGCCCATTAAGTAAATCCTTAAAAAATTCTGCCTCACTTTCCATACCTTTAAGCCTGCCAACAATTTGGTCGCAACTTGCCCAGTTATCAACATAGTTTAACCACTCTTTTAGCCACTTTAGTTTTTGTTGGTTTTCAACTTTACTTCGCCCAATAAACATCCCCGCCATAACGATTTCTTCATGGCTATCATGTTTAAAATCTTCAAAACTCGCCCCCTCTTTGATAAGTTCTTTCACAAAGTTTTCAAGAGGAGGAGTTTTTAAACCCCAAATTTTATATTTAGTAAAAATCAACCGTGCTTGAAAACTTGCATTAACAGGATCTGCATTGTCCTTTAAAAAGACTTTTATTCTTTGTGTAAAATTCATAAATTCTCCATTATTATAAAAATCCGCTTAAAATAGCGGATTTTGTTTTTAGTTTTCTTTTGATTTGATCTTAGCTGCTTTTCCAGTAAGTTCACGAACATAGTAAAGTTTTGCTCTTCTAGGTGCACCCTTTCTTACAACATCAACACTTGCAACAAGTGGAGAGTGAATAGGGAATGTTCTTTCAACGCCAACTCCGTTAGAGTCTTTTCTAACTGTAAAAGTTTCTCTAATTCCGCCGTTTTTCTTTGAGATAACAACACCTTCAAAAGCCTGAATTCTTTCCTTATCTCCTTCCTTAATCTTAACGCCAACTTTAACAGTGTCGCCGATATTAAATGAAGGGAGTGTTTCTTTCATGTTCTCTTTCTCGATTTGGTCAATAATGTTTGCCATGATTTTTCTCCTTTTATAAATTTAAATTTGTTTACGCTTAGCCTCTTTTTCTAGCTCTCTTTCTAGCGGCTTCGCTTTTCTTTTTTCTAGCAACACTAGGCTTGTCATATGCTTCTTTCTTTCTAATATCGCCGATAATGCCATCTTTTTGGCACTTTCTCTTAAAACGCTTTAAAGCACTTTCAAGACTTTCGTTTTCGCCTACTTTAACAGTTGTCAAATTTCTCACCACCTTCTATTTGCTAATTCTTGACTATTATACGCTCTTCAACCTTTTTTGTCAAGTGATTTTAAAAAAATTAGTTATAAATTTAATCATCCCAATCGTCTTGGAAGCCGTCAAAACATCTTCTATTTTTTTCACGTTTTTCCATTTTTTCTATCTCGCCAGTAAACTCCTCGTCTACAAATTTGACATCATCATAAAAACTAGTCCGCTTGACAGGACATATTTTACGACTATCCTCTTCTGGCTCAATCAGTCTACCCCCAATAATCATTACAGAATCTTCATCTTCTGGATCTCTAAAAAATCTTATCTTTTCGCCTTTATTAAATTTATAACCATTAATATGTTTAATTTCACCTTTTAAAAAATCCATGTTTTCTCCTTCTGTTTATATAGGTTTTTAATGAAAGCTTTGTTAAGAAGGCTTAGCCTTCATTTTCTCCTGATGTTTGAGATTTTTTCAATTTGGCCTGTCTTTCACTTTCAATGATTGACTCAAAAACAATTTCAGCCTGCTCGTCACAAGTTTTGCCAAGTTCGTAATCTCCTGCTGGGAAGTGACTTTCAAATTCTTTCTTTTTCATCTCTTCATCATCTTCATGAAAAGAGCAATAAACACTTTTAACATATTTATAAGCAGCAGCGCTAATTATTGCATCACGCTCATCAAAAGGTCTTTTCAAAATTTCTGCGGTGCTCTCAAGTGCAATTTCTAATGAAGACAAAACATTTTCTGTATACTCAGTAAATTTACCCGAGAATGAACCTTTACGCTCAGCCAAAACATCTCTCATACAATCTGGGCTCAAAACGCCTTTATCTGTCAAAATAAAACCATAATCACGAACCACATCAAAAATTCCAAATTGATTGCAAAAATAATGCAATGCAATGGCCGTCATCAAATCTTTCTCATCTTTGACATCATACCCTCTGCCAAGAACATGCTTAAACAACTCTTGATCTAATTTCATATTTCACCTCTATTGTCAGTTTAACATATTTCCCTTGTTATGTCAAGGTTGAATTCTCACTTTCACCCCGTCTTTAAACCTTTCACCAAGTTCAACATCAATGATTTGGTTAACAAGGTCGTTGTCGCTTTGTATATAACACTTGATGTAGTTTTCTGTGTAGCCAACATAATGCTGTCCATCAAACTCTTCGATTAGCACTTTGCCTGTCTTATTTTTCTTTACAAACTCATCAAAGAGTTGTGATTTGACGCCCTCTAAGATGTCACTGCGTTTTGCTTTGATTGCGTCTGGCAAATCTGTCATCCTTGACGCAACAGTGCCGTCACGACGGGAATATTTAAAGATATGCAAAGATGCAAAACCAACCTTTTCAATAAAGCGACGAGTAATCTCAAATTCCTCATCACTTTCACCAGGGAAACCAACAATAACATCTGTTGTAATGCCAGCAAGTGGGAAATATTTTCTTAAAAGCCGAACAGAATTATAAAACTCCTCCGTTGTATACTTTCTGTTCATTCGTTTCAAAACGCTATCACATCCACTTTGAAGTGACAAGTGAAAATGCGGACAAAAGTTTTTAAGTTCACTCAATCCCTTTGCAAACTCCTCACTCACCAAAGTTTCTTCCAAAGATGAGAGGCGTATTCTTTTACCAAGCGTATCTAGGTTTTGTAGCAAAGTTAATAAGCCCGCTTTGCCATCAATTTTATAATCTGTCACATTGATACCCGTCAAAACAATTTCTTTAATCTCATCGCCTAGCGCCCTTGCCTCTGCCATTATACTTTCAAGACTTCTTGAACGACTACGCCCACGAAGATAAGGAATTATGCAATAAGAGCAAAAATTATTGCAACCATCTTGAATTTTTATGTATGCACGAATTCGCGATTGTTTTGCTTTCATGTCGTCTTCATAAACAAGTGGAAGTTCACTTATATCAAGGTTGCCTCGCCCAATAACATCAATAAGTTTAGTTTTGCCAGCCACGCCCGTGACAACTTCAACGCCTTTTTCTTTAAACTGCTCTTGATTTTTTTGACTTGCACAACCGCAAATCAATATTCTTGCATTAGGGTTAAATTTACGACATCTTGCAATCATTTGGCGTGACTTTTTCTCTGCCTCAGCCGTCACAGCGCAAGTATTGATAACAAAAACATCAGCGGGTTGTAAACTTTCAACCGCTTCATAACCTCTTTCTTCAAGTTGTTTTATTATTGAGTCGCTTTCATACTTATTCACTTTGCAACCCAAAGTCATCACGCAAACTTTCATTTCTACACCTTTTCTTTTCTTTCAAGAAAAGAACCAAAAGGGCACCAAATGTGCCTCGACTTTTTCTTTTAGCAAATCAATTATCACTCAATAGTGAGCCTAGTCCCATCAAAACAATGCTAGCTGTTTCGGCACGCAAAATTCTTGAGCCAAGACTGACCGACTTAACATTTGGTAAAGTGACAAGTGACTCCTTTTCTTTCTCAGTAAACCCACCCTCACAGCCAACAACAAAAGCAATGTTGTTATAATTTTTTAGCTCACCAAAATTAAACTCCTTGCCGTCAATCTCGTTAGCAAAAATAACCGCGTCAAAGTCTTTTAGGCTTTGTAGCATTTCATCAAATTTAATCGATTGTGATAAATGCATAACCTTCGACCTTTCGCATTGCTTGCAAGCTGATGAAATAAGAGTGTTTAACCTTTCCAAATTAATTCCACTTTTGTTAACACAATTTTCACTAATAAATGGAATAACCTTACTCATGCCTAGCTCAACAGCCTTCTGCAAAACAAGCTCAAAATTGTCTTTCTTGATAAGTGCTTGAAACAACACCAAATTCTTTTTAGGATTTGATTTATTCTCAGCCTTTTCTAAAACTTGAGCCTCGGCTCTCTTTTTATCAAGCGACACAATTTTGCAAACATAGTCAAATTCGTCACCAGTCACACAAACAAATTCGTCACCCTCTTTCAAACGAATAACAGAAGAAAGGTGCTTTAATTCCTCACCTTCAACAATGACGTTATCTTTTTCTAATCTACCAAAAAATCTTCTCATAAGAGAATTATATATCAAAACCTTTACAAAAGCAAGAAAAAAGCCTCAATCGAGGAATTTAAATCTTTTATATTTCAATTTTCAATTTTTCAATATCAAGTTTAACCAATTTCTTCATCATCAATTTCAAGAAATTTTAATCGTTCAGGAGCGAATCTTTGCATATCTTTAATAAAATCCCCTCTTCCTGGATTATCTTTTGCATAAAGTGTTTTAAAACAAGAGGTTTGTTTTTCATTTAGTTCACTAAGAGCTAATGTGCAAATATCATTTTTAAATGTTTCACCTTGACAAGCAAAACTTACATATGATTCAAGAGCAATTTCACGACATCTTGAATAAGCTTCCATATCATAATTTTTAAGATTATTAGCGAAAACAACAAAATATAATGGATCTTCGTTAACCAAATTTTCTATCGCTTCAACTAAATTTTTCTGTTTCAATTCACTTTCTTCTGTCTTAATAAAATAAGGTGATTTTTTCATAATATCGTAAGTCAAAACTTGATGTCTAAGACTTTGCGATGTGCAAAAATTAATAAAATCCAAGTCAGCTTCAACCATTTTTTCTCTTAATTTAATGCTATTTTTATAATTATTTGAAGCTTTATTTAATTCCTTATTTTCGTTTTCAATCATATTTCCCCTCCAATCTAGGAATTATTGTATCAAAAATATCACTAATAGTCAATCCCCTATTTCTCGCACCTTCTTCTCAAAATATCTCCAACTTGAAGTGGTAAAGTTGTTTTGATAAACACTCGTTGTTGAACGCCTTTAACATCTTCAATTGACTCACCCTTTTCGTCAGTCATTTCATCTACAAAAAAAGGTTTATTTAAAAGATTTTTGTCTACACTCAAAATTTCAAGAGTTTCACCTTTAACAAAACGATTGCGTTGTTCAAAAATCACGCCGTCATCACTTTTATCAACTACAACAGCAACAAATTCATGGCTTTGAACTGGCATACTGTCTTCAAGATATTCCTTATCATTTGCACCAAGATAAAATCCTGTTGTATATTGACGGTGACTTGTTTTTTCTAACTCGCTGACAAGTTCCTCACTTGCCGTCAAATTGTTATTCAAAGCCATTCTATATGCATTGACAACCGTGCCAACATAGTAAGCCGACTTCATACGCCCTTCAATCTTCAAACTACATATGCCTGCATCTTTCATTTCTTTTAAATGCTGGATCATATTCATATCTTTGGAGTTCATAATGTATGTTCCGCGTTCATCTTCTTGCATTTCATACTCGTCTTTACGATTAACTTCTCTTATATAATACTTCCACCTGCACGCTTGAACACACGCTCCACGATTAGATTCTCTTCCTGTCAGATAGTTTGAAAGCAAACATCTGCCAGAATAAGAAATGCACATTGCGCCATGAACGAAGGCTTCAAGTTCAATCCTGTCACCTACTTCATCATGCATTTTTTTGATTTCACCTAAACTCATTTCTCTGGCAAGAACAATACGCTTTGCTCCCATTTCGGCGTAAAATTTAATCGCCTCGCTGTTAGTCACATTAGCTTGAGTTGAAATATGAATATCTAAACTTGGTGCTTTTTTATGAATATAATGTATTAATCCAACATCACTAACAATAATTGCATCCACGCCTGCTTTTTGAAGTAAATCAAGATATTCATCCAAACCAGCAAAATCTTCGTCTTTTGCCACAATATTGAGTGTGATATACCCTTTCTTTCCGCGTTCATGTAGATATTTCATAGCCTCAACAATTTCGTTATCGTCAAAATTGCCAGCAAAGGCACGAAGACCATATCTTTTGCCAGAGAAATACACAGCGTCTGCTCCAAAATGAACGGCTGTGATAAGTTTTTCCATATTACCCGCAGGTGCTAATAATTCCATAATTTCTCCTTTTGTTTTACAACTTCTTTTCTTTTAAAGAAAAGAAGCAAAAGAAAACTATTTCGATTTAATTTTAACAAATGTAAAATCAAATCGCGAACTTTTTACTTCAACTTTTTAATTAAATCGATAACCACATTACGATTTTCTTTTGACAAACAATTTATTGCTTCTAAAAGCTCCAAATCAAAATTTTCACCATTCCCTAAGAAAAATTCAATAACTGAAACATTCAAAACTTTTAAAATATCTAACAAAGTTTCAACAGACAACTTAATTTCTCCACTTTCAACTCTATACATATATGACCCAGAATGTCCAATAATTTGACTTAATTCAAATGCAGACATGTTTCTTTTATCTCTAAATTGAGCAATTCGAAAAATGATATCTTTATATTCCATTTTATCCTCCTAATATAGTTTCTCACTTATCAATAAAAATAATTTTACGTTTTTCGTAATATTTTTTACATAATATAACCTAAATAGTTTGATTTTTATTCGTATTATGTTATAATATCAACATCTTTATAACAAAATATGGTAAAAAGGAGGTATTTATGAAATGTTATATAAGAGGTCATAGATTTGCTACATTAAATATTACACAAATTAAAAGACTTGAAAAATATGTCAAAAAGGTAATAAAAGAGTATAATGTTAATGAATTTGTTTTTCATCATATTTATAAATTAAGTAATCAAATTTTTCAAGTTGTTAGCAAAGTTCTTCAAGACTACCCTAATATCAAAACAACTTTCTTCTCTAACGACAAAGATTGCAAAATAGTAAAATTAAAAAGCCAAAAAGTGAAATCTAATAATAAATCCCCTGATATGTTTGTTGATAAAATTAAATATTTTGAAGTTAATTATCATTATCCCAAATGTGACATTTTATTAAATTATCATATCATTGATAATGTAAACATCTGCATTTTTCTTTTTGATCATAAAATTATAAAAAACAGAGCGGGAGTGACCGCTCATGCTTATGATTATGCTTTAAAAAAGAAAAAGATTGTTTTTAATATTGCTTATAAATAACTATAAGTTTACATTAGGTTTAGCAGTCAAACTTAAATCTGCAAGGCCTAAACCATCTTTTAACATATAATAAGCGGCTGAGCCAATCATTGCAGCATTATCTGTACAATATTTAAGAACTGGACTAAAAACCTCAAAATTCTTTTCTTTTGCAAACTCACGAAGTTTCTCATTCAATCTATAGTTTGCACCAACACCACCTGCTACAACTAACTTTTCAATACCTGTCATTTTGATTGCTTTGGCTGCTTTTGTACAAAGTTCATCTGTCACACACTCTTGAAATGAAGTTGCAATATCTGCTTTATTAATCTCCTCACCCTTTTGAGTTTTGTTATGCACCAAGTTTACAACTCCTGTTTTAACACCACTAAAAGAAAAGTTTAGTGTATTTTGCAAACTATGAGAAATTACAAAATCGTATTTCTTTTGACCTAACTTTGCAAGTTTATCTATTTCTGGACCTCCTGGATAAGGTAACCCTAAAACACGGGCAACTTTATCAAATGCCTCACCAACCGCATCATCAACAGTAGAGCCTAAAAGTTTAAAAGAGTTATAATCCTTTATCTCAAGTAATGCAGTGTGCCCACCACTTACCATAAGACATACAAAAGGCGGTTTTAAATCTGGATGAGAAATATAATTTGCAGCAATATGCCCATGAACATGGCTGACTGCAATAAGAGGAATATCAAGACTATAAGCAAGTGCCTTTGCAAAATTCACTCCCACCATTAACGCGCCAACAAGTCCAGCTCCATAAGTGACAGCAATAGCGTCAATTTGATTTTTCTTAATTCCCGCCACCTCTAAGGCTTCATCTAAAATATTAGATATTGCCAAAATGTGATTTCTAGACGCAACTTCAGGAACAACACCTCCAAAACGCCTGTGAATTTCAATTTGCGAGGCAATAATATTAGAAAGAACTTCACGCCCATTTTTAACAACTGAAATACTAGTTTCATCACAAGAAGATTCTATAGAAAGGATAAGCACATCATTTTTGTGCCTAAGCTCTTGAAATTTAATCTTCATTCTATCAAAATAACTCATAACACTAGGATTATAGCACAAAAAAAAAGAATTGTAAATTCTTTATACCCAAAACATATTTATTTGCTTATAATTTCAAAGATAGACGTTATAACTGTTTTCGGCTTGGTTTTTGCAAGCAAATTCTCTGCAAATGTGCCGTTCTTAATTTGATTCTTAAACTGTTCTGGCGTCAAACTTCTAATGTATTCAAGCGTGTGCTTATCCATTTATTTCAACCTCCTTTTAAAAAAAGTGCAAGGCAAGAATAGCACAAAAAAGTTCTTATTCAAAATAGAAAAATGTCTAAAATTTTCTAGTTTTTGTCGAATTCAAAAAATATTTTCATTAAACACAACAAATACTCAATAAGGTAAATTTTTAATTTAAGATAACACTTTAACAAGTTTAACCTTAACCTCTGGAGTGAAACACTTTTCAGCAAAAGTTTTGTTTTTAATTTGCTGTTTAAACTCATCAGGAGTTAGCGATTTAACATAATTATACATAATTTCATTTATCATTATTTCACCTCACTTGCATGGGAAAGTCTATCATTTTATACCCATTTCTCAAAATAATTTATACAAATTTTGATTAAAATTTTAAGAGAAAAATAGAGAATTTAAAAGAATTTTGTCATATGCAACCATTGACATATGAACATAAAAATTAAATAAAAAAACATGACCCTTAGTCACTCACCTTTGAAACTAGTGAAAACAAAGAATATTCGTTTACACTAGAATTATAGAGAGAAGAAAACAAAAAGCAAAATTGAGTTATAGGCGTGTGCTTGTCTGCTGGAGCGAAGCGACAGCACTTGTATAAGACAAGCACACGCTTAAATGCCAAATTATTTTTTATAATAAATCATTTGAATATTATCTTATATTATGCTATTATAATAAATAATTGGAGGTTTCAATGAAAGAATTGCAATTTTTTGGAATTGGGGGGGCATTAAATCATAATTTTGCATCTAATTGTGCAGCACTAATTAACAAACATAGTTTTGTCATTATAGATCCTAATGCTCAGTGCATAGAAAAACTAATTAAAAATGAAATTTTAAGTGAACAAACGACTGAAATAATCATTATTATAACTCACACCCACGCAGATCATATTTCTGGACTTGGAGCTTTAATTTGGCAGTGTGGTATTATCTATAAAAAAATACCTGTAATTCTTGCGAATAGCAAGAAATTCAAACAGCATATTGAAAAACTTTTGACGATGATGGGTATCGATAAAAAATATTATACTTTCAGTCAAAAAAATAATATAACTTTTAATAATATAAACATTCAAGCAAGAAAAACAATCCATACGCCCGATTTGGAATGTTTTGGCATTGAGTTTCAAGATGCTAAAGGTAAGTATTATTATAGCGGTGATACAAAGGAATTAGAATATATCAAAACAATTGGCAATAATGATGATTACAAAGATGTTTATGTTGAAGTTTCTAATTATCCAAAATCTCATCTTGATTACGAAATAGTTAAAAACCTCACAGGTGCTAAAAAATTTATAGCCATGCACTTTGAAAGTTTACAATTGTATGAACAAGTAAAAAAAGAGAAATTGCTGAAATTGCCAAAAGAATTTGATTAATATTCTATAAAAAATCGAACTCGTTAAATCGAGTTCGATTTTGTTTTTTGCTAGTTTCAAAATTTATTACCCTTAAAGCCCTGTTTTTTCTTATCATGTTTTATATTAAATCGCAAAATGCAAAACCGATAGCGTTCAACTATCTATATCTTCTTCAGATATTCGTTAATAAACTCTTGAATGTCACCATTCATAACACCCTGAATATCGCTTGTTTCATATCCAGTTCTATGGTCTTTAACAAGCGTGTATGGACAGAATACATAAGATCGAATTTGACTTCCCCACTCTATCTTTTTGATTTCCCCCCGTACTTGAGCCAATTTTTCTTGTTCTTCTGCCTCCTGCTTTTCTACAAGTTTGGAATATAACATTTGCATAGCATATTCTTTATTTTGTACTTGACTACGCTCGGTTTGACATGCTGTTATTATTCCTGTTGGAATGTGTGTTATTCGAACAGCACTCTCTGTTTTATTAACATGTTGACCACCAGCTCCCGAAGCTCGATAGGTGTCTATTTTCAAATCCTCAGGCCTAATTTCAATCTCAGAAGCATCCTCGATTTTAGGCATAACTTCACAACTTGCAAAACTTGTGTGACGCCTTGCATTAGAGTCGAAAGGTGAAATTCTCACAAGTCTATGCACCCCTTTTTCTGCTTTTAAATAACCATAAGCATTTAGCCCGCTAACTTCAAAAGTAATAGATTTTAAACCTGCCTCATCCCCGTCCAAAACATCAATAACACGCGTTTTAAAACCAATTTTATCGCAATACATTGAGTACATCCTGTACAACATATCCGTCCAATCTTGTGCTTCAGTTCCACCAGCTCCTGCATGCAAGGTTATAATACAATCATAACCATCATATTTACCACTTAAAAGCCTGTCAACTCTTGCTTTTTCAATATCTTGAGTCAATTTGCTCAAGCTTTCTTCAAGTTCAACTTGTAAAGATTGATCCTCTCCAATTTCTTCTAACAAAATAATGAACGTATCAATATCTGCAAATCGCCTTTCAAAATCTACAATTAAACCTAAATTATCTTCAATAATCCTAATCTTTTTCCCAACTTCTGTGACCAGTTTTTGATTTTGATAAAAACCATCTTCAGCCTGTTGACTTTTAAGATCTTTCAACTCACATTCTAATTTAGCCTTGTCAAAGACACTCCTTTATAAATGAAAAGTCCTCTTTTAACCCATTGATTTTTTCTTTTACTACATCTAAAATCATAAAATCACCTCGAATTAAAATATATCATAACCAACAAAATAAATCAAGCAAAATAAAAAGAGTGAAAAATTCACCCTTTTATGTAAACTAATCAAACGATTAGTATTTATTGTACAACTGTTGCTGTTGGATAAAGTGGAAGATCTCCGATACCAGGGCAAACAGAAGGAGATGACGCTGCTTGACATGGTGGAACAACAGGATAACCATATGATGGTAATAAAATATCCACAACAGAAGTCACTTTTAATAAAATTTGAATACAACCAGTCACAGTAAATGTGCTATCACCAGAGAATGTGCCGATTTGGCTAGAGAAAAGAGCGTTTGTAGTGATATTCACAGGACTTAGTGATGGTTGAGGTACAAACAACATAACATCCTTGCGTACAACAACAGTTGAAGTTCCACTTCCAAGTACGCCATTGGCATCACGATAAGTAACTACAACTGGAATAGTAATTGTTGCACTTACATTAGCATAATTAGGTGCTTGATCTATACGGTCAATTGTTAAATCTGTGATAGTTGCAGGCTGAGTTGTTGAACTTTGAGCTGAAACATAAGTCAAAGGCAAAGCAGGGTTTGCAGGATTAAAATCGCTAACCTGCAAAACAATGCCTGTTTCAGTTGTTTGACAAACACAAGCATCAAAAACCTTTGTTGTTTCAATCATAACCTTTTCGCAAATTCCGCTAAGCGGATTGCCTGAAATAGGACCCGGTCTGTTCGGGTTTGTGTTATTAATATAAAATGACATTAAAAACCTCCATTATTAGCAAATTTGAGTTTTGGGCGTCAATATATTTCCGCCAGCATAAGTTTGCTACAATCTAAAATATGCAAGAACTATATAAATGTGTGATAACGCAAATAAAAAAGTCTGCTAGTGATTAATTTGTCACAAAACAGACTTTTATTTTATTTAATTTAAAAGGTTATAAATATATAACTATTATTCCAAACTTACTAGGTAATAGTACACAGGCTGACCACCATATGCTACAGTAATTTCGCAATCTGGATATTTAGATGCAAGCTTTTCTTGAAGTGCATTTGCATCAGCTTCACGAATATCTTCACCATAGAAAAGCGTCACGTTCATAACATCTTCTGTCATTAATTTTTCAATTAAGGCAGCCGTTGTATCTCCAACCAACTTACCTTTTGCCAAAATTGCCTTATCATCAAGACCGATAATTTCGCCTACAGCGAGGTCAAAGCCATCAACATGAGTGTCTCTAACCGCATAAGTAACCAAACCAGACTTAACACTTTTGATGGCTTCAGTCATAGCTTCTTGGTTTTCTTGAACAGAACCATCTGGATTGAAAGCTATTGAGGCAGAAATACCTTCTGGCACACTTCTTGTAGGAATAATGATAAGATTTTTATTAGTCAAATCATTTGCTTGTTCGGCTGCAAGCACAATATTTTTATTGTTAGGGAAAACAAAAACATTTCTAGCAGGAACTTTATCAGCAGCAGCGGCAATATCGGCAGCTGAAGGATTCATAGTTTGTCCACCAACAATAACTTCATCAACGCATAAATCCTTAAATATTGCAGCAAGCCCGTCACCTGCGGCAACAGCAACCATACCAATTTCTTTTGTTTCCTCTGTGGCACTTGCCTTCTTTTTAAGTTCACGATTTTGTTCTCTCATATTTTCAATCTTGATATTGTATATTTCGCCAAGCTCAAGAGCATACCCTATTGCCTTATTAGGTTCATTAGAGTGTACATGAACTTTAACAAGATTAAGGTCACCGATACAGATAACACTATCACCAAGAGCCATTAATTTCTCGCGAAGTTTGTCAATATCCGCCTCAGTTGTTTTTTTGTTCATATGAATAATCATATACTCAGTACAATAACCAAATTGTATATCGCCAAGATTGTTAATATCTGCAATTACATCGTCAACAGATTGTGCAGGACGCTCATCAGAGAAATCAAACTCAAAATTTTCCTCCCCTATAAGCATTTTATAGAAACCTGTGAAAATAACAATAATTCCACGACCACCAGCATCCACAACACCAGCTTTTTTAAGAACGGGAAGCATTTCAGGGGTTTGTCTTAAAATTTCTTCACCAGTTTCAAGAACACGCCTAAAAAATTCTTCAAAATCGTCACATTTCTTAGCCACATTAACAGCATTTTCAGCCATAACACGGATTACAGTCAAGATTGTCCCTTCCTTAGGTTTGGTCACTGCTTTATATGCAACATTAGCCCCCTCTTGCATAGCTTTAGCAAAAACTTTGGTATTGATTTCATTCACCTTACCAGTTTCTTGACAAAAGCCCTTGAAAATTTGAGAAGTAATAACACCACTATTGCCTCTAGCACCACGCAAAGCCCCCTTAGCAAAAGCATCACTGAGTGCAGAAATATTGTTGTCAATGCACTTAGAAACTTCAGTCACAGCCGATTTCATTGTAAGAAACATATTAGTTCCAGTATCACCATCTGGAACAGGAAAAACGTTGAGTTGATCAACGTATTTTTTATTTTGTTCAAGTAAGCCAGCACCAGCCACGATCATTTTACGAAAGGTAGTGCCATTGATAGTTTTAATCATGATTTCTCCTAAACTCTAACGCCAACAACATGAACATTGACAGCATCAACAAGCATACCGGTGAAATTTTCAACGGTATACTTAACAGTATTTCTCAAACTTTCAGCCACAGCCGAAATAGAAACACCATACTTCAAGATACAATAAACATCAATGTAGATCCTGTTGTCGATATGATGTATTTTAATTCCTTTGGAATAATTTTCTTTTTTAAATATTTCACGAGCACTATCTTTAAGGGAACGAGAAACAAGGTCAACCACACCATAACAATCAAGCACAGCAAAACCAGCAACAACCCTGATAGAGTCGTCACTTATGGAAATATTGCCATAATAGTTGTTAGTATCAACGGTCAAATCAAAAGTCCTCCATAGATAAAAATATACAAAGATAAATGTACTCATAGTAAATATACTACAAAGTAAAAAAAAATACAAACGATTTTTTTGGGTATTTTTAAATTTTTGCACAATTTTGCAAGAAAGTTCAAAATTTGTGAAAAAATACTTGCTTTTTTACTTGTTTCATGATATAGTAAAGTGCAAAGAAATGGAGGAAAACATTATGAGTAGAACATGTGATATCTGCGGTAGAGGCAGACAAAGTGGAAAAAATGTTAGTTTTTCAGAAAGAAAATCAAATAGAACATTTGAAGTTAATCTTCAACCTGCAGTTGTAGAAGTTGATGGAAAACCAACAAAAGTTAAAGCCTGCACAAAATGTATTAAAAAAGCAAAAAAGGCATAAAGGTAAACATATAAGCAAGGGTTTCCCTTGCTTTTTTGTTGCAAAAAATATTAAGGCATCCCTAAATAATATATTCAAAAAAATTATGCCCTATTCAAAAATATGATAAAATAGCCCTATAAAGGACTCAAATTATTATGTAAAATTGTTAATCTTCTTTCTTGCCAAACTTGCGTAAAAAGAATGAAAGCCACTTTGGTGCTTTGATACAAACAATTTTAAATTTTGGTTCTTTGTTTTCTTTTTCCATATTATAATCTTATGGCAATCCATAAACAAAATGTGACAAAAATTATATTTCAATTTTTATATTTGCTAAATTCTAAATCTATAAAAAATTCTTAGACCATGTTAAGCCTAAGAATTTTTTATATAAGTTTATAATAATATACAGATAACTCCACCTTTACCTTCGTTTACAATTCTTCCAAGAGTTTTACGCATTTTGCGTTGTGCTTCGATTGGCATTGTAACAATTTTAGATGATATATTATCCCCAATCAAACTATAAAGACTTCTTCCCAAAATATTTGTGTCCCAAATAGTTTCTGGATCATCTTGGAATTGCTCTTGAAGATTTTTGACAAGGTCATTGCCTTGTTCTTCAGTTCCAACAAGTGGTGTCACCTCTGTATCAACATCTACACGCATAATATGAAGTGATGGAGCAGTTGCTTTTATTTTTACGCCAAATCTTCCACCTTGTTTGATAATTTCTGGCTCGCCAAGAATAAAGTCTTCCTTTTTAGGCTCAACAATTCCATAACCTGTTTGACGAACTTCTTCCAAAGCAGAACTAAGTTTGTCATATTCAGTTTTAGCCACTGCGAGTTCTTTGATATAGTTGATAAGACAGAAGTCATCAGCAATTTCATAACCACATTCTTGACTAAGAACTTTATAGAAAAGTCCTTCTTTTGGAATAATGTCAAATCTAACAATTCCCTCACCTGTTTGTATATTTGAAACTGTGATTGGATCAAAATTTTCGCTTTCTGTAAAAGCTAAAACTTCGCCACTTGCATCAGCAAGTTTACGCATACTGCCACCAATACGCTTCATTTCACCTACAAGCTCTGAGATAATATCACTAGTATAAGATAAAGCTCTAAGCCACTTTGGAAGTTTAACTTGTATAGCTTTTATAGGAAACTCCATTAAAAGGCTTTCAACAATCTTATCTACATTTTCATCTTTAAGTTCTTGTGCATTAACAGGAATTACAGGAATATCGTATTTTTGAGAAAGTGAACTTGCAAGTTTTTTAGCCTCTTGAGTTGTTGGATTTTTGCAATTAAGCACACAAACAAATGGTTTGCCACTTGCTTTTAAGGCTTCAACAACACGCTCTTCTGCATCAATATAGCTAGCACGAGGAATATCTGTTACAGAACCATCTGTTGTGACTAAAATGCCAACAGTTGAATGTTCATCAATAACCTTTTTAGTTCCAAGTTCTGCAGCTTCTTCAAAAGGAAGATCTTCCTCTGACCATGGTGTTTTAACTAGTCTTGGTTTATCATCCTCGGTTGCACCAAGCACGCCAGATGCAAGATAACCAACACAGTCTATCATTCTGACCTTCATTTCAGCATTAGCAACCTTAATCTTAACAGCCTCGTTTGGAACAAAATGAGGTTGAGTCGTCATAATAGTTTTTCCATCAGCAGATTGAGGAAGTTCATCAATCGTGCGTTCTTTTGAATTTTTTTCTGTGATATTAGGAACTACAAGTTTATTCATAAATTGGGTGATAAAGGTTGATTTACCAACTCTTACAGGCCCAACCACGCCAATATAAATATCGCCGTTAGTTCGCGATTTAATATCATCATAGATTTCATATTTTTCCATATTTTGCCTCCATATGATACAACAATATATGTGGGCAAAATTACAAATATACCTTAAAATAAAAAAACGGACTAGTCCGTTTTTTTGTTATCTTCAACCTCAACAATCTTTTCTGGAGTGTGTTCAACTTCATCTTCTAGAATTTCTTCAACTCCATTTCTTCTTTTATGGAAAAGTTTTTTAAAAGAAGCTTTAAAATTCGCTTTATTCTCTTGATGAGTGAAAAGTCTGTAGAAATTTCTATGATGTCTTGCCAAAATTAACAGACATGCAACCCAAACCAAAACACATATAAGCCAAGCATGCGAAATGTTTAAAACAAACATAAATATTGTTGTTGCAATTGACATCCCAATTATAAAAACTACAGAAGATAAAACGCCATACTCAGTCACTATAATCAAAATTATACCAACAACAAAAAGTGCAAGTGACACATACCAAAGAGGGCTAAAACAGAAAACTCCAAAAGCACAAGCCACACCTTTGCCACCTTTTACAGTGCCTAAGAATGGAAAACATGAAGCAAAAATTATAGTAAATCCAGAGAAGAAGAATATAAGATTTGTACAATCGTATCCTAAAACTTCAGGAGGGTAATTTTTGCTTAAAATAAAAGCACACAGCCAAGCTGTAAGTCCAGCCTTAACAACTTCAAACAGCAAGGTTATTAAAGCTGCCTTTGCACCATAAGTGCGAAGCATATTCATAGTCCCAGGATTACCACTGCCCTGACTTTCCAATTTTTTATCTTTTTTAAAGAAAGTTACAATTTTAGATATATTGATACTGCCTATAAGATAAGAAATTATAAACACAATTACTAAAGCCCAAGAAAAACTCATTCTTTATCCTCCTTTCCACGAACAATTATCTTTATAGGCGTACCTGAAAAATCCACTCTTTCACGAAGTTTATTTTCAAGATAACGAGTATATGAAAAATTGATTAGTTTTGCATCATTAACAAATAAAACAAAAGTTGGTGGATTTGTTGATGCTTCGGTAATAAATTTAATTTTAGCTCTGCGACCGCCTTTAACTTGAGGTTCAAAATAAAGTATGGCATCATGCAAAATATCATTCAATAATCCTGTAGAAATTCGCCTGCTAGAATTTTGATAAACTCTTTCTGCATTTTCCATTATTTGACCTACACCCGCCCCCGTAAATGCAGATACATAAACAGATTGATAATAATCCATAAAAGCAAGTTCTTGAGAAAGCATTTTTTCAAACTCTGGTTTAGATTTGGATTTTTCATCCCACTTATTCACAACAACTATGCTAGGTTTTCCTGCCTCATGAACAAACCCTGCTATTCTAACATCCTGCTCTGTCAACTTTTCTTCGTTTCCAGAAACAACAAACAAAACAATATCTGCCTCTTCAATAGCATTCATTGTTCTAAGCACACTATAGCCCTCAATACTCTCATGTTCAACTGAACGATTTCTTCTAAGCCCTGCAGTATCAACTAATGCATAATCTTTTTTATTAAATCTAAATGGCACAAGTACACTATCTCGTGTTGTGCCTTCAATATTACTTACAACAACGCGATCTTGCCCAATTAAGCGATTAACTAAACTACTTTTCCCAACATTAGGTCTGCCAACTATGGCAATTTTGGTTATTCCGTCTTCACCCTCGCCCTCTTTCTTCTCAGGGAAATGAGAAACAATGGCATCCAGAACATCCCCTAACCCCTTACTCTGCATAACAGAAAGCGGATGAGGTTCGCCTAGTCCCAAAGAATAAAATTCATAAGTATTTTCTACTTCAAACTTATCTAATTTATTAACAACCAATACAACTGGTGTTTTACTTCGCTTTAGGAGAAATGCAACTTCTTCATCAGTAGCTGTCACCCCGCTTCTTCCATCTACAAGAAAAACAATAACATGGGCATCATTAATTGCTATTTCTGCCTGCTTGCGAATATCTTCTTGAAACTTATCGTCACTTTTGCTATCCAACCCGCCAGTATCAACAAGAGTAAACTCACGCCCACACCATTCTGCGTCAGCATAAATCCTGTCACGCGTAACGCCCGGCGTATCATCTACAATAGAAATTCTCTTACCACATATCTTATTAAAAAATGTGCTTTTACCAACATTAGGTCTGCCAACTATGGCAACAATAGGTTTCAAATTTATCTCCTTGGCTAAATATTAACATAAATAACAAAAAAAACAAAGAGTTTTTATGATTTTTGACTAATTTATCATAAAAATCCCTCTGCTTTCTTAATTTTTACAATCACCTTTGCAGTTATTGCAATATTCACATTTCTTTTTGTTCTTAATTTTTTTAATAATAACTATTATTGAAGATACAATCAATATTGCAAGCAATAAACTCAACAAACATTTCCACCAGCCAAACAAGACGCCAAATCTACAAACTGTATAAACAACATAAGCAACAACATATGCAACAACAAGTTCAATAATACAACCTATAAAAGTCCATTTACGCCCAATTTCTTTACCTAGTACACTTATAGTAGCTAGACATGGGAAGTACAACAGACAAAACACCATATAAGAT
This sequence comes from uncultured Eubacteriales bacterium, assembly GCA_949001935.1. Lineage (GTDB taxonomy): Bacteria > Bacillota > Clostridia > Christensenellales > UBA1242 > Caccovivens. The sequence goes on along the minus strand of CARJLX010000001.1, from coordinate 41,931 downwards.
ACAACAGCACAAGGATCGGTGAAATATATTGCACTTTCTGGATTTTTTAAAGAGCCGAGCAAAGCTCCTTGATTGCCTTCATCAACATGATTAAACATAGCAATCGAAGATACAATAACCTCTTTTGCAATAAGTCCTGCAATCAAAGCAGATACAAGCCCCCAACTTCCAAAACCAAGTGGTTCAAATATAGGAGCAAGAATTCTGCCTAAACTTTCAAGTATACTTATGCCATCTCCGCCACCTACATAAGCAAAAGCAAAAGAAAAATTCCCCAGTACCCAAACAATTATATTCATTGCAATAATTACACTTCCAACTCTAGTTAAAAATGCCCTAACATTTTCCCAAAGAATAGAAAAAACTCTTTTAAAGCTCATTGAATGATATGGTGGAAATTCTAATATAAAAGTTTGTTCTTTGCTTTTTAAAAAAGTTTTTTCCAAAATAAAGGATAATAGAACGGCAACTATAACGCCCAGAAAATATAATCCTAAAATAATCCAAATATTATTGGCTCCAAAAAATGCACCACCTAAAACTGCATAAATAGGAAACTTTGCTGAACAACTCATGTATGGTGTTAGAAGTCCAGTTTTAATTTTAGAGTTTTTGTCTTCCATGTTGCGAGCAGTTAAAACAGCCGTGGTCGAACAGCCAAACCCCATTAAAAGAGTGTATACGCTTTTGCCAGAAAGTCCAACCTTACTTAAAATATCATCAAACACAAAAGCGACACGAGAAAGATATCCACTATCTTCCAATATAGATAAAAATAAAAACAACAATGCTACTTGAGGTAAAAATCCAATAATTGAACCAACTCCACCAACAAGCCCAGTTTCAATTAAACCAACAACCCAACTATTCGGAAAGGCATTTTGAAAAAGATTTATTAATGGCGTACCAATAAATTTATCCAACAACCCAACAAGCAAATCACTAAGCCAAGCCCCTATTGAGAAAAAGGTTAAATAAAATGCTAAAGCGATAAAAGCAATAAAAATCGGGAAAGCTAAAAACCTATTTAAAAGAATTTTGTCAACTTTACTCTGTCCATAGACCTTTGTTGGCTTAGTTGAACATTGCGATATAATCTCATCTATATAATCATATCTTGCTTTGGCAACTCTTTCAAGCCCACCTTCTTGTAAAACCTTAATCTCTTTTGCACTTATATCAATCTTCAAATCTTCAAATAGCTTTATATCATTTTCAAGCAATTTGATTGATAAAAAATCTTTATTAAAATTATATTTTTCAATGCTTGTAGGCAAATAATTGAAAACTTTATTTAATTCTAGATTTTTGATATATTTCAAAGACTTTGCTCTATAAGTAAATTTAGAACAAAACACTTCATTCAGCTTGTCAATCCCTTCTCTATTTTGTGGGTTGATTGGCACAATAGGGATGCCTAGAAGGCAACTTAGTTTTTTGTAATCAATCTTGCAAATAGGCTTTTTTTGAATTTGATTGACTGCCAACACCACATTAAGCCCAAGTTCTAAAAGCCCAAGAGTTAAATATAAATTGCGTTGCAAGTTTGACGAATCACAAATGTTTAAAACTATATTTTCTTGATGAGATAAAAGATATTTTACCCCAACTTCTTCTTCATAACTCAAACTAGTGAGCGAATAAATTCCAGGCAAATCAACAAGTTCAATATCATTATCTTTATACTTATAAACCCTTGCTTTTTCCTCAACCGTAACACCATGCCAATTACCCACATGCTCATGTGCACCAGTAAGGCAATTAAAAAGTGTAGTCTTGCCTGTGTTGGGATTTCCAACTAAATTAACCTTTATCATTTTTCAACCTCATTTAAAACAATCACCTCGGCAACACTTGCCCGCATAGACAAAATATACCCACGAACTTCAACAAGAAATGTTTTTCCTATCAGGCTTTTACGAACCAATTTGATTTTTTGCATTGGTGTAAAACCAAGGTCAAAAAGACGCCTAACAATTTTATCAGAGGCAAACTCACTTAAATTTTTAATTGTATAAAATTTACCAGTCTTTGCATTTTTTAAAGTTTTCATAGTATAAAAATATGGACAAGAAAAAAACAAAATGACAAAATTCTATAAATTTTGCAAAAATACTTGCTCGTCCACACCCAAATATGGTATATTAACCTAGAGGTAAATAAAAATGAAATGTATATATTGTGGTTGCGAAGATAGCAAAGTTTTAGATTCTAGAAGCACTGATGAAACAAATTCAATTCGTCGTCGTCGCGAATGTCTTTCTTGTGGAAGAAGATATACAACTTATGAAACAGTTGAAACAACTCCAATTTTAGTTATTAAAAATGATGGTTCTCGTCAACCTTTTGACCCTTCTAAAATCAAGAGTGGTCTTATTAAGGCTTGTGAAAAACGCCCTGTAAGTATGAGCCAAATTGAAAATGTTGTTTCTAATATTGAAAAGAACATTCAAAACCAACTTCTTCAAGAAGTTAAATCTTCTGAGCTTGGTGAAATGGTCATGGATGAGCTTAAAAAGCTTGATGAAGTGGCATATGTTCGTTTTGCATCAGTATATCGTCAATTTAAAGACATAACTTCTTTCAAGAAACTCCTTGAAGATATGTAAAAGCCAAATGTTACACACGAACAATATGTTCAACAAATAAAATAATTTTATATGTATAAAATGGAAAAAAAAGAAAATTTAGAAAATATAATATTTATTGATTTTAAGCCCGCTATATTTGATGAAGAGGCAAAAAAGATGAATGTGGGCAGAGTTTGTCGTGGCAACTATCGCCTTACAAATGGTTTATGGAGAACAAATAAAGAAAAAGAAATATATCTTAAAAGTTCTTTAGAAAGAGAAATGCCTTAAGTAAAAACCGCTAAAAGAGATTGAACTAATCTCTTTTTTAACTTAAAAGGAGAAAAATATGGCAAGAGATGTTAAATTTTGGAAAGAAGACGGCTCGTTTAAATTGCGTGTTTGCGGAATAATTCAACAAGACGATAAATATTTAATAAATCAAGATCAAGTTTATGGAGGTTTTTATACATTCCCAGGTGGGCATGTTATACTAGGTGAAGACACCGACAGTGCTGTTATACGCGAATTAAAAGAAGAAACATCAATTTTAACAAAAATTGAAAAACTGCTTATAATAGAACAATTGTTTTTTGATAGAGATGATAAAATGCCTTTCCATGAAATTTGCTATTACTACCTTCTCTCCCCTAAACAAAAACTTAAAATAGAAGATTTTGAATATACAGAAAATGACAAGGGCGAAATTAAACATTATAATTATAAATGGCTTACACTTGAAGAACTCGAGAAAATGGATGTTCGCCCAAAAACCATCTTAGACGCCATTAAAAATGGTCAAGAATGCCAATCCCTTATTCGCAAAGCATAAAACACTTTTAAAAAGTGTTTTTTTATTTTATTTTGTTATAGTTTTGTAATTTAAAATGCGTATTTTGTTTTACTTTGTCAAGTTTTGTCAAAAGGCATTTTATTTTGAATACTTTTAAAAAAGAAGCCGAAACTACCTCTAGTTAATGGAGGTATATATGGGGGCAAGAGTATTTATTGCAGGAGTTGACACTTCTAAACTCCCAAAGGTTAAAAATGAAGATTTAGTGGCACTCATGAAAAAAGTCAAAGCTGGCGATATGCAGGCTCGTGACAACTTTGTTGTTGCAAATCTTAGACTTGTATTGTCTGTTGTTCATCGTTTTGGTGGTCATGGTGCAAGAGCTGACGATATGTTTCAAGTTGGATGTGTTGGACTTATGAAAGCAATAGATAATTTTGACGAAAGTCTTAATGTGCGTTTTTCAACATATGCTGTTCCAATGATTATTGGCGAAATTCGAAGATACCTTCGTGATAATAATTCAGTTAGAGTTTCCAGAAGTTTACGAGATGTTGCATATAAAGCATTGCAAGCAAAGGAAGAACTTTCAGCTACAAATAATGTTGGAGAACCGACAATTGATGAAATAGCAAAAAAGATTGAAATCTCCCCTAAAATCGTCACCTTTGCTTTGGACGCAATTAGCGAAACTCTTTCACTAAACGACCCCGTCTATACTGATGGGAACGACACAATAGCCTTAATGGATCAAATAGCAGATACAAAAAATACTGATGAAGCTTTACAAGAAAAAATTTCAATTAAAGATGCTATCAAAACTTTAAATGGTCGAGAAAAAGAGATTTTATTATTGAGATATTATATTGGCAAAACTCAAACAGAAGTTAGCGAAGAAATAGGAATAAGCCAAGCACAAGTTTCAAGACTAGAAAAAAATGCATTGCATGCTATAGAAGAATATTTGAAAGCACAATAATTTTTTGTAAAAACACTCCAAAATTTCAAAAATTTTGTAGAAAGAATAAGAAATTTGTAATCTTTTTGCGAAATTAAACATAAAAGTAGAATGTGGAAAGTTCATTTTTAGAATTAAGATGTAAAGAAGTTATCAATGTTGTTGATGGTAGACGCCTGGGACATATAGTTGATATAGTTTTTGACCTTACAAGTGCAAGACTATTAGGGCTTGTTGTGCCAGGGGAAAAATCTTTTTGGAATGTTTTTAAAAATGGAAGTCAACTATTTATCCCCTTCTCTTGTATTTGTAAAATTGGTGATGACACAATTTTAGTTGAATTACATTCGTCTTCGCAACCTCAAAACCCATATATTTTATCTCAACCAAAAGATAAATAAAAAAGTGCTTTAAGCACTTTTTTTAATAATATAATGATTGCTTTTCAAGTTTTGTTTTCATATCAGCGAGTATCTTTTTTTCTATTCGTGAAATATAACTTTGGCTAATTCCAAGCTTGTCAGCAACTTCGCGTTGGGTTAATTCATCTTGCCCTGCTAAACCAAAGCGTAAAATCATAATTTCCTGTTCACGCATATTGAGATTTGAGATTAAATCATAAACTATTTTTTTGTCAGCATCCTTATCCATATTTTTATCAACTGCGTCTTCCTCATTTACTATAACATCAGCAACCAACATTTCGTTGCCATCGCCATCATCATAGAGAGGTTTTTCAAGACTGACATCTTGTTTTATTCTTGAAACTTTTCTAAGTTGCATTAAAATTTCATTTTCAATACATCGCGAAGCATAAGTTGCCAATTTAATTTTTTTGTCCATATTAAAAGTTTTAACAGCTTTAATAAGCCCTATTGAGCCAATTGAAATTAAATCCTCAAAATCAATTCCACAACCATCAAACTTTTTAGAAATATATACAACAAGCCTTAAATTATGCTCCACCAGTTTTTCAATAGCACCTTCTTTCCCCTCTTCCTTTTCAAGCAAAAGCCTGCTTTCCTCATCCTCGTCAAGTGGCTGTGGCAGTTCTTCGTTTCCGCAAATAAAACAAACTATGTTTTTTAAATTAAAATGCCTTCTCCTTGAAAATAAATTATAAAAGAAAATTTTTAATTTAATCCAAACTCTATACATAACACTCTCCTTTTAAGCAAATTCACGATGAAGCAAAATTTTCCGCCCCAAAGCTTTGTCAAAACCAGAAAAAGATAACCCAAGTGAAACATTTTCAAAATTCTTCTTTTCTTCCCCTTCAAAAATCTCAACCTTATCGGCTGTAAAAACTAAAATAGATGTCCCGCTTGCAACAGTGTTAATCTTCACATAATGCCCATTTGTCAAACTTTTTGGATCAATCTTTTTACAATATGCTGTCATATAATTAATGTCGGGCTTTAATTTAGAAAAAATATCATAAGTTATAAGAATAATAGGTTTTTTTGTGACAGGATCATATAAAACATTCCCGCTGTCTAAAAATCCTTCTTCTTCGATAACCTTACCTCCTGCAAATAAAGCCACTTTAAAAGAAAATTGTTTTAATCTTTTTAATTTATTTTGATGCTTAATAACCAAAACGCAAATTATATAAACAAATGTTGCGACACCCAAAACACAAAGTAATGAAATTTGCCCAAAAATATTGCTAACTCCATAACAAGCCCCGCCAAAAAGAAAAGTAAAACCAAAGAATATAGCATAAGTTATTAAAAACTTTTTAAAAGGCTTAATTTCAAAAGATAATAAACACATAGAAAGAGATAATAGTATTTGAATAACAATGTTTGCAATAATCCCCACATTAAAAATAGGAATGATAAGGGCAACAAGCCCACCTATTACGGCAGATAAAAAAGCAAGTCTAGCCTTTTTATCAATACATTTGGAGGTGCATTTGATAATAAAAAAGTTAATTAATATATTTATGCAAAGCGAAAGTTCAATTAAAATTTTCACATACCCCTCCTTCACACATTAATTATACAAAAAATAAACCTATTCACCCTATAAAAATTTTGACGAAAAAGGTGGCAATGCCACCCTTTTTGTCAACTCAATTTAAAAAGTAAACACAAAAAAAGTGGCATTGCCACTTTTTTATAAAGTTATTCGTACAACATTTGGTTGCTATTTTTTGTTTCTTCTTAATTTTTCTATCCAAGGAGGAACTGAGCCTTCTACTTCTACTCTAGAAGATGAATTGTCAGCTACTGGCTTAACAGCAACTTCAGGCTTTTCTTCTCTTTGAGCTTGTGCCATTCCACCAAAGATTCCGCGAGAAACTGGAGTTGTTTCTTTTTTATCTCCGAGATTTCCTAGGCGTCTTGCATTTTCAATTTCTTTAGCTTTTTCATCTTTTGCTAACAAAGTTGAAGGGAAACCAGTTGCAATCAATGTGATTTCAACTTCGTCATGCATATTCTCATCAATGCTTGTTCCAAGAATAATGTTGCAGTTTTCATCAACAACTTCACGAACAAGAGCTGCTGCCTCTGAAAGGTCGTCTTGAGTAAGATCATTGCCACCCTTAATATTGATAAGAAGACCGGTTGCACCTTCAATTGTTGTTTCAAGAAGAGGACTTGCAACTGCTTGTTTAACAGCGTCAAGAGCTTTATTATCACCTGTACCATAACCAATACCCATGTGAGCAAGCCCTTTATCTTTCATAATAGTTGTCACATCGGCAAAGTCGAGATTGATAAGACCAGGGAAAACAATAAGGTCAGAAATACCTTGAACGCCTTGTCTTAAAACATCATCTGCATATCTAAATGATTCAGGAAGTGGAGTTTTCTTTGGAACGATTTGAAGAAGTTTTTGGTTTGGAATAACAACGAGTGCATCAACATATTTTCTTAAACCTTCAAGACCTTTTTCTGCATTCTTTGCTCTAATAGGTCCTTCAAAATCAAAAGGCTTAGTGATAACAGCAATAGTTAAAATCCCAAGTTCCTTGGATATTTGTGCAATAACAGGAGCAGCACCAGTTCCAGTACCACCACCCATACCAGCAGTAATGAAAACAAGATTTGTGCCTTTAAGCATATCTGTGATAGAAGCCTTGCTTTCTTCGGCAGCTTTTTGACCAATTTCTGGATTAGCTCCCGCACCAAGACCACCAGTTAATCTTTCACCAATTTGAAGTTTTGTTTTAGCCTTGCTTACAAGCAGAGTTTGTTTATCTGTATTAACAGAAACAAATTCAGCAGAACTAACACCAGCGTCAATCATACGATTGATAGCGTTATTACCTGCACCACCAACACCAATAACTTTGATTTTAGCAATTGAAGTGTTCATTAAATCATTTTCCATAATAATAACTCCTTTAATTTAAGTATATTTTATAACATTTTATAAAAATACGCAAGAAAATTGTAAAGATTTTATAAAATTTTTGCATAAATTTTCATTTTTTTTGAAATTTATGCATCGTTACTCTTTAATGCATAGTCCACAAGGGACAAAACTGAGGAATTTTGAGGCTTTTCTTTGCCTGGAATTGGCGGAACTCCATAAGAAATATTTCTGCCTAAACATTTTGCTAAATAATCCCTTCCTCCTTTAATCAAACTAACTCCACAACCTGTTAGATATGCAGGAAGATAAGATATATATTGTTTTGAGAAAAGTTGTAAGCATTGCGTAATAGCAGAACCTATGGTATCTAATCTATAACCAACAACCTCATTTGCATCAATAAGAGGAATTTTAACTATTTTTCCACTATCACTCATAAGTTCATAGAAATCATTATTCTTTCCTTTCAAAGAAAGAACTATTTGTTTTTTCAATCTATCTGCCTCAGTTAATGAAAGTTCAAACGCTTCCGAAAGATCATTTGTTATATGTCCCCCACCATAAGAGAAAGAATACAAACTAACAAGCCCTTCGCCTTTAACAAAAGCAACACTAGTTGTAAGATCACCAATATTGATAAGCATGTTTAAATCTTCTCTATCATCTTTGTTTATACAGAAAAGTCCTTCACAAAGAGGCTCTGAAATATATTCAACACTAGCAAATCCAAGATTTCCAACAATTGTATTAAATAAACTTATAAAACTCCTACCCGCATAAATAATAGAAAGTTCAGCAGAAATTGAAGAGGCCGTTTCTCCAATTGGCTCACTAACAACACGCCCTTCATCTAGTTTATAAATAATAGGACAAACAGATAATATTTCAGCATTTTCTTCCTTAGCCTTTTCGCTTGCTGAATAGAAAAGCGTATCAAGATCAGTTTTTTTAAGTCTTTTGCGTTCTCCAAAATTTAAATTAGCGGTTGTTGTTTGCACAGAAGAAAATTCGGCAGGAACACCAATATATATTTTATCTTTATTTTTTCCAACTTGAAAATCTAATTCATGAAGAACACCATCAAAAACATCAACAAGCCCTTCTTCATCCAAAAATCTTCCCTCGTAATAGCCTGCATAATCCACAACGGTTTGTGATTTGATGATAAAAGTGTTGTTAACACCCTCGCTAGCAACCATAGCTCTAAGTTTAGAAGAGCCAATATCAAAAACTAAAACATCCTTATTTTTAGCCATAATTCACCTTTAATTAAATTTTAACCAAAAAAACTAACTTTGTCAAACATTTAAAACAAAGTTAGTTTAAATTTAGGTGTTTTTCTATAACTTTTATCTACTTTTAACGCGTTGTAGTGATTTTTGTCGAATTAAGTCGATATTTATTGTTTAGGCAATACATTTGCAAATATAAAATCTTCCATATCTTCAATAATATAGTTGTTGTTTATAATCACATATGCACTTTTAAGCATATCAAGAGTCCATACTTGCCCAAAGTATGAAGATGAGGCATCTTTTGTAACATCTTTGCCAACAAGATTATAAAAATCAGTAAAGACTGCCAGGAATTTAGTAATTTTTTTGCTCAAGAATTTATTTGAGTTATATATATAATATAAAGTATTATCATATGTGCATATGGTCAAACATGAATTAGACTCTTGTGTATTTGGATCTTTAAAAGTTGAAAATTCAATAGACTTGATAATCTCTTTTTGTTCATATAAAAGCCTATTATTTGCCACAAAAGCATTATAAACATCAACATAATTTTCATCACTTAAAAAATCGCCAACTTGTGCGTTTTTTATTTCAATCCCAGAAATAGCTATTGCATTGTTTTGTGTTGAAATAAATTCACCTTCCTCAATTCTTAAAACTTTTAATGTATTATCTACAAAATATGCCTTTCCATTTTCATTTATGGCATAAATTTCTTCTCGCTCTTTAACATGAACTATCAACTTGTTTGGGAAAACAGTTTCAATGTTTATAACTTCAACATAAGGATATTTTTCTTCTATTTTGTTTTTAAAATTGTTCTTTTTTATAAACATAATAGGAGTGCCATAAGAGAACTCTCCAGCTTCAATAATTTGCTCTGTAGTCGGCATGTTTTGAGTGGTACTTGTTCTATAGTCCACTTTTACAGTTCTAACTGCAAAAAGAGTGAACAAAAGAATAACCAAAACGGCTATAACTCCCAAAATTATTCCACCTGTGATTAAAAGTTTTTTCTTCAAATCAAATCCTTTTTATATTAAGCCCAAGCGAAGTTAACTTTTCTTCAAGTTTAAAATAACCTCTATCTATAAGTTCAATATTGCTTATTGTTGTGTAGCCCTCGGCAACCAAACCTGCAAGTACTAAAGAAGCTCCACCTCGAAGATCGCTTGCCCAAACATCAGCCCCATATAGTTTATCCCTTCCACGCACAACGCAAACCCGATCTCGAAAACTAATATCTCCTCCCATCTTGATAAGCTCTGGAATATGCTTGAATCTAGACTCAAAAAGATTTTCAACAATCATGCAAGTGCCCTCGCTAACACATTGTAATGCCATTGTTTGTGCTTGAAGATCTGTTGGAAACCCTGGATAAACTGCAGTTTCAAGTTCGCCAAAAGATTTTGGTCTACCATAAGACTTCACTTTAATTTTATCATCTTTAACATCAATAATGCAAGGAGAATTTGAAAGTTTTGATAATAACACCTGATTTTCTTGAGCAATCGCCCCTTTTATAGTTAACTTTCCACCACACATTGCACATGCAATAATATATGTACCCGCAATAATTCTATCAGGAATAGTTTGATACTCAATTCCAGTCAACTTATCTACTCCCTCTATTTCGATAACAGAGCAACCAGCATTATAAACCTTAGCTCCGCATGCATTGAGGAAATTTTGAAGGTCAACCACCTCAGGCTCTTTTGCACAGTTATAGATTCGAGTTTTCCCCTTTGTCAACACCGCAGCCATCATTATATTTTCAGTCGCACCTACACTTGGGAAATTTAATATTACATCTCCACCTTTCATATTAGAGCCATCACAATATATGTAACCATTTTTTTCAACTACTTTTGCACCTAAAGCTCTCATTCCAGAAAGATGAAGGTCGATAGGCCTTAAACCAATATCACAACCACCAGGATATGCAATCTTTACCTTTTTTTGCCTTGCCAAAATAGGGCCAAGCATAAAAATTGAGGCTCGAACCTTATCTGCCAAAGAGTTTGGAACATCACCACATTTGGGAGAGGACATATCTATAATTAAGTCGTCCTCTTCCCATAAGGTTTTACCACCTAAATAATTCAAGATATCACACATTGCTAAAACATCTAAAAATTTAGGAACTTTTTTTAGCCTAACTTTACCATCAATCAAATTACAAGCAGAGAGAATAGGAAGAAGTGCATTTTTAGCACTCTCAACCTCAATTTCTCCCTCTATCTTTTTGCCACCATTAATAAAAAATTTTGCCATATAACATTTTATGAAAAAATTTGATTTAAAGTGATTTATTCTTACTCTGCTTTCTAACATTTAACGCCATACCTATTGCCCCCATAAATACAGAAACAGAAGTACCTCCGCTAGAAATGAATGGCAAAGGGAGTCCTGTTGGAGGTATAGAACCTGTCACAACAGCAATATTGAGCAAAGTTTGCACCCCTATAATAAAAGCAATACCACAAACCAACATACATCCAAATCTATCTTTAGCATTCAAAGCAATCTTTGCCAAAAGAATTACAAGTGCTAAAAAAGCTGACATTAAAATTAAAACTCCAACAAATCCAATCTCTTCTCCAATTATAGATAGAATAAAATCACTTTCTGCAAATGGTAAAAAGAGGAATTTTTGACGTGAATTAAAAAGCCCTGTTCCAAACCAACCGCCTGACCCCAGCGAATATAAAGACTGAATAAGTTGAAAACCCTCACCTTGTGGAGAAGCCCAAGGGTCAATAAAAGCCATCAATCTTTTCAATCTATAAGGCTCCAAAACAATCAATAATGGCACTGCCATAGAGGCAGGGATTGAAAACATAAGTGTATGCTTTTTGCTTATTCCGCCAATTATAAGCATAAATAAAGTGACAAAACATATGCACATAGTCACACTCATAGATGGTTCTAACATTATAAGTAGACAAAAGACTCCAGCAACAGCAAGTATGGGCAATAACCCTTTAAAAGTTTTTATTTTGTCATGATTATCTGCCATATAGCTCGCCGAAAAAATAACTAATGCAAACTTGGCTATCTCAGAAGGTTGAATTGAAATTCCCAAAATAGAAACCCAGCGTTTTGCCCCATAACTTTCAACTCCAAGCCCTGGAATAAAAACTAATACAAGAAGAAGTAAACTTACTATAACAATAGGTATTTTTAATTTTGCAAGTTTATGATAATCAAAAAAATAGAAAAATCCTAAAGCAAAAAAACCTAATACAACACCAAAAATCTGCTTAAATAAAAAGAAATATTGATTATTATAATGATGCTGCGCAGAATAATAAGATGCACTATACACCATTAAGCAACCAAAGCAAGCCAAACCTACGACAAGCAAAAAAATGGCAAAACTTTTTCCGTCAAAACCAGTATTTTTGAGATTAAATTTTATATCAATCTTTTTGCGTGATTTTTCCTTGACCAAATATATACTCCTTGAATTGTTCTCCTCGAACGGCATATGAAGCAAATTCATCAAAACTTGCACAAGCCGGACTTAAAAGTATTATCATATTCTCAACTGCACATTCTTTCACATATTCACATGCATCAATCATCTTATCAAATAATAAAGCCTCATAATTAAACTTTTTTGCCGAATGGTAAATTTCCTGACCTGCCTCACCAAAACATAAAACTTGAGTTAATTTATAACCCTTTCTAAAAAAATCATCAAAATCTAAATCCTTATTTCTTCCGCCCATAAGAATCAAAATATTCCCACCATTCAAAGCTTTTAACGCTCCCTCAACAGAAGGAAGATTAGTCGCCTTGCTGTCATCATATACTAACGCACCGTTGAATTTACCTAAAAATTCAAGTCTATGTGCCGGGGGTTTAAAAGACATAATTGCCGACTTGATAAATCTTGGCTTAATCTTGTTTGCAATCGCAATAGCAACTGATGCAAGCACATTTTCTAGGTTTTTCTCTCCTAAAAGAGGAATGTCATTCAACGAAATAATTTTAGTTTTGTTATAATAAATTGCATTATTTTTAATAAAAACGCCTTTATTTAAGATATTTTTACTAAAATAAAGATTTTTCTTAGATATTTTTGAACCCTTAGAATATTCGTCATCAAAATTTAAAATAACCTTTTGTGATTTTTTATTTGATAATATTTTTCTTTTAACCCTAACATATTCTGCCATGCTTCCGTGCCTATCAAGGTGATCAGGAGCGATATTTAATATGCAAGCTGTTTGACAAGAAAAAACTCGACTAAGTTCAAGTTGAAAATTTGAGACCTCGGTAATGAGATATGTTTTACTCCCCGCCTTTTCACATACTGAGGCAATTGGAAGACCAATGTTCCCACAAACAATATTATCTTTCCCCGCCTCGCTAAAAATCTTGCCAACTAGCGAAGTTGTTGTCGTTTTACCATTAGTTCCTGTTATGCCAACAAATCTCCCCCGACAAAACATGAACCCAATATCAAGTTCACTATATATAGGAGTCTTATTGATAACAAAATGAGAGATAATTTGATTGCCTATCACTTTTATTCCAGGACTTACAACAACCATATCATAATGGTGACGAGTTGGCTCTTTATCAAAATTAAAAAAATTGCCAAAACGGTTTTCATCATCATAGAAACTTACGCAAACGCCATGCTTATGCAACAATTTGCATACTGCTTGACCAGATAATCCCATTCCATAAACTAAAACCCTTTTAGCAATTTTCATTTTACACAACTCCTAAAGCAAACAAATAGCCAATTAGAGAAGCAATCCCTAAAACCATTGTTATTACTATATATATTGTGACAATGCGATTTTCATGCACACCTAAGCCTTCAAAATGATGATGTAATGGTGCCATTTTAAAAATTCTTTTGTGTGTGCGTTTGTAATGTAAAACTTGCAATATATCTGAAAGTGCAGTTAAAACATACATCAGACCAATTATTGGCAAAATTAATTCTGTCCCAGAGAAAACCGCCACCGAAGCAATAAAACCACCTAATGCAAGAGAACCGGTATCGCCCATAAAAATCTTGGCTGGAAAACCATTGAATAAAATAAATGCTATCAAGCCTCCCACCATAGAAAAACATAAAAGTGCAATATTCCCGTTAACCCCTCCCATTAATGCAAGTATAATACCCATAAATAAGAGATAAACACCGCTCACATTTCCACATAGTCCATCAAGCCCATCAAGTAAATTGACAGAATTAGTAACCGCTACATAGAAAAATATTATAAAAGGTATAATCCAAAATCCTAAATCAAGTTTGAGGCCAAATAAGTCTAGGCTTGTCCCAACTTTAAAATAAACATAAAGGGCTATAACTAAAGATATGCCAACCTGCCCAATAATTTTTTGATATGGTTTTAAACCCTCATTTTGATGAAAACGAATTTTGATAAAATCGTCTAAGAAGCCAAGCAAACCATAAAATAACATTACAAGTAATATAAGCATACACCAAAAATAATCATCTCTAAGAAATAGTGCTGAGCCTATAATACTTGCTAATATAAAAATCCAACCACCCATAGTTGGCGTTCCACTTTTACCAGCATGCTTGTCCACATAGTGAAGGATGGTCTGCGAAAATTTGAGCTTATGACAAATTTTTAAGACTGGAAAGCCTAAAACCACCCCTACAATAAGACTTATTAAAAAAACAGCAAGATATTTAATAACTATATTCATGAATTTTCCCCTAATATACTATTACGCAACTTTATGTTTTTATATACTTCTTCATAGTCATTAAATGGCTTTTTCTTACCATTTATCTCCTGCGTTTTTTCTGCACCCTTACCTGCTATAACTAAAGTATCACCTTCACCACACTTAAAAAATCCTTGCTTAATTGCAAAAGCTCTATCACAAATAATCTCATAACTTCCACTTACACCTTTAACAATATCACTAATGATTGCTTTAGGGTCTTCATTTCGAGGATTGTCACTAGTTAAAATAACATGGTCGCTATATTTACTTGCAACTCTTCCCATTAGTGGACGCTTCGCTTTATCACGATTTCCACCACAACCAAAAAGCGTTAAAAGCCTACCCTCAGTCAACTCCTTTGCAGTTTTAAGAAGATTTTCAAGACCATCAGGAGTATGAGCATAATCAATTATCACATTGATACCATTAGATTTTATTACATTAAATCGCCCTTCAACAGGCTCTATTTTTTTAATTGATTTCACAACACTTTTTAGGTCATATCCTTCCATTGAGCAGGCAGTTATGACTGCTAAAAGATTTTCTATATTAAATCGCCCCACCAAATTACTTTCAACTCTTGCAACTTCGTCAAAACAATTAACTAAAAATTTACAACCACCAATCCCTTCTTTTATAGACATTGCAAAACATTCCCCAGGATTTTCCATGCCATAAGGTAAAATAGGAATATTTACTTTTGGATTATCAATAAGTCGACTCGCATAACGATCGTCAGCACAAACTATACCAGCTTTACAATATTTACTATCAAAAAAAGCTAGTTTAGTGCTTGCATAATATTCCATATTTTTAAAGAAATCTAAGTGATCTTGAGTTATGTTTGTTAAAATACCTATATCAAATTTAATTCCATCAAGTTTTTTGAGTGCTAAAGCATGTGCCGAAACTTCCATAACAACATACTCAATTCCGCACCTGACCATATCACTAAAAATCATATGCAAAATATCAGGATCTGGAGTCGTAAAACCTGTATCTATAGTTTTTCCATAATAACTTGCTCCCAGCGTACCTATAACACCAACTCTTTCACCAAATGATTCAAGGACTGATGCCAAAACATTTGCAGTAGTTGTTTTACCATTTGTGCCAGTTATACCAATGATTTTAAGTTTTTCGCATGCTTTATCACTTAAATTTTTACATAAAAGAGAAAACGCACTTCTAGCATCATCCACAACAACTTGATTTTCTAAACCTAAATCTTCTTCGCAAACAATATAGGAAGCCCCTCTTTCCAAAGCTTCAGCAACATAATCTCGACCATTAAACCTGCCACCCTTTAGACATACAAAAACATCCCCATCTTCAACTCCAGATGAATTAGCAACTACACGGCTAACATATCGCTCTTGTAGTTTCTCGAGCTGTTCCGTCGTTAAAATATCTTCAAAAAGTTGACTTCCTTTCATATTCCTCCTTAAACAAATTGTATATTTATGCATTATTTTGCAAGTTTATTCGTATTACTTATAGTTATATAATGTTTAATTGCGTCACTAGTAAACGAATAAATATAAGGATCTTGCTTCTCATTTTCTTGCAGAGAATTTTCAATTAAATTAGAAATTAGGTCACTAAATGCAACGCCTTCAAAAAGATTAAAAGCAAGAGAACCAGGTATTGTATTAACTTCACAAATATACAAACTATGCTCTTTTGGGCTGTATAAAAAATCTACACGGACAAGCCCAGAACATTCTAAATATTTATATGCACTAGATGTTAATTTCTTGATTTCTTCCTGCAAAGATTTATCAACTTTTTTTGTAACAACTTTCTTAGAAAGATATTTGTCTTGGAAGGTGTAAATATCTGTTTTATTTATCTCATCAACCCTTGATAAAAATATCTTTCCATTTATTTGCATACATGCACATGCATACTCTTTACATGCAGTCAAATATTTTTCCACAAGAATTTTGCAATCATATTCATTAGCAATTTCAAGAGCATTATAAAATTCCTCTCTGTTTGCACATATGTGCACACCAACACTGCTGCCAAGTCTTGAAGGTTTGATAATAACAGGATATCCAAGTTCTCTTTCTACTTTTTCAATATAGAAAGATTTGTTTTCAATAAAATCATCATAATAAAAATCAACAAAGTCTATTGTTTTTATATTTTTTGAATCTAGAATTAATTTTGACAAAACTTTATCCATACAAATTGCACTGGATTTAAAATCTGGACTAGTAAAAGGAATTTTGCAAAGTTTGAGCATCCCCTGTAATGCTCCACCTTCACCATCTCCACCATGACAACAAAGTACTGCACCATGAATAAAACAACTTTTTTTAAACTTTCCATTCTTTACCTCTGTTAATCTACTAGCGCCAGCCACGAAAGAACAGGCTCGTTTATTTTTTGCATTTTTTGAAAAATCTAAAAAAGTTTGTGCTTTGTCTAAATTATCTGCAAGCCAAAAATGATTATCTCTATCTATATATACTGGAATAAAATTATACCCCTTAGGTAAATGTGAAAGCACCTGCATTGCAGTTATAATTGAAATGTCATGTTCTACACTTTTTCCACCAAATATTACACATATATTTTTCATTTTCTCTCCTTTTTATTTATAATTATCAGGCAGGTCATTTTCAAATAAAATCACACATTCTTCACATGTTAAAGTTGCAAGAATTTTTTTCTGTTCTTCTCTTGTTGAAGCAAAAAATATCTTTTCCCTATCAAAGTTATGTGAAATCAATCCTGAAAGCAGATAATTTTTATTTACCTCATTCATTATAATTACATATTCAGCTATATCTGCTATATACGAGCCAAGTTTAAAATTGGCAGAACTACCTTCATAACCCATTTCTACTAAACCAGGAGTTACAACAATTTTTCTTCCTCTAAAAGTAGACATAACATTAAGTGCTTCCTGTGCACCTGTTAAATTGGAGTTATAAGCATCATCAAGTACACAAATTTTGTTATTTTCTATAAGCTCAAGCCTATGTGGTGAAGGTTTTAAATTTTTTATAGCTTTTATAATATCTGTTTTACTTATTCCAAGGTAATATGCTAGTGCTGAAGCAGTCACAATATTGTCAACATTACATCTACCTAAAAGTTTAGTAGAAACTTCAAGTTCTTCACCGTCTAAATGTAATATAAACTTACTTCCATGCCTGTTATATATGATTTCAGTCGCATATGCGTATGTATTAAATCGACAAGTCGCAAACTTGTTTTTTCTGCAATTATGATAAATTTTATTTGAAGAAGGACTATCACAATTAACAAAAATAGGAGCATTTGTTTTTGAATATTCTATAATTTCATTTTTAGTTTTCTCTATGTTTTCAAGACTGCCAAATGTTTCCAAATGTTGATTGCCAACTGTCGTCAAAACCACATAATCAGGTTTTGCTATATCGCACAATTTTCTAATATCACCAACATGTCTTGCTCCCATTTCAGCTATTAAAAAATCCTCGTCATCAAGTTTCTCAAGTATTGTTCGAGTTAATCCCATTTCAGTATTGTAATTTAATGGGGTTTTGCAAATTTTAAAAGATTTTTCTAAAATGCTTGTCAAAATGTCTTTAGTGCTGGTTTTCCCAAATGAACCTGTAATCCCAATAATTTTAACATCTTTTTGTGCCAATTTTTTCTTTGCTTTTTTGATATAATAAAGTTTAATGCAATTTTCAATTGGCAACATGCAAATATGTGCAAGCATTAATAGTAGAGGTGAAAAAAGATACACCATTAAAACATCTAAAAATATAAGTCCGGGCGTTTTAACAAAAATAAATATGCAAAAAAGCAAAGTTGTGCATATCACCATATGACAAATTATAGCCCTAATCATTCTTTTTGTAAGTTTAAGTCTATTTTTATCTCCAAAAGCCAAACCTTTAGTAAAAATAATATTAAAAAAATCTCCAAATCTATAACCACTTAGCTGATAAGTTTTATAAAATAAATAACTCCAAAATGGCAATAAAATACTAAAAAAACAAGCTAAAAAATAAATCATTATTCCTCCAAAAATTCATCTACCAATCGATAGAAAGTTAACAAATTATCTAAAAAGCAAAAATGTCCTGCACCTTTGATAATTTCCAGTCTGCTATTTTCAATATTTTTATGTAATCGCTCAGCCATATAAATTGGCGTTTCCTTGTCGTTTTCTCCAAAAATTATCAAAGTCTTTTTTTTGATTAAGGGAAGATAATCGTCTAAATGCTGATTTACTATTGCAACAAAAACTTTTTTCATTTCATAAGATAATGCCTGATAATCCGCCGAACCAGCATTATTAAACATAAACCCAAAATATCTAGCAATTTTATAGTAATATAGCTTGAAATAATATTTCCATCCATACCGAGGTTTTAAACCTGCACTATCAACCAAAATACATTTATTTATAAAATCACTTCTAAGCGAGGTTAAAATAATGGCAACCCTTCCTCCAAATGAATGACCTAATACATCAACTTTTTTGATATTTAAGTGCTGACATAATCCTAGAATCATGTTTGCATATGTAAAAACATTCCATCCACTTGGTTCTACATTGCTTTCACCAAAGGGCGGGAAATCCAAGACTATAATTTTTCTATTGGACAATAAAGAAATGAAATTATCAAAAATTTTGCCATCACAACCCCAGCCATGCAATAAAAGTAGTGGCGGTTTGGAAGCATCTCCCTCTTTGCTCTCTATCACTTCATATTTAACTTTTACCCCATTAAAATTGTAAACCATAATAAAATTTATGAAAAAAGACCTCTTTATGTTGTCAAGAAAGAGTAAATCTTTAAAAAAATT
Source organism: uncultured Eubacteriales bacterium (assembly GCA_949001935.1). GTDB lineage: Bacteria > Bacillota > Clostridia > Christensenellales > UBA1242 > Caccovivens. Next base: position 22,497 of record CARJLX010000001.1, on the reverse strand, counting down.
TATAAAAGATTTAAAATTATTTGGTAAAAATCGTAAAAAATAGTATTATATAACTAGGCTTAAAGATTATAAGCGAAAGAAAACTTAAAAAAGGAAGGTATAAGGACTTGAAAATCACAGATGTTAGAGTAAGAATGGTTTCAAAAGAAGATGCTAAACTTAAAGCTGTAGCTTCAATCACTATTGAAGATTGCTTTGTAGTACATGACATCAAAATCATCCTTGGAAAAGACGGTCTTTTCATTTCAATGCCATCAAGAAAAACTCCTGAAGGCGAATATAAAGATATCGTTCATCCAATCAACACAGAAACCCGCGAACTTATTAGAACAGCGATTATGGAAGAATACAATAAAGTTTCTGCCGCTGAATAATTTGTGACGAAAAAAGACCGATTTTAAAATCGGTCTTTTTTTATTCCTTAACATCCCCTTTAAATATTATATTAGATGGAATATCTATATCAAATATCCAAGAGCTCTCTTCTAAATTAGGCGTTAACTCACTGAAAAGTTTATCGTTTGAAGGAATAACATTATCCATGACAGCCTCCAAATGATCTTTAACCATTGCTTTTATTTGATTGTGTTTTGCTTTCAAAGCATCAAGTTCAACAGTTATTTCTTCCTCACTTGCACCCGCCTCTTTCATTTCGTTTTCCTTTGCAACCAACTCTCCATTAAATTGATCGGCAAGAGAAATTTTCAATGTAAAACTATAAAGGAATGGTACTTGTGGCAAATTTAAAGTAGATAGATACCTAGGTTGATTTTCTATAGTAGCATCATTAGAAATGTTTGCCTTTTTAAGTGCTTCAATAAGCTCTTGTGTTAAATCATCAGCATTTTTTATTTCATTAAGATATGTTTGCAATTGTTCACTAAATTGATCACATCTTTGTTTAAATGTCTCAACAACATCAAAAGTTAAGTCATCAATAGATTTTTGTACTATTTCCCAGACATTGCTATCAAAACCTATTTTTGTAAACTCATCAAAACTATTTGCTCCAAATGCAGCATCTTGCGAAACAATAGTGTAAGAACCCTTTCCTCCCATACTATTTGTTTGTATTGCAACTTGTTTTGAGCCATCACGCTGAATAGCATTAGATATAAACATATCCCCAAAAATAATCAATTCATTTCCTACATTTTCCCCAACAATTATATTGTTAGTAAATTCTCTATTACCCTTGCTACTTCTAAATGAAGTTGCGCTTTCGCAATAACCTTTTCCAGAACCTAAATAAGCACAATAATTATAACAATATTTGATAGAAGCCCCATTATTCAAATAAGTTGCAAAACCTGCCTCAACTGATGAACCTTGTAATGATGCAAGTGAATAAGAATTTCTAATTTGTCCCCGACAATCATAGACAATTCCACCTACTTCATCTCCTATTATTGACATGCTTTCCATCACAGCAGACTTATTAATTATTCCATATTGAACTCCAGCAATTCCACCCGCATATTTAGCCGCAATTGTTCCGCCAGCGGAAACACAACTTTCTATTAAACCATTGCTTCCTAAAAAGCCAGCAATGCCTCCACCTATTGTATCGCGAGTTATGGATAATTCCAAATCACCCGCAGAAGTATAAGAGTTTGATATAGTGCCACCATCAAGATAGCCAACAAGACCACCAACATAAACTTTACCCAATAACCTGTCGGCATTTTGAGTTGAAATACTACTTAATCTACAAGTATCTATTTCTCCTGAATACTGACGACCTGCTATTCCACCAAAATAAACAGGCTTGTCACTTTCTTCAAAGAAGATGTTTGAAGTCAAATTAATTTCAAGATCACTTATTGTGCCATGATTTTCTCCAACGACATTGCCAATAACAACTTCATTTTGCATAATTTTTTTAATCTCAAAATTACATTTATCACTATTCATTACAGTATATGCACCAACATTAATATTCTCTGTTGCACTAATAGTTCCCTTATTAATAGCGACCATTCCACCAGCAACACCATCTACATTTATTGTAAGACCATTGATTTTGCAATTGTTTATTGTTGCTCCATCATTCAAACCAACAATACCACCAATATTATTACCTGAATAAGAACCGTTACTAAAAGTAATATTTTCGATTAAGGTATCTCTACCTTGTGCTACTCCAAAGAAACCTGAATAATCATCGTTTGAAATTTTATAATTTCTTATTATCAAACTAACATCGCTATCAACAATAAACTTGCCAATAAAAGGTTTTTCTAAAGTTCCTATAGGTAATATCTCCGCACCGCCATAATCTAGATTAAAATCTGCATAAACATCACCATTAGAAGTTAGGTGTGAAACAACCCTAAATGCAAAATTGGCATTAGGATATTTTCTTAAAAGGTCAAGAGCATTTCTAATTTGAGTATGTGTTGTAATTTCTTCTATTTCGCCATTTGCAGACGCTGGAAGTTTTGGATATTCAGAATTTTCATAATTAATTTGAATAATAGTATCCCTATTAATAAGCCAAGTTGGAAGTTTATCTTCACTTGCATTGGAAGTAAAATCCCATGTTGAGCCTGCAGGGCCTGTGAAACTAGACCTTTCAACAAGTTGCTCTGGTGTTAAGTTGGAATAGTAATTTACTGATGTTGTTCCTTCATTAATTAAATCATAATCATTTCCAATATTTCCAAGCGGTTGATAACTTGTTGAAGAACAAGTTAAAAGCATATCATAATAAGTGTAAGTTCCAAGTTGATTTCCTAAAACATTTGATTGCCCTAAAATTGTATAATAAGAACCAATTGCTCCAACTTTATTTAAACTTGTTAAAATATTGATATATCTAGCATTTGAATATTTAGTTTTTCCATCATAGTCAAAAGATGTATATTCACTTTTACCAACAACTCCCCCAAAAACAGAATTTGAAGATAAGAGATTAATATTCATTGTTGTTTTACAATTATCTATAATTCCACCTTTATTGTAACCAACAAGACCACCTGCAAAATTTCTTGCTTCTATATCCCCATTAAAAGTACAAAGAGAAATCTGTCCATTTCCTCCTTGACTTTCATTCAAACCAACAAACCCACCTGTGTAACCTTTGCTTGAAGAATTTGTAATTTGTACACCATTAGCACTGCATTGCCCAATAAAGCCCTTACTAATACCTGCAATAACTCCAGCATAATCATAATCACCAACAATAGTCACATTCTCAAATTTAACCCTTTCAATTTTGGCTGAAGCACCAAGATGTGCAAATAATCCAGCACAATTCGAATTTGAAATAATGTTTAAATTGGAAATAGAATGCATGTTCTCCCCACCAAATAAACTTCCAATAAAAGCACTTTGCTCATCGCCAATCGTCTTAAAATTTTCAGTTAATTTGATATCTGAAACAAGCCTGTAATTTGATGCCAAAGTCCAATCACCTTGTCCAATCTTATGCAAATCCTCCTCATTTCTAATAAAGAAAGGATGATTTATAGAACCATCTCCAATTTCAATAGTAAATGTAATTGAAGAAAAATTCGCATTGGAAGGCACGCAAGCAATTGTTGTACTGCCCGTCTTATTTGCAAAAAAAGTGTTTTCAACAGAATTATAAACAACATTTGCATTAGACATAGAAACATCAATTTTAGTGCTTGGAGCTTTATTATCATGAATAATAGGTGAAGTGATACTTTCGCCTAAATTTAAATATATAACATCTCTATCACTTACAGTGTAGGTGATATTTTCATTGTTTCGAACAATATAATATGTAGAAAATCCCACAAAAAGTAGGACGACAAAACAAATTAAACTAAGACAAAATTTTTTCATAATTTCTCCTAGTCAAATTATACAACAAAGCAACCAGAGTGTCAATACCCAATTTTTGTAGAAAAAAGTTAAAATACAACAAAAAATCACGCTTTTGCGTGATTTTTATAATTTATGCAAGTAAACGAAAATCGTTATCTAAAAAATATTGTATTTCAAAATCAGGTGCACCATTTGCCAACCAGAACAAAGATTTCTGTGCTGGAATATCCCGAAAATATCCTGGACATAGACCAAAATCTACAAAAGTGCCGCTTGAATAAATCTTGTCTTCATTTATAATAGCAAAGCAAGAATCTATTCTAACAGAACAATTTTCACCACTAAATTTTAAACCAGTAACATTACTGCTGCCCTTTGAAGAACAATTTGTTAAAGTAGAAACTACATTTTCTGGCGATTTACCCAATATTGCTCCAAAATTAGTCAAATCATCAATAGCACAGGTGATATTTCCATAATTGATGCAATTTATGGCTTTTTTGCCTTGCCCAACATTGATACAATTTTCAACAAGTCCAGAAACAACCCCATTTGTAATGGTCCCTCCAGTGCCAGATATTCCTCCAACGCGTCCGGCTGAAGTTATTTCTCCATAATTTTCACAATTCAATACATATTTAGAATTTTCTGCAATGCCTATAATACCACCAACAGTAAGTGCAGATTTAGATAATATCTCGCCATAATTTTTGCAGTTTTCAACATTAACTCTTTCTCCAGCAATACCACCTAGCGAACGATAACCCTCACCGCGAATGTAACCTTTATTGATGCAATTTTTTACTAAAACTGCACCGTAACCACTCTCAGCATATGCTGCAATACCTCCAGCTTTCATTTCCACCATTCCAGCTTTCCCCATAGCGTAAACATCGGCTTCGTTAGTACAATTTTCTATCAAAACATTGCCACAACTAGCAGCAATTCCGCCAACACTTACATAAGAGGAAGTATAAATTTGGGCAATTATTTGTGAATCTTTTAATGTTAAATTTAAAATCTTGCCAGGCATAGCATTTCCTTCTGCATCATTATATCCACCCACATTAGTAAACAAAGCCGCATTGCTAGAAGAAGTGAAATATATGCCCGAAATAGAATGATTATATCCATCATAAATACCTGAAAAACTGCTTGATTGCCACATATATTTAGACATATCCAAATCTCGTGTTTGTTTAAAGTACAATCCAGCTGTGCTAAATTGGCCAGATCCCAACCATGCAAAGTCTAGTTCGTTGTTTATTAAATATGGATTTGTTTGAGTGCCTGCACCACTAAAATGATTTACTCCTATGCCAGAAGAAATTAAATTTGCAACTTCTTTGCTGTTTTTCCAAGTTGTATTTCCTCCCAAATATGGAAAACCATCATTTTTGGTTTCGTCAATCCTCCAATAAATAAAATCCCATATATTTGCACTGCTGCTATAATTCCAATTATCTTCTTCAAAATACCATTTAATATTTTTCACTGTTTCAGCCATTGGTCGAGTAAATTTTATGCCTTTTTCTTGGGTAGAACTGCCTAAGCCAAACTCTAAATCGCAATCCCCACCAAAATAACAATGATCCATAGTTGTGTTGACATTGCCAACCAATGCCCCAACATTAGTTTGCCCAATAACTTGTCCTACATTAAATGAATTTGTGATTGTATTTGCACGATAACCTACTAAGCCTCCTACACAACTCCTTCAACAACACCTTTGTTATAACAATTTGATAAATTTGAATATCCATAACCAGATATCCCTCCAACATAATTGCCACTACCTTTGATAACTCCAGTATTATAACAACTATTAATAGTTTTTGCAGTTGTACCAGTATACGCAGTTATTCCGCCAACATTATTCACTCCAGTCACATTTCCAGTATTATAGCAACGATAAATTCCAGCAGTTGACAAACCAGTAATGCCACCAGCGTTATTTTTATAACTTCTAATTGTACCAGAATTATAACAATCATACGCTGCAGTATTTATTTCACCCGCTATTCCTCCAGTATAAACACCTAGACCAATAACATCCCCAAAAAAACTACAATTTGATTTGCTATTTAATGTTGGACGATAACCAACAAGGCCTCCAACATAATATCTCCCAACAACACTTGCATTTGAATAACAATTTTTGATTGTTCCTTGATAACCTGAAATCGCACCTACATAATTCGCACTTGCATAATCTGCACCTTTTATATATGAATTTACTATTCCTAAATTACAAATTTCTTTTCCGGACTTTGATCCAAACAAACCAACGGATCTTTTTTGAAAACCAGTTGTAGTATAAGTTGCATTTGCACCTTTAAACAAATGAGTGCAAGTTCTTTCATTTGAATTTGTATATACACCAGAAATTTCATAACCATTGCCGTCATATGTTCCTGTTACTCTATGTTGCAATGTAGTTGTGCTTCCACTTGACAATTTAACTATTGTGTTATATCCCCCAATAGGCTCCCACCAAAATTCCGACAAGTCTATATTGCAAGTTTGTTTAAAATATTTATTTGCAAAATATATTGTTTGTATGTTTGCAGTACCTCCATTACAAATAACACCTAACCAGACCAAATCCTTTGCTGACGAAATCAAAAATGGGTCATTCAAAGTTCCCGTTCCTTGCCATACATCTTCTGGCAATTCTGTAGACCCTTCAGCAAGATTAGAATAATAATCTATCAAGGTCATGATTTCATCTGTTTCATCCCAGTACATATTGTTGGTTGGAGTAGGAAAATCAAAATCATCTAATGTTGGAATATCTCCTGTTTCACCTGCCAAATCATTTAGAGGATTGTTATATAAACTGCCAAAAACCGACCCAAAAGCAACAAAAAAAATTGTTGACACAAGAATCATTAAAATTATTAATTTTTTGTTTACCTTTGCCATAATAAATCCCTTTATCAAAATATTCTAAATGCCAACTTTTATATAAATAAATTATAACAGAAAATCCCCCTCCCGCGTCAAGCAAATCTAACAGATTTTACAAATTTTATTCGGCTTTCCGCGGTTGGGGGAATATTAGCAAATACACTTTCAACAAAAAAGTGGCTAAGCCACTTTTTTACATTAATTTATTCCCATTTTCGGTTTGAATAACACGAAGGATATTTTCATCTTGACCTGTTTTTGCATTGATATAGAAATAATATTCATTATTATCATTATCACAAGCAAACTCAAAACATAACACTTCTCGATTATAATCAAGCGGGGCAAGCACAATCCTTTCACTTTTGATAACAAAGTTTTCTGGTATTCTCGCTCTTGCCTTATCTTGGCTATATGAATCACTTTCAAGTTGGCGAGTTGTATGATTTGTAAAATATGATGTTGCGTCATAGCCTACAACAGTACCATTATTAAGGTCAATTTTAACTTTAACAAGGTCTGGATATAATACTACACCATTTTGAGTTGGAGCAATATTTAAATATGCTTGACTATCAATTGTGTCAGTCCAAACTACAAGTGGATTTTCAATGCCATTTGCCTTTGCAAATTCAACTGCCATTTTTTGAGCATCATCATTTTCAATTGTAACCTCTCCATTATTGCCACTAGCACCAGACACTGTCAACACATGTCCACCTATTTGAGTTGTTTGAACATACAAGGTTGTATTGTCCGAAGTTCTAAGACGATAGTTATAAGTTTCAAACCTACCTTGAGTATCTTGTTCAAACTCAAGAGAAACAATATTTTTGAAGAGTTTAGCAATTTTATCTCTGCTCTCTTCTTTACTAACTTTATTGCCATGCAAACCTTTAACGGCAGCATTTGTCACACTATCAGAGAAAGGTCCATCGTAAATCATAGAAGGATATTCAACATCGACCGTCTTAATCTTAGATAAATCTAAAGTAAAGTTATTTCCACTATCAAGGTTTAAACTGTTGTCCAAAATATTATAACCTTGACGCATTTTAATAGACAATTTGTTTAATTGAGCCTTAATTTCAAGCAAAACACTATGCAATTTGTCTAAGGTTTCAATTTCATTTAAAGTAAGTTCTTCTCCACTCGCTAACTTCTCATTTAAAGTTTTTGTATAACCACCTATTTGATTTAAAAGCCCAAGACTATCATTCAAACTGCTATAAGTTAATGGCAAACTTGAAAAACTTGCTTGAGCATTTGTTGCATTATCTGCAACCTGAGAAAGCATTTTCTTTTGATAACTTGCAGTATTTGATGCCAACACTTTAGACATATTTATTTCTGCATTATTAACATTATCTACAAGGTCATAAAAACTCTTTTGATAAACTGCTTCCAATCTATTGCTATAGTCTTCAACTTTATTTTGAGCAACTCCGCTCCAAGCAGCAAATCCTATGGTAGAAAGTCCCAAAACACCTGTAGTTATTGCCAAAGTTATAACCGCTGCCTTCATACCTTTACTATGAGAAGTTGTTTTTTTAGATATTGTTTGTTTTTTGCTTTTATCTTCTTTTTTTACATTTGGAAAGTTATTTTTAACTTTTTCTTGATTATTTGTAGTATTTTTTGTACTTTTTTGTTTTAAATTTTTATTCTCTTCCATACAGCCCTCCTAAATTGCAAACACATGTTGACCGATTGTCACGGTTGTTTTTCTTGAGAATATCCAACTGCTTGATGCAGTTCTTGGGTTATAATAATATAAAGCACCGTATGTAGGATCCCATCCATTCAAAGCATCTTGAGCAGCCTTAATTGCTGTTTGATTTGCCGCCAAATTTATCTGCCCATCATTTACACAAGTAAATGCCCATGGTTGATAAATAACGCCTGCGATTGAATTTGGGAAGTTTTTACTTTTTACTCTATTCAAAATAACAGCGGCAACTGCTACCTGTCCTACATAACTTTCACCTCTCGCTTCTGCGTGTACACACTTTGCAAGCAAGTTTAGGTCACTGCTAGATTGTCCACCTGTTGTGCCTCCAGTACTTCCAGAAAGAGAAATTCCCATAGCGGCTGCAGTCTTTTTGCCGACTATTCCATCTACAACCAACCCATTTTTGCGTTGAAAATATTTTACGGCTTCTCTAGTTTTAGGGCCATAGATTCCATCTACAGAACCTTTGTAATATCCCCAATTTTTAAGTTTGGTTTGCACCTGTTTGTTTTGCGAAGTTGTTAATGTTTCAACAAGTTCAATATTATTGTGTTGTGAATATGTAAAACCAACTGCACCTACCCCCATTGCAAGTACAAAAAACATGCAACAAAAGGCTATCAAAAATTTTTTCATAAATCCTCCTATATTTTGATTACATTTTTAATAATGTCCCAAATTCGCGAAATATATACAATATTGTCGTAATTTTTTGTTTCAAGAAAGCAAAAAGCAGGATAAACCACGCACCACCAGTTGTTTCCTTCTCCACTTCCAAGGTTTAAAACTAGTGCATCATACTCGCCCTCTGGCAATGTAACACTTTCATACACGCGTGTTGGAAAATATTCTCTATTAAATTGTGCTTTAGACACATAATCAAATCCATTAGCCCTCAAAACATTGTTAGCAACCTTTTCTATATAAGCAAAATTAGATTTTAAAACCTTACAAGCCTGACTCTTATCTTCGCACTCTGCAAGCACAGGAATCAATGCCTCAACAACAGCATCTTTAACTTTGTATTTTACCTTTTGGTCAATTTCATCATTTGAATTGGCACGAATATGAATTCTAAGATAATTTTCTGGTGTCAACACTTGATTTTTACTTGGAACTTTAACTCCACAAAGTATAAGCACAACAACAATTCCCAAAACACATACAATAGACAAAAAGTATTTCATAAATCACCTCTTGACTAACTATTGCCAAAATTAAAATGATTTAATCTATAAAATAAAAAATTGCACTAAAATTAGCACAATTTTTTATAAATTTATCACTTTTAAACCAATATTTTTAACAAATGCCCAATCATGTTCAACAAAAATTAAAGTGATATTACTATTTTCTATTAATTCTTCAATTTGAATTCGTAAGATAATATCAATATAATTTAGTGGTTCATTCCAAAAACTATCCTTACCACCTTATACAATAATTTGACTTATAAGATTTGTTTTGATATCTTCCTTGTTTTGCACAACAAAAAAAGTTAATCACATTTCACATTATTGTGCTAAAAAATGTTAACAAAACAAATTCTCTTTGACCTTTCTTTTTATATTTTTAATATATCATATTTAAAACTAATATCAAGTAAAAGTAAATATTTATAGGTTATTTCTTTTCCCAAAAATTTAGTAAACAAGCATTAAATTCTTGTGGGTTATCCATATTTGCACAATGTCCTGCACCTTGCAATATTATTTTAGCACATTGTTCGCTTTCTGCCCACTTATCAACAATGTCAATTTCTATAGGAATATCATGCTCCCCACAACCCACCAATAACTTGTAATTTCTTTGCTTATTTTCAAACTTATTGATAAGATTTTGCAATTTTGACAAATACATAAAAGATTTTTTCTTAAATTGAATGTTTAAGTTATAAAATTCTTCTTGTGCTTCACGAGTATAAGCAGATATTTTTTTATTGGCCTTTGCAAACCATTTTATAGAAAAAAACGCTTTCAACATCATTTTCATTTGTTCTTTAGAATTACTTTTTTGACTTTCAATATCAAAATTATTTATATCATATCCACCAAAACATACAAGCGACAAAACTTTATTTTCATACTTATTTGCAAAATCTTGTATAAATACTGCCCCTAATGAAACACCAACCAAATGAGCCGCAAAGATATTGTGTTTCTTGAAAATTTGGTCTAACCAATAAGACATTTTTTCAATACTATCACCTTTTCTTGCTTTAATTGATTTGCCATGCCCTAAAATATCAACTGCTAGTAAATTGTATTTGCCAGAAAAATATTCAAACTGTTTTTCAAACATTCTGTGATCAACAAATGCTGCATGAAAAAAAACTACCCACTCTTTATTGGCAGTGTCGTCTATATAATAAACAATTGGCGAATTTTCAAGATTAAATTCTTTCATTGGGCATCTCCCATTTAAAATATATCATAAAACCTAATAAGTAGTATAATGTTTTGACTATATAATTAAAAATATCGCATAAATTGATTTTATTATCAAACAAGAAGTTTTATTATAATAAAACCTTTTAGTAAAATTGTATCAATAATCAACAATTTTTTTAGACTATTGCTTTTAATTATGCAAAAAAGTTTTTGATTTTTCGAAAATCTTAAATGGTGCACCCAGAAGGACTCGAACCCTCGATAATCGTTCCGAAGTTGTATAAATACAATATCGGGAGTTCGTTTTTCATGCCGTTTTGCACCATATTTTATCGTATCGTAAAGTGCCTAAATCCCTTTATTTATCGAATGTTTAGCAATTTCACTTTAACAAAAAGTATTATACAACATTTTGCCAAGAAAACATAGCACAAAACGGCACTTTTGCAAAAATTTTGCATTTTTCTTGCAAAAATTCGTCACAAATATTTTTTATTTTGTTATTTTATATACATTCATTTGTCCTGGAGACATCCATGTGCTATACACGATATTTAATTTCTTGATAAAATTATTATCTTGATGACTAAACTGAATATCTTTCAAACAATTATTAAACATTAATTGTTCCACTTTGTTTATGCTACTATTAAAACTTAATGTAAAGTTATCACTTTTTGTTTGACTTAAGTTTACAAATACTAAATAAATATTATCATTGTTGTCTTTAAAAACCGAATAACTTATTGGCGTGGAATATTTGCTTTTAATATCTATCACGAACTTATCTTCTCCTGCAACAAATTTTTCTACTCCGCCATAGCCATAATATTTTTCTTTTGCATGGCAATATTTAATTAGTTTGAGATTTGCAAATAGATTCCCATACATATTTAAAAAATTCTTTTGCAATCTTGCAAGTTCATAAAAATTTTCTCTTTTGTGACCATATTCATCAATAGGAGCTCCTTCGAAATTTACATGGGGTTCTCGTTGATATAAAAAGAACCATATAATACCCTTTGCTCCTGCGGCAACGGCTGTATTAAATTGCCACTGCAAATCTGTGGCAGAAGGAATTCGCCTATCCCAATGGCCTACTGCGGATGGAGTTACCCACCAATCACATTTGTTTCTTACGGAAAATTCTTGGAAAATTTTTAAGTTTTCAAAATATTCGTTTAATCCTTCTTCTGTCCCATCCATTTGCCTATATTCATCATAGCAAATAATTTTTAATTTAGATAGTTTAATAAAGCTAGACATCCATTTTTTAAAATCTTTACTGTTAAGATGTTTACGCTCGGTATTAGGATTATATTGGAAAAAATTCACAAATGGTTGTAGTTTAGGTGCATATTTAAAACAGAATTGGCACCCTTTTATTGCAACTTCAAAATCATCATCCCCGGGCTCATCGCCAACGCTAAATCCAAAAACAGCCGGATGATTTCCAAAATCTGCAACAGCGGACTTTACATCTTTTTCATATTCGTCAAGCTTAGTATTTTTATGTTCTCGCCAAGAAGTTCTGCTATCACAAACTATAATTTTTAAACCCTGCTTATGGCATTCATCCAAAAATGCTAAAAATTCTTGTTTACTATCTTTATCCGCATAAAACTCATGGCTCATTGTAACTGTTATACCAAGTTCTTTCCAAACTTTACACTCATCTAAATCATAATCTCCTGCTGAGGAGTAGTTCCAAAACCCTAATGGGAAAATTTTTTTCTGCATATTACTTGTCTCCTTTTTGCCAAACTTTAACATATTCAATGATATATTTAAGTGGTAAATCTTCATCATTTGGTTTGGTCCCCTTTTGACCTATAGCCAAATTCAGTAAAATATAAAGTGGCTTTTTAAATTTATTACCTGCTATATTTTTGCTGTCTATCGAATTTATTAAAATGTCGTCTATATAAATATTCATATAATCCTTTGTCCAATCCACAGACCATATATGAAATTTGTTTGCCCAATCTTTATCAATAGATTGAAACAATTCTAAAGATTTATATTTTGTACTCCATAAATACGAGCCATCAAAGCTGCACATAAAATTTGCTAAAATGGACGGCTCCCCATCTATTTCATATTTTTCCATAACATCGATTTCATCGCAATATGGATATTCTTCAACTGCGCCAAGCATCCAGATGGCAGGCCAAGCCCCTTTTTCACATGGTATTTTAGCTTTAACTTCCATATGTCCGTATAAAAATGAAAACTTATCCTTTGTATTAATTGAACAAGATGTGTAATTTGCAAATTTATCTTCACAACGCCAATCATTTGAATCTTTTTTATAATTTTTATTAACAACCTTTTCTTTTTTACAAATCATTGTTATTCCGTTATTTAAAACATGATTGTTTTTTGTATAATACTGAAACTCATGATTTCTAACAAATCCCTCTTCAAAATTCCAATTGTCTAAATTTTTAAAATTTTCATTAAATATAAGTTTAAAACCTTTTTTATTCACATGTACCTCCAAAACAAAATTATTATAACATATTTTTACAACAAAACATAACAATTTACTAACCTAATATTAAAATTTGTCTTTTACAAGACATAAAACTTGACTTATAATTGCCTTTGAATTATTATTAATAGGTAGGAGAAAAAATGAAATTTCCAAAAGATAAAACCTGTTTACAACTAATCAATATGCTTATGCAAATGATATTTGTTTTTTTTGATATATTTTTTTCAATTTATATTTATGGCATTTCTCAAAACCTCAATTTTGTTTTGGGGTACAACCTATTTGATTGTATTTTTTATATGTTTTTAGAATTCTTGTTCATAAAATTTTTAAATAAAAAGAATTTTAACATTGTTTATCGCCTAAGTTTTGTAATGTCATTAGTTTCAATCAGTTTAGTTTTCACAATCAACTCCTCTCGACTATATATGGTTTTTATTGTGCAAGCTATATATGCCTTTGCAAGGGGTTGCTATTATGTACCGCATGAAATTGCAACAATGAATTATAATACTAAGAAAACAATGGTTTCTTTCTTAGGGGTATCTCAATTTTTATCACTCTTTGCAAGTGTCCTAAGCCCATTTATCTCAGGTTATATAATAGATTATGTTTCATACTACATATTATTTGCGGTTATTCTTGTAATTGCTTTTATTTGTTTTTTGCTTTCTTTTGGGGTCAAAAAAGGTTGGGTTGAAGCACCACAAATCAAAATTAGAGACTTTATTAAAGGTACACATAAAATCAAACGTGTAAGAATGACTTATCTTGCACTTGGACTTTATAAGTTTTCTCAAAATAGTGTTGTTGATTTACTTTTACCAATTTTATTATTTATGCGAGTTGGTACAAATTTTTCTGTGGGTTTATATTCTGCTTTAGCTGTCGTTGCAAGTGGAATCGTTCTCATAATTTACCTTAAACTATACAAATTCAAAGATCCGTTGCTTATGATAAGTACTATATTAATTGTCGCAGTTTCAATTATGCTTACAGCATGGACTTCAATTGTGGGATTCTTTATATATTATTTTGTGTTAAAATGCTGTCGAAAGATCATCAGCCACCGCACAGCTCAAGATATTTATACCGCAATAGAAAATACAGAATTTTCACAATATAAAAAAGAACACCACCTAACCTTTAATTATTATGACCATATTTTTAAAACTTTTGCTTATTTAATCGCTTTTTTCATTTACAATGTTATACCAAATGAAATTTCATTAAGTATAATCATACTGACTTTATCGTTAATTCAAATAATATCTTCATCTCTTTTTATTAAAGCTGAAAAAATCTATAATAACGAAATAAAAGAAAAAGAAGAAGGATTAGAAACAAATGAATCCTCTCTTAAAATATAAAATTTTATGTAAATTTGCAACAAGTTCGTCACAAAATAGAAATTACTGGTGCTCCCAGAAGGACTCGAACCCTCACACTAAGTTCCGAAGTTGTCGAAACTCATTGCTGGCTGTTCGTGTTTTCCGTCAGATTTTACCATTTTATATCGTTTATTAAAGTGCCTATATGTGCCTATTTATCGGCAGTTTAGCGATTTCACTTTAACAAAAAACATTATACAACATTTTGCCGTTAAACAAAAGCACAAAACGGCACTTTTGCAAAAATTTTGCATTTTTCTTGCAAAAATTCGTCACAAGTAAGCAATTTTGCTTATTTTTTATTTTTTAAATTTTAAATAAGGAAGTATAACAATGAAAAAATTTTGGATTATTATTGGTGCCATAGCTTTTGTGCTTATTGTTGGCACTACTATTCTTTTATGCTGTATTCCAAAAACAGCGCCACAAAATGACAACAATGGACCAGCCATTGAAATCCCGGTGGATCCAGAAACGCCACCGGAATTGCCAGATGACAACCCAACAGACAAAGATGACGAAGAAAATAAGAAGCCTGCTGATGTCATCCCCCCAAAACCACCGAAAGAAGATGAGAAACCAAAAGAAGATGAAATCGTTGGAACAATCATTCCTTTTTCATTTAAAGACGGAGCTTTCACTGGTTGCACTGCAACAAACAATGAAATAACAATCCCAACATCATATTCAATTGGTGGATATAAAACAGAAGAAAAAACTTTTGAGAATATTTGGGATTTCTATGAATGGTATCACAATCAACAATTTGAATGGAAAGGCAAAGAGATAACTATTCAACTTGCAAATGGCGAGGATTATGTTATTTATAATTCTTCAAACATTTTGCCAGAACTTGAAAATATTGATGATGCCTTTCCTATTATATATAAAGAAAAAAAAGAGATCTTTGTTGAAGGCAACGATTTCCAAGTGACATCTATTGCTGAAAATGCTTTTGCAGAAACATCAGTTGAAAAAGTGATTGTGCCAGAAGGTATAACTCATATAGGAACTTGTGCTTTTTCAAGCTCAAATATAAAAGAGATCGAATTGCCAGAAAGTTTAATATCAATAGGATATTCATGTTTCTCTAATAGCGCTTTGGAAAGTCTTGTTTTGCCAACACAAATCACACAAGTGCCAAATGGACTATGTAATGCGTGTTCAAATTTAAAGAGTATTGAATTTAAAGGAAAAATAACTGCAATCTGTGATAGTGCATTTTGGGGCTGTGTAAGTTTGGAACAAATAACAATACCCGACACTGTGACAAGAATTGAATTTGCAGCCTTTCATGTTTGCGAGACATTGAAAGAAATTGATGTGCCAGAAGGAGTTGATTATTATTTGCCATGTGTCGCAGGCTGTGATAGTTTACAAAGAATAATTTATAGACCAAACATTGTTTTGGATATTGGCTATGATAAGGACTATTTGCTCAACGCAGAAGTTTATGTTCCCGACAATTTGGTTGAACAATACAAAGAACAATATCCAGAACTCAACATTCTTGCAATCAGCGAATTATAAAATAGTTTTTAATTTTTGACATTAAGATTTGAATTTTTGCCCTAAATATGATATACTCAAATTATTATTTAGGAGAATTATATGTTATCAAAACTTATTGCAGAATGTTCTGACTATGATTTTAAAGTGCAAGTTGAAAGACAAAGACCAAAAAGTTGGCTTAAATCTGTTTCGGCCTTTGCCAATAATATGGGCGGATCTCTATTCTTTGGAGTTGACAATGATCGCAAGATTGTAGGGATTGAAAACCCACAAGAAGTATGTGACTTTATTTCAGAGAAAATCAACTCAAAGATAAAACCTACACCGAAATACGAATTGATCCCACAAAATGAAAATGGAAAAGTTGTTGTGATAGTAAAAGTTTATCCCGGCACATCAACCCCATATTATTATGAAAGTGACGGAATTCGAGAAGCCTATATAAGAAGTGGCAACGAGTCCGTTGTTGCACCCGTTCATATTCTTAACGAACTGATTTTGAAAGGAACAAACCAAACTTATGACAGCTTAGTCACAAGATATAGAAAATCGGATTACTCATTTACTTTATTTGAAGCAACCTTTTTAGAAAAGACTTATACTAAAATAACTGAACAAGACTATATTTCTTTCGGGCTTGCAACTAATGAAGGTTATTTGACAAATGCAGGTGTTTTACTCGCAGACCAAAACATTTATAGACAGAATAGAATTTTCTGCACTCATTGGATTGGATTAGATAAAACATCTATAAACAAAGCTATTGATGACAAAGAAATCTCTGGCGGAGTTATCGGACAACTGTTTTCTGCTTTGGACTTTGTTAGAAACAACACAAAGAAAAATTGGCACATTGAAGGCTTAGATCGTATAGTAAACCCAGACTATGATGAGGAAGCTATAAGGGAAGCTATTGTCAATGCTATTATACACCGAGAATATACTCAACTTGGATCAGAAGTAAGTATAAATTTGTTTGATGATAGACTTGAAATCACTTCACCCGGCGGAATGTACTCTGGGCAAGAGATCAAACAGCAAATGACAGATGTTGTCACATCTGCAAGACGAAACCCTATTTTAGCCGACTTGTTTGCCAGAATGAATTTCATGGAAAGACGTGGAACTGGACTCAAAAAGATAACCGATAGAACAAATCGTCTTTTTGGTGATAAGGACAATCATGTTGAATTTTATTGTTCAGGCGGATTTTTTAGGGTTGTTATATATAATTCAAATTATAACAAGCAACTTGTTATCCCACTTGATGGGATTGACCCTGTGGAACATATTATTGACAATGTCCCACTAAATGGCACTGTAAATGTCCCACTAAATGGCACTGTAAAAACTGTATATGAGTGGATAAAAAAGAAAAATTCATATACTGCTGAAGATTTAAAGAAGCTATCTGGAAAATCTGACAGAACAGTCAAAAGAGCAATAAAAACTTTGAAAGACAACGGTTTTATTGAAAGATGTGGCGCCGACAAAAATGGCTATTGGAAAATCTTAAAATAACGCAAAATACAAATACTCCCCTAACAGGGAGTATTTTTTATCTATTTTTAATATAAATTGATATTATCCAAGTCAGCAAATAAAGGACTGTCAAAAAATTGCAGCACCGGGATTGACATTGTTTGAAGTAAAATGAAAACTGTTTTCATATTTACACTTTCATAACGATTATACAACAAAGATGTAATTGTGCCTTTGCTTAATCCGCTAATTTCACATAACTTATATATAGTTATCTGTTTTTCAAATAAAATCTCACGCAATCTTTGAGAAACACATTTGCTTATTGTCATACAACCACCCATGTGAGAAAGCGTTTAGCAGTCCAAGTTTTCTTCACTAAATAATGGACTTTTGAAAAATTCATCAATGGAAACGCCTAATGCTCTGATAATAACAACCAAAGTTGTTAGATTTACACCTTTATATCTTGAATACTGCAACGATATAATCGTTCCTTTTGACAAGCCCGTGATTTGTTCGATTTTATACCATGACAAATCCTTTTCTCTCAATATCTCATTTATTCTTGCTGTCACTGCTTTTGAAACGCTCATCTTCTCGCCCCTTTATGTTTTTAGATAGTTATATTTTAGCATAACTATTTTTATAAATAATTATGTAAAAACATAAAATCTTTTTGAAAATGAAGAAACTTGTGCTAATATAGTTATGCAAAAACATAACTAAAAGGAGTTTTTTGATGACTTGGTTTAAAAAATCAATTGGCAAAATTAAAGATGAGTGTTTACTTATCAATGAAGAAATGTCGGCATATACTGCTTGCTCAACTGGATATAGGCCGCAAAAATGCCCATGGGGATTTAATGAACAAGACATAAGATGTCTTGATATGAGAAAAAGAACAAAAGCAAAAGTCGAAAACGCAATTCAAAATGGATACAAAGTTTTCATATCTGGCATGGCAATTGGATTTGATATGATTTTTGCAGAAATTGTCTTGGAACTAAAAGAGAAATATCCACAAATAAAACTTGTCGCCGCACTGCCATGCAGAGATCAATACAGACTTTGGAAAGAAAATCAAATTGCAAGATATAAAAATCTTTTACAACAATGTGATGATGTGCGTTGTCTTTATGAGAGATATGACGACAACCCAAAATGTATGTTGGAAAGAAATGACTATATGCTAAATTGTTCTTCACTTGTGTTTGCTTTGTTTGACAATAAACCCGGTGGCACAAAATACACAGTCAATAAAGCAAAACAAAAAGGACTAAAAATCGAACTGATCAAGCCATAAGAGTAAGATTTTTCGCCTTACTCTTTTTTATATAAATTTCTAAAAAACATATACAAAATAGCGAAGATTATGCTATAATATCCGTAAGGAGAAACCTATGAAAATTTATTTGATAAGACACAGCGAATCGCAAGACGATTTGATAAACTGCTATGGCGGAGCTTCAGATTGGGATTTAACCGAAAATGGCGCAAAAAAAGTTGAAAAATTTAGACCAAAATTTGAAAAACTTAATGTTGAAAAAATCTTTGTGAGCCCATTGAAAAGAGCCTATAAAACTGCTGATATTCTCAACAAGAAAACAAATGTCCCTGTTGAAAAAGTTTTTGATTTGCATGAAACAAATCACTATGGATATTTAACAGGACTCGAAAAGAATTTGGCAAAAGAACTCTTTGCTTATCTCTTGGAAAAGCCAGAATATCAAAATGCAAGTTATTATAACAGAAAATGTATGCCCGGTGGCGAAACCGCTGATGAATTGGATAAACGCGCAAAAAATGTGATGAAATTTATCCTTAAAGAAAGCAAAAGTTTAAACAATATTGCAATCATCACTCATGGCGGTGTTTTAAGAAGTATTTTTCAAACAGTATTGAAAGAAAAAAGAAAACTTTTAGACATCAAAGATGTTGCTTGTGCGGAACTTGAATATTCAAAAGGCAAATTTATCATTAAAAACACGGAAGGATTTGTGTTTGAATAAATAGCAACTTAGAACAAAGGCATTTACATGATAACATATAAAATCAACACAGCAAAATTGAAAGAGAATTATAAAATGTTTGCAGGATTTGGTCCTGTATATTTTCCCATTAAAACAAATCACAACTCAATCATTTTAAAAGAACTTAAAAGACTTGGTTGCGGATTTGAAACTGACAGCATTGAGCATATTAAGAAAGTTTATTCAAGAAGTATTGCTGACAAGATTATGTTTTCAAATGTTGCCAAATCCCAAGAAGATATTTTGTGGGCAATAAAACATAAAATTTCTTACTATACAATTGATGATGAAAATTCACTAAAACAAATTATCGATTTGTCAATTAGAAACAAATTGCCAAAGTTGAAAATCAATGTAAGACTTAATGTGTATGAGTGTTTTAAGGAAGAATTTGACAAAAAAGGTGCGACAGACTCTCGTCTTGGCGCTGTTGTAAGCACAGCAGCAAAACTCTTAAAAATTATAAACGAAGAAAATCGCATTGAAATAGAAAAAGGTTTAAGTTTTTATATTCAAGCGGAAATTCACAATGATGAAGATTGCTTAATAAAAATGCTAAATCACATAACAAAGTCTTTCAGCAAAAATATAAACATAGATTTCATCAATATCGGTGGTGGTGCAAATAAAGAGCGCTTACTTTACACAATGCCAACAATAGAAAAAGCACTTGAACACTTTGGCGCAAAATATATCGTTTTGGAGCCCGGAAGATATTTGGTTGGTGATGTGGAAGATGTTTATGTGTCATGTGTTAGAGTTGTTGACAATTTAAGAACTAATAATGAAGTCGTGGCGTCACTTGAACTTGGGATTTATAATGGCTTAATAGATACGCAGCTTCACAAAAGACAATTTGAGATTTTTGCCTACAATGGTGAAAAAATGATAAAACTTGAAAAAGCAAACAGCAAGCAAAAACTTGTTTTAAGAGGACCAACAGCAGACTCTCTCGATGTTCTTGGGATTTATTCTTTGCCAGAATGTAAACTTGACAACAAAACTGTTTTTGTCATAAAGAATGTTGGTGCTTATGTGGAAGTTTTCAACTCTGCTTTTTCTGGCAAAATTGAAACTTGCTTTGTTGAGGTGTGCGAATGAAATTAAAAACTTGGAAAGGATATAATTGGCTTGATTTGGTTTTAATCCTTTCAGGCATAATTGCTGTGACTGTCACAGGTATTTTGTTTAAGTCTGAATGGTTTATTATCGCAAACACCCTTTTGGGATTGTTATGCGTTTTCACACAAGCCAAAGGAAAAATTGCAACGCAATTTATTGGTGTTGTTTACTTTTGTTTTTATATCTTCATCTGCTACACACAAAAGTTTTATGGCGAAGCACTTTTATATTTAATCATCATGTTGCCTATGTATATTTATGGCGTTATCCATTGGCTTGCGCACAGAGATAAAAAAGAGAATGTTGTCATTGTGCGAAGTAATCTCTCAAAGAAAGAATGGCTGTTTTCTTCTCTCGCTTTTGTTGGTGTTGGCGTTGCAGTTTTCTTTATTTTAAGAGCACTGCAAACAAATCAACTTGTGACAAACACTTTTTCGTTTTTGTCAATGCTGCCCGCTGTTTATCTTTTAATCAGAAGATGTAAGTGGAATCAAGTTGCATTTTTGATAAACGACTTTATTGTTCCTATCCTTTGGATCTTTCTTGTGGTGCAGGGAGATTTATCTTTTATTCCAATGATTATATATCATGTTTTCCAAATAATCTATGACGCCTATGGAATGCTTGAATGGATTAAACTTGAAAAGAAACAAAAACAAGAAATTGTCCTTAATCCCCAAATTGAAGAAGAAAATCAACAAACTATTGACAAATAATAGCAAATATGATAAAATATTTTTGTATGGAGGAAAAAATGAAATATCAAATTTCACAAGATGAAGAAGATGTTAAGATTATTGAAGGAAAGACTGAAATAATTTTACACCGTATTGTAGCTTTGGAAGATATTGTTGACGAGAAAGGCTATCTTCTTGTTGCAAAAGGCACAAAAGGCGGATATATCGAGCGTGAAGACAATTTAAGTCAAGAAGGCACATGCTGGATTGGCATGGATGCAGTTGTTTTTGGTAATGCACAAGTTAGAGACGACGCACACGTTTCTGGGGAAGCGATAGTTGCAGGAAACGCACAAATTTTTGAGAAAGGGAAAATTTTTGGAAGCGCACAGGTCTATGGGCATGCACAAGTGTTTGGGTGTGCGGAGATTAGTGAAGATTCCAAAGTATATGGAGATGCCACTATTCGAGAATTTGCGCGAGTTGACTCTAATGCAAAAGTATATGAATGCGCTGACATTTCAGGTCAAGCACATATTTCGGGACATGCTGAAGTCTTTGGTAAAGCCAAAGTGTTTGAAAATGCAGAAATCTTTAATGCTGCAAAAGTTTATGGTAATGCAAAAGTTTATGGACATGCAGGAATCATGGAATATGTCGAAGTTTACGACAATGCAGAAGTATACGGAGCTGCACGTATAGGTAAAGAAAATTATGTAGTAAATGGAGATACAAAATTATCTGTTTATGATGATGAACTTTGCCGATAAGCCAAACAGTCTTAAATTTAAAGTAAATCCGTCTGTTTAGGCGGATTTTTTATATTAAAAAGGTGCAAAATGCGAAGTTTTATGCTATAATACAAATGAGGTATATATGGATCTTCAAATTTTGGTAAATGAATATATCAACAATCAGCTTTTGAAAGTTGATAATTTGTCAACTGAATTAAACGG